>NZ_JBDJMM010000011.1:0-166201 GCF_039673865.1 Pseudomonas sp. TWI628 | reverse complement strand
CCTGATGAGCCACTACAACTGGATCCGACCTCATCAGTTCAACGATGGACTGGCTCCGGCGAAAGCTGAAGAAAAACTCAAAACCCTGTCCGGGATGAGTTGACCACTACAATTTGTGGATGTCATCCACTAGGCGTTTCCAACGCTCGGCTTGGCGTTTGCCGGCAGGGTCGCAGGAGAAAGTAGGAGCGTTAAGGAGTGACTCGTAATAACCGGGCGCAGCTAGCGTGCTCAAGCGGGATGCTCCAGAGATTGAACTTGAGACAAGGTTATCATGCGTACACTCAATCGCCTGTTACTGGCCCGTCAGGGGTAGGCTCCTCGCATCTAGGCGCTGGAAGCTGTGCATTGAGTTGTGGCGTCTGGCTAGGCACATGCAGGCAGTTTGCGGAGGTGCTGTATGAAGGTAAGCGTCTGGCCATCACACGATAAGCCCGCCTCGCTCGATTGGGATAAAGATTGGCTCCGCTTCCTGCCACCCTGAAGCAATCGCTTCGCGCGTGAAGCTATGACCGAGTATCAGGATCTTTTCGAGTGTCCGCTGTGAGGACGCATGTAGCTACCGTAAAATGGAAGCAATCTGCGATTGATCCCTGGGCAGTCTGCACGGCCACTATACCCTGTAATAGTCAATGCTCTTTTCTGCCGAAGCCTTCGCTGGTTTCAAGCCTTCGCCCTACAAGGAAGTCTAAGGATGCTTTGTTCCACAATATTGAACGGTAAACAGTTGCCTCCGGAGCAATCACAAGTGGTTGTCCCTTGGTGGAGCTTTACCAAGACGGTGTTAGCTGCGGCGGCGCTTTCT
Organism: Pseudomonas sp. TWI628; assembly: GCF_039673865.1. Classification (NCBI taxonomy): domain Bacteria; kingdom Pseudomonadati; phylum Pseudomonadota; class Gammaproteobacteria; order Pseudomonadales; family Pseudomonadaceae; genus Pseudomonas; species Pseudomonas sp. TWI628. Next base: position 165,396 of record NZ_JBDJMM010000011.1, on the reverse strand, counting down.
CTTGTTCGTGACGGATTGATCCAGCTTGACGATCATGTCCAAGAAGGCCAGTTCACTCTTCGGCAACTGCTCAAACACCAAGCCGGACTTGCGGACTACTCAGAGCTGGAGGAGTACTACGCGGCTGTTGCCGAGGGCCAGGCGCCGTGGTCAGCAGATGAAATGATGCAACGTCTTGACGGTGCCAGACTACGTTACGCACCAGGGGCTGGCTGGCGATACTCCAACGTAGGCTACATGCTTGTTGCCAGACTGATCGAGCGAGTTACGGGGGTAAGTCTAGGAACTGCACTGACCCAACGTGTGCTGTCGCCCCTCGGTTTGACACATACTCGGCTCGCAAAAAAGCAAGAAGATCTGGATGAGGTATATCTGGGAGCCATTGAGTCATACCACCCTGGCTGGGTCTATCATGGTTTGCTGGTAGGCCCGCTCTCAGAGGCGACTATGTTGCTGAACAAGCTGCTGACCGGGAAGCTTCTTCCTTCTTCATTGCTGCATGAAATGCATGATGCAATTGTGCTCGGAGGGCCAATGCAAGGAAGGCCGTGGGCCAGTCCGGGCTATGGGCTGGGCTTGATGATCGGCGGAACTAAAAGTGGGCATATGCTTGTTGGGCACACAGGAGTCGGGCCAGGCGGCGTAATCGCAGTATTTCATTATTCAAGTGGCAATAATGCGGCGACTTGCTCTGCGTTCAGGGAGGGCAGCGATGAAGGGGGGGTTGAAGCGCAGGTCTTGGAGCGGCTTTTAGCCGCTGTCGGAACTTGTGAAGATAGATGACCGCACTAGAGATACGTGATTCAGGCAGGTGTCCATTGATGCGGCAGCAGTTGGCCGATCTCGCTGGCCCGCTGCGTCGGCAGCCGCGTCAGCACATCCTTGAGGTAAACATACGGATCATGCCCATTGATACGCGCCGACTGGATCAGGCTCATGATCGCCGCCGCCCGCTTGCTGCTGCGCAGCGACCCGGCAAATAACCAGTTAGACCGCCCAAGCGCCCACGGCCGGATCAAGTTCTCGATCTGGTTGTTGTCGATGGGCACAGCACCATCTTCCAGGTAGCGCGTTAGCGCTACCCAGCGTTTGAGGCTGTAATCCAGAGCCTTGGCCGTGGCCGAACCCTCAGGCACAAGTTCACGCTGGGCCAACATCCACTCATGCAGCTTTTCGGCGATGGGCACGGCTGTTTCCTGACGTAATCGCCAACGGTCTTCGTCGCTCATTTTCTTGGCGTGTCGCTCGACTTCGTACAACCCGCCAATCGAGTGAAGCGCCTGCTCCGCCAATTGGCTCTTATTGGCTACATGCAAGTCAAAGAACTTGCGGCGTGCATGGGCCATGCAGCCGATCTCGGTGATGCCCAGCTCGAAGCTGGCCTTGTAGCCGGCAAAGTCATCGCAGACGAGCTTGCCGTTCCAGGGGCCCAGGAAGTTACGCGCATGTTCGCCAGCACGGCTGGAGCTGAAGTCGTAGACCACAGCCTTTAAGACCGAGAACGGCGTAGTGCCGTAGGCCCAAACGTAAGCGCGGTGGGTTTTCTTCTCGCCTGGAGCCAGCATTTGTACCGGCGTTTCATCGGCATGAACCACGCGCTGGGCCAACACCACTTCGCGCAGCGCATCGACCAAGGGCTGAAGCTGCACGCCAGTTTGGCCCACCCACTGTGCCAGGGTCGAACGCGGGATGGCCAGACCGGCACGACCGAAGATCTTTTCCTGTCGATACAGCAGCAGGTGGTCGGCGAACTTGGCCACCATTACATGGGCCAGCAGGCCCGGCGTGGGGATGCCTTTGTCGATTACCTGCGGCGGCACCGGCGCCTGGATCAGCGTTTCGCATTGGCGGCAGGCCCATTTCCCACGAACGTGCTGTTCGACGGTGAACACGCCCGGCGTGTAGTCCAGCTTCTCACTGACATCTTCGCCGATACGCTGAAGCTGGCAGCCGCAGGTGCATTGGGTGTTGTCTGGCTCGTGATGGATCACGGTACGCGGGAACTGCGGCGGTAACGGCGCACGCTTGGGTTGCTGGCGTGGTTCTGTCTGCGCAGGTGCGGGATGAAGGGCTTTTAACTCCGCCTCGAAGGCTTCGAGGTCGGTATTGAGCAGGTAATCAAGCAGGCTGTCTTGCGCCGGGCTGATATGCTCGCTGCGCTTGGCGAACTTGTGGCGTTTGAGAATGGCGATTTCGTGAGTGAGTTGCTCGATGATCGTCTCAGCACGATGAATCTTTCTGTCCTGGGTCTCAATCTTGGACATCAACTGCGCAGCCAGTGCGCGCAGTTGTTCGGGAGTCATTTGGTCGAGATCGGGCAAGGAAGTCATGCCGTGGATTTTACCAAAGCAGCCCGAGTGCTACAGCCGAAAGGAGCGTTCAAAGCAATGTAATTGCGCCGCCCGCACCGACTCGTTGCCAGGGCAATCCAAGTACCAGCGCCTGAAGTTGTTCAGGGTCGAGTTCGACCTCCGTCCCACGATGGAGGCCTGGCCAATGAAACTTACCTTGGTTCAAACGCCGCGCCGCCAGCCAGATACCGACGCCGTCGTGCACCAGGACTTTCATCCGGTTGGCCCGGCGGTTGGCAAAGATGTAAGCGCAGTGCGGCTTCGCCGCACCGAACACCGCGACCACTCTGGCCAATGCAGTCTCAGTGCCGGCGCGCATGTCCATGGGCTCGGTGGCGAGCCAGATGGCATCGACGCGAATCATAGGGCCAAGCCACGAATGAAACACGCGCAGCCGTCCGGATCCGAGGCTGGCCACTTTACGGTGATGGACTTATCGCCCAGAGGCAGCGAGATGATCACCATCTCTTCTGATGCTCGCCTTGGTGCCGTTTTCACCGGAACGAAAGCAGGCAAGGTTGCATGCGATTGATCCCTGTAAGTCGGTAGCCACTTGCGGATAACGTTGGCGTTGATGCCGTGATGGATGGCTACGCTGGAAATCGTCGCTCCGGGTTGCAGGCATTCCTGGACGACTTGGGCTTTAAATGGTTTGGGGTAAGAGCTTCGTTGGCGCATGCAAATCCTGGCGATAAGGGCGATCGCGTCCGCTTAAAAATACGCGGACACCATCGCCCTTAATGCTGGAGTTCGGTAGGTGACTTGGCCGGACGGTTACGTATGAAGGTCACGCAAGCAGGTGAACATGACATGGCCATCGACGTGATTTGCGATGTTTGCGGTATGTCTACGCGAGATGGCGAAGGTGAGCCTCAGTACGGAACGATGCATGCGTCATGGGGCGAGGGTTCAACATATTGCGGCGAGGAGTATGAGCTTCACTTGTGCGAGAGCTGCTTTTTCTCGCAAGTAGCTGAGATGAAGCGGGCGCGGTGGCTTGCTGTGATGTTCGATGAGGAAGGCGATGCGATTTTGGTTGATGACGCCTACGGAAGGGTTACTAAATCTGCCAAGGAGGGCGGCGGAGAGCCTTGCTGACCGTAAGCCGACGGTTTAGGTCGAATTATGGAAAGGCAATAATTATTGCTGACACATAATTTTCGCCAGCCTGCAGCGACCGCAAGTGGCGCGCTTCAACGATAGAAGGGCGCCACTGGGTAGTAGACTAGCTTGGCTTCCCCCAAGTGCTTTGGAAGCTGGGGCCGTCAGACTTTGGTGGCTGAGTTGGTTTGGCAATCTGAATCGTCACCGGGATCGGGAAGTCGACACCTACCATCGCCACTTCACCTTGCTTTAGGTTTGGCAGGAATGCAGCAGCGGAGCGATCGATCTCACCGCAGGCTCGTTCAACGACTTCGCGGTCACGGTCGTTAGTAAGCCGGTGGACGAGCAGGGTACCCATCTGACTGAGCACGCCTTCGGTTATGTCTCGCGGCCGCTGCGTCGCTAGGCATATGTTCAGCCCGTATTTACGACCCTCCTTCGCGATTAGTTCAAAGGCATCCAGATTCTGTAGGTCATCCTCGTTACCGACCGTTTTCCCCAGGAAATTATGGGCCTCGTCGAGGATAGTGATCAGCGGTCTTGATCTGAAAACCTCAGCCCTTGCTCGCTGCAGAAGAAGCCTACCGATAACGTTGGCCACGACCTCACGAGCGTTGAACTCGTATCCAATTGAGCTCAAGCAGACCCTGAACAGCTTCTTGTCGCTGCGAATGAAGCTCTCCAGTTGATCTACGAAACTGGGAAGGTCGGCAGCGGGACTGAAGACGCAGCCCAGCGACGGCGACTCCATCACGCCAAGGATGCGGGTCATCAGGGATGAGCAGTGTGAGATCTCATTACTCGCACCCCCAAAACGCTCAGAATCGTTGAAAGCGGTCGGGTAGCAGCACTCCTGCACTAACTGAGATACCAGCTTACGAGGGTTAAATGGCGTGGTTGGATTTCCTACTAGGCTTGCGTTGTTTCCTCTGTTCATGGCCTCGCGATAGACCTCTTTTGATTGGTCTACCTTAAAGACGATGTGCCTCGGGAACAGGTCAGGTGCGAGATGTACGAGTCGGAGGCTTTTGATCGCCTCCCTCAGCTTAGGGCCTTGGGTTTTACCCGATGGCTGGAAGAGGGCTATGAAGTCGGACTCGGTGAAGCTCGTCGGCGGAATCGCGACTTCTACAGAGCCTCCAGCTAAGTGGAGAGGGCTGCCAAGGTGGCAATGAACTGTGTCATCGCCAACGAGTGAGCGGTATTCGCCCGTGGCATCGATCAGCACTACCTTGGCTGAGAAGCGGCGACACTCCTCGATCAGCTTGGATGTCGTCCAGCTCTTCCCTCCGCCTGTGGAGCCAAGGATTGCGCAGTGCCTTCCGAAAATTTTCTCGGGAGTGACAGCAATAGGAAATCCACCGTCACCGGCAACGTGACCAAGGTTCAACGCTACCTCAGGTGGTGCACCGTCTACCCCGGTTGAAGTCAGCAACGGGATTTGGGAAATAAACTCCCCTGGGGCGGAATAGACACGGTCGCCAAGCCGTGGGTATGAGCTTACTCCCGCCGTGACTCTTAAGGATTGCGGGTTTACGGAGCCGAGCAGGCGTATGAAGCCGATCGCATCTATATGTCGGCTACCTGCAAAGTCCTGGGAAATCTCTGTGCGATCCCTGTCAGGTAAAGTCACCTCGGTAATTCGCCCGAGCAGAACTGCTTGCTGGCCTTCGATGAGCACGAGCTCGCCCACTTCACCTTTACCGTACCGGTTGTGTCCCAAGTACTGGCCGCTCACGTTGCCGGCATGTGCCAGGTTGGTCTTTACCAGGTGGGCGCTCACACTCGAAACCACGCCAATTTTGAGGTTACTGGCCAAAATCCCGTCGAGAGAACTCATGCGTTTTGGCCCCCCAGGCGTCTGACGGCATTCGCCAACTGCTCTGCGGGAGAGGCTGTTCTCAGGTGCGGAATGTGGCTGACCAGATCGCTGAACGAGCCACTGATGAAGTGGATGTCCAGGCCACGCTTGGCGAGGTCATGGAATCTGCCCCAATAGTCGCTTGAGCCATGATGCCCCCGATTATGCAGGTGCGTGATGCATTGGAAATCGCAGAGTATGAGTTTCAGGCTAGGGTTGGATTGGATAGCTGAAAAGACTGGCTCGGAGAGATGATCATCGTTGAAGCCGAAGCCCGCCACGATGAGGCAACTGTTGGGCTGACGCAGAAATTCCAGGTAGCGCGACAGAAGCTCCAGGTGAGGCTGCAGGAATGCCTGCTGGTATTTCCCTTTGGCAGGGTAGATGAGGCACGCGTTCGCAGGCGTAGGCGCACTGTCCTCGTAGATGTCCTTTTCCTCTCTGCTCCAGCTGACTGATCCATGCAACTTCAGTAGCTGGAACACACCTTCGGCGAACTCATGACCTTCCGCCTCTCGCCTGACGATGTCGTAGCTAAAATGCTTGCCATCGAACCGCCGCCTACGGGTGTAGGAGAAACCATCGATGGCCATCATGCCGAGGTCAGAGGCTGCTGTCTCGAAGCACATGTCATAGTTTGTGGTGAAGACCTTCAGGCGAGGATCTCGAACTCGTCGTCTCGCCAGCTTCTGCAGCAACTGCCTGTATGCCGAAATATCGGCGGTAGGGGCCCTCAGGAATGCAGAGCATGCGTCCAGGATGACTGCTTTGACCTCGCTGACGAACTCTTCGACGGTCGCGTCTTTGTTGAAGGCGAGATAGGCGTCGCACTGTGAAAGGAAATGCTCGATGTTTGGATTGATGGTTTCTTTGTAGTGCACCACATCCATCACGCGTGCTGACGCTTCGGTAGGATCCCCTGAGCCAGCTGTGCACATGGAGCGCTTCCACAGATCCCACATGCTTGGCCCACCTGGTGCGCCTAAAGACGTTCCACTTCCTGCCAAGAAGCCCAGATTGGGAACTTGCAATGCCGCAGCAAGCATATCCGACAGAGCTGTGCGGTTGGAAACGATCCTCGCTGGATCAGGTGGTGGAACGCCCTTGAGGACGATGTAGGCTTCTTCATTCAATGGCGCCCAATCAGAAGCTCCTGGTGCCAGGTAGGCCTGAAGGCCCTTACGGTTGGCATCAAGCTCCACAGGTTTGTCAGCAGCGGGCGAGGGTACCCCGGCATCTTCAGACGGGGTGACGGCTGGCGGGGCGTCTTCGTTGGACATCAACACGATCCTTGAAGGTGTGGCGTATCCCGATGGCTTCCTATGGGCCCATCGAGTGCGCGTGATGAAACCTATGGGCAACGCAGTGTGAGCATAATGCCATCAGCGTTCTCAAGCTGATAGATGGGGATCAGAACTCCCTCTTTCAGAATGAGAATTTGAAGATAGCTGAGGTACGTGTACCGAGAAGGCTTCAGGTACAGCAAGCCGGCGGTACTGCTTGACTCTAAACAGCCCGAATGAAATGACGGGTGGCTTATTACCGGCTTTTCAGCCTGAGGGAGAAGCCATAGCAGCAAGTGATGATGACTCAGACCAATGCAGTCAGTTCAGTAGCTCAGATTGGCAAAGCTTCCTTAAGGCCAACAATTTGGTCAGCAGCATGAGCCGACGGCGAAACTGCCGCGACAACGCCGTAGCCGAGAGCTTTTTCCAGCTTTTGAATCGGGAGCGAATCCGAGGAAGGATCTACGCAACGCGTGACGAAGCCAGAAGTGATATTTTCGATTACATTGAGATGTTCTATAACCCAAAACGTCGACACAGCAGTGCTATGCAGCTGTCTCCAGTAGAGTATCAGGAACGCTATTTCCTGAGCTTGGAGAGTGTCTAGGAAACCAGGGGCAATTCAAGGTTTATCGGCTGACCTGTCATAAGGAGGGGCAGTATCAACTCCATTGATAGGAGCTATTTTTCTCTAAGCCTAAAGGATTAAACGATTCAGCCGATACATATTCAGTTGTGTCTACGATTGAGGTTTTGCATGAAATTCCGTGATCTTAAAATAGGGCCTCGTGCGGCATTGATTTTTTCAGTGATCGTCGCTGTGGTCGTTGTGATGGGGTTGTTGTCTGCTAATAAGTTGGAAAGGCTTCGTCAAGCAGAACAGGATGTTGAAACAAATTGGATGGCCAGCATCCGGCTAGCTGGGCTTATAAACTCAAGTGTCCTTAGGCTAAGGTTGGAAAGTCTTCGAGCAACTACCACGAATGACCCTGTGGTTCGTGATCAGACAGTAAAAACTTTTCCGGATTATCGGCGGGAATTCACAAGACTCATAGGCAGATATGAGTCGGTTGTGGCAAGTCCTGAAGAACAGTCGCTGTACGACAAGGTGAGGGCAAGCGCTGATCGTTATGAAGGGCTCCTGAATCAGTTAGAACCTATGCTCGTCTCTGGTGACAACGCGGCTGCTTCGGCGTTAATTAGCTCAGCTATTCGTCCGCTTACCAATACTCTAGTTGATCAAATTTCTGATTTGATGGTTTATAACGATCAAGGTGCAAAAGCAGCGGGAGTGTTAGCGGGTGAGATCTATCATAGCGGATTAGTAACAATCTATGGTCTGCTTTTGACTGTGGTGACGCTCACAATTGCTTTGGGTTACTTGCTGGTGCGGAGTGTGACTCAGCCTCTAGATGAAGCGCTTTCAATCGCCAAGGTTATCGCGAATAAAGATCTTTCGCAGACGTTCAAGGTTTCAGGCCGAGACGAGGCAGCTGCGATGCTAGCTGCTATCTCTCAAATGCAAAACAATTTAAAAGACACGTTGACCCATATTTCCGACAGCTCAACGCAACTCGCTTCGGCTGCAGAAGAAATGGCAGCAGTCACTGAGGAAAGTAGTCGAGGATTGGTCAAGCAAAACGATGAAGTTAACCAGGCTGCGACCGCTGTCAATGAAATGAGTGCCGCAGTTGATGAAGTGGCAGTGAATGCTGCGGAAGCCGCTGATGCATCCGGGCGAGCTCAACAACTCACCAAATCTGGACTCGAAAATGTTAAGAGAACCCTAGGAGCTATACAAGCGCTATCCTCCTATGTTGAGTCTACGGGTGAGCAGATCCAAACGCTTTCTTCGCGCGCTCAGGACATCAGTAAAGTCATTGAGGTGATTAGAGCCATCGCTGAGCAAACAAACCTACTGGCGTTGAATGCTGCAATTGAGGCCGCAAGGGCTGGGGAACAGGGTAGGGGCTTTGCAGTTGTTGCAGATGAGGTTAGAGCTCTTGCCCATCGTACTCAACAATCCACTCAAGAAATTGAGCAAATGATTGGCTCTATCCAGGATGATTCGGTTCAGGCCGTTAGGGCTATGATCGAAAGTCAGAAAATGGCTGATGAATCTACCTCTGTCGCACAGCTGGCTAGTGAGTCGCTAGAGGAAATCTCTCAGTCAATCACTATGATCAATGAGCGAAATGTTTTGATTGCGACTGCGTCAGAAGAGCAGGCCCAGGTGGCACGAGAGATTGATCGAAACCTCACAAGTATTCGTGATTTGTCTACCCAAAGCGCTGCGGGTGCAAGCCAGACTGCGAGTGCCAGTGGGGAAGTTTCCAACCTTGCAGTCGGCCTAAATCGTGTAGTGCAAGACTTTAGGCTGTAAGCTTCAGATTTTCATGTGGTTTTGGACTGGTGTTAGCATGGATGCTCTTTTATGTTTTTAAACAAAAGGTCTCAGGTATAAGTATAATTTGAGACTATTTTTCATTTGTGCGTATCGTTGTTTTTTGTGTGTTATATTCTTATAATTATGATCTTTTTTTGGAGTTGCTAAGGTGTGTTGAAATTAATTCTTCTAGCTTAGTCACCTGCCAAGGCTTCGGCAGAAATACGGCGCTATCAGGTAGAGGCCTAATTTCAAACTCATAGTACCCGCTCATCACAATAATGCTAGTCTGAGGGTGTTGCTCACTGGCAATCCAGGCAATGTCCACTCCGCTGAGCGAACCTGGCGTCTGTACATCAGTGACCAGTAAGCTCCAGCCTTGCTTTCTTAGCTTCTCACGGCCTTCATCGGCAGTGCTTACAGCTGTCACCGAAGCACCCCAATCTTCGATCAGTATTGTCAGTAACTCTCGAAGCGTTGGTTCGTCCTCCACAATGAGGACGTTAGGGCGGGGTATCTCGGCGACGGGAAGAAAGTCTTTCATACTAGCACTTGAACATATAGCTACGGTTACAAAAATCTGAATCCACTTGCCGCTTCAATGTATCGTGGACAGCTCGTCACGCATACGACATGTGGACTGTACATAAAGTTCACCTGATCATCAGGGGGGCAATACAGCAGTGATCGGTGGAAGTGCTCGCTATTCTCCTGAATGATTGGCGTGGCTTCAAGAACTGCTGCGAGGTTATGGCAAAGCCTGGACTTCAGTTTTCCTGAATATTTGATCAAGTTGGCGAGTTCAATCACGTTCGTATCTGGATACGAGCACCCGTTCACGCACGCTAGGCGACTTAGCACGCTTGACCACATGACCGGGGGGCGGATCGCCTGGAATATTGTCACCTCCTACCTCTCCAGTGCGGCTCGCAACTTCGGTCTGGAAGAGATGATCAAGCATGCCGACCGCTACGAACGTGCCGAAGAGTTCATGGATGTTGTGTACAAGCTCTGGGAAGGCAGCTGGACTGATGATGCGGTAGTAGGCGACAAGGCAGGGCATGTTTACGCCCATGGCAACCGCGTAAAGCCAATTAACCATTCCGGTGAGCATTACCGTGTTGCTGGGCCTCACCTTACGGCTCCATCGCCGCAGAGAACCCCCTTACTGATCCAAGCTGGTTGGTCGGGCAGAGGTCGTGAGTTCGCGGCCAAGCATGCTGAGCTTATCTTCATCGCGAAATCCAACCCTCACGAAATTCGGCAAGGGCTGGAAGAAATTTGGACGATGGCCCAAGCTCGTGGTCGTGAGCGGGATGACGTGAAATCGCTGACAGTGCTGAGGATTGTCACCGCAAAAACCGAGATCGAGGCTCAACGGAAGTACGACGAACTTCAGCGAAACTATCACTTGGAAGCGCAACTGGTTAGTTATGCAGGTGACACAGGCATCGATCTCAGCCGCTATGCCGATAGCGATGTGCTCTCAACTCACACTGAAGGCCTGACTTCCTACATGATGCGTCCTTATGGAAGCGGTAAGCCGCTGACAGCGGGTGATGTGAGGCAGCGCTTTGCCAACGTCACACGAGGTACTGATCTGATCTTGGTAGGTACGCCCGAACAAATTGCTGATCGAATCGAGGAGCATGCTCGCATCTCGGGCACCAGTGGCTATATGCTTAACCCGCTCGCAAGCCCTGGCACGCTTGAGGATTTCGCCGAGCTGGTCGTGCCAGCGCTCCAAAAACGTGGCCTCTATCGCACTCAACCGCAAACCGGCACTTTTCGATCTCGGCTGAGGACTGACGGCTCTAGTCGGCTACCGTCATCCGCCTATGGGGCTTCTTTTCGGGATCGTTGACATGAAAATCCTATGATCGGATAGCCAAGCCTCGGGATGGTCACTACCGGTGTGACCTACTGAGGAGGCGTTCGACCCGGGGCTAGGGGAATCTATGGCACGGGCTCTGGCATCATCTGTTGCGATGACTCACCGGACAGCTAATCAAGGAGTCTGAGCGGTTACTCGACCAACCGCTTCTGGGTAAAAATCTCTTGGATAGCTCGGTATCCGTGCTGAGATAGCCTTCGCCGGCAGCTTTCGCGGCAGGGGCGTAGAGTGTTCGGTAAGGTCAGAACTACCGATTCGGTTTGATGTCATAATGATGCACAGGGACATCGGCACGTATCCTCGAGCCAGCCCTTCGGGACATCAGTCCAATGCTAAGCAACGACGATTTTAGCTACACCGCTCATAGGCATCTCCTCGAATTGGATGCTTCAAATTCCAGGCTCAGGCACCTAATTTCTCAAGGCGAAGTCAACGGTCTCCTCTGGGACGATGCTGTCCAATGGCACCAGCGCTCATGCGACGCCTGGGCCATCCTCTTGAGCCAGAATGCTCAGCCTTCGTTACCAGCCTGATCTGCAATCGCTGAGAGATCTTCGATTTTCAGAGGTTCCACTCCACATCACTCTACCCCCGTGAGGCCAATGGCGCTTCTAGAGGCTCTGTCTGGTGTCCGAGCGAGAGTCCCTCCTTGTATCTTGACTGGAAACAATAGAGCTGTTGGCGCACCACCCCTTCCAACCCAATCAAAAACTGACTAGCCGCTCAAGAAAAAGTGGCCTGTGTCGATAATTGCTGATTCAGCACGTGTGGAGCCTAAAATTGTTCAACCGCAAACTCAAAAAAACGCTGCAGGAGCAGAGTGCGGAGCTACATCTGCTACGTCAGCAGGTCGAGCAAATGGACAGAGGGATGCTTTCCATAAGACTTGATGCTCAGTTCCGGATCTGTGCATTCAATCGACTTTTTTTGGACACCTTGGGGTATTCAGGCGAACATCTGCATGGCCGTCCGCTTTCGGAGATCGTTCCGCCTTACGTCAAAAATCTCCCTTGCTTCCACGCCTTCAATCAAGCTGTGGCGCGATTCGAACCCGTCAATGACGAATATCGTTACCTTCGTGCTGACGGTACTCTTGCATGGTTGAAAATCTACTGGTTTCCTATCCAAAACCAAGACGGAAGCTTGGCTCATGTCCAGGGCTACGGCAGTGAGATCACTCGTACCGTTGAGCAGGCCAAGGAGAATCAGGCTCTGATTGAGGCATTGGTCAGGTCTACAGCTGTCATAGAATTTAAACTGGATGGCACCGTCATCACGGCGAACAAACAGTTCCTCAATGCCATGGGCTATTCTCTGGGCCAGATCGTCGGCAAGCATCATCGGTTGTTCTGTTCAGCTGAAGAAGCGGCATCCGATGGGTACGTAGATTTCTGGAAGACACTCAACCGTGGTGAGTACGTCGCGAATCGCTTCAAGCGAGTCGATGGACGTGGTAACGATATCTGGTTGGAGGCAACCTACAACCCTGTGCACGACACTGAGGGCAACCTAGCTAAGGTCGTGAAATTTGCAAGTGTGGTTACCGACCAGGTAGCTAGAGAGCAAGAAGTTAAAGATGCCGCCGGTGTTGCTTTTGATGTGTCGCAACGAACGGACTCAAGTGCCGAGCACGGCGCTGTCGTGGTAACGCGAACGGTAGGCACGATGCGAAGTATTGCTGAGCAAATGAAGCTCGCAACCGACAGCATCGAGGCGCTCGGTAAGCAATCTGCGTTGATCAGCTCAATCGTTCAAACCATTGGTGGTATTGCGTCGCAGACCAACCTTCTTGCCTTGAATGCGGCGATTGAAGCGGCACGTGCCGGAGAGCAGGGGCGGGGCTTCGCTGTGGTTGCCGACGAAGTCCGAAAGCTCGCAGGCCATACCAGCTCGGCGACCGAAGAGATTGTGAACGTCGTTCAGCAAAACCAGGAGCTCGCTGATAAGGCCGTCGCCCAGATGTTCAGCAGTCGTGCGAAAGCTGAGGAGGGCTTGGTACTCGCCAACGAGGCGGGCACGGTTATCCTTGAGATCCAAAATGGAGCAAAGCAGGTAGTAGAAGCTGTTGGGCGGTTCGCTAACGAGGTGAAGTAGACGCGCATCCATTGAGGGTGACTACCGATGTGCTTCAGTCACGGACTGGCCAACGCAAAAGGCACGCCCTTTGTGGTGTCTTTGCTTTGGACAGTCATGTGGTTGCCTAAGGTGTATTCCTCAATCACTTCGTTTCTGGACGATTACTCCAATCTTCGTTTCCCCTAGCTGGCTTTCGCAGCGTCTCAAAAGCGATGCAACTATCGCACCCTGGTGCAAACCAGCACGTTCCGATCTCCACTCACATCTGATGACTCCAGTCGCCTACCGTCATCTGCAAACGGCGCTGATCCCGCCAGTCTCGGGCGCATGGGCGCTTCCGAGGTGATCCGTCATCACGGGCATTGCTAATTTCGTAGGTTCCGCTAACTTATACAAAACCTGTACAAGATTGAGGTGTTGTACATGTATTACCAGTGGCCTTTGACCCTTTACTTTGACGGTGCCTGCCCATTGTGCGTCAGGGAGGTGGCCTTCCTGCGCAGGCGTTCAACTGCAGCAAAGCTCATCCTGATCGATATCGATGGTGATGACTTCGATCCCATACCTCTTGGCCTGTCGATTGAGCAATTGAGATCGTGCTTGCACGCAAGGTTCGCGAATAATCAGTGGGTAACAGGCTTGGACGCTACCCTTTGGAGCTGGCGTGCTGCCGGTGTTGGGATGTGGGCCGCTCCACTGGCTTGGCGTCCGCTACGTCCTTTGCTTTCAGTTCTGTACAGGTTGTTCTGTCGTTTGAGGCCAAGTTTGGCCTGGTTACCCCATCCCGAGGGTAGGCAACGTTGCAAAGGTGAGGGATCCAAATGCCACATTCGCTAGCCGAGTATTATCGTGAAATCCTTGTTGGTGTTGGTGAAAACCCGCAGCGAGAAGGGCTCCTGGATACACCCCAACGTGCTGCCAAAGCGATGCGGTATCTATGCAATGGCTATACCCAGAGCCTAGCTGAGATAGTCAATGGCGCTTTGTTCGAAAGTCAGAATGATGAGATGGTGGTCGTTCGCGATATTGAGTTGTACTCATTGTGCGAGCATCACATGTTGCCGTTTATTGGGAAAGCGCATGTCGCCTACCTGCCAACAGGACGAGTATTAGGGCTTTCCAAAGTGGCGCGCTTAGTCGATATGTTTGCCCGCCGTTTGCAGATTCAAGAGAATTTAACTAGACAGATTGCGTGTGCCATGCAGGAAGTGACTGATGCTGCAGGTGTTGGGGTAGTTATCGAAGCGAAGCACATGTGCATGATGATGCGAGGTGTGGAAAAGCAAAACTCGGTGATGATTTCTTCGGTAATGCTAGGTGAGTTCAGAGACTCCCCGACTACCCGGCACGAATTCCTCAACCTCATTGGGCGACACACCTGAAATCCGAACCTGAGCCATACAGGAAGGTCGTACCAATGATTACAGTTTTCAATACGTTATTTCCAAGTCGTTTTACAGTTATGGGTCACGGTGGCTTGCTGCCATTTGGCGGTGGCCCCTGCCTATTGTCAACCAATCGACCTAGTCCTTGGCGCGTTTCGCCCCTTTTTGGTGAGTAGCCGTTGATGTGTCAATGGGCAGGTCAGGACAATCCCATGTCGACTATATGAGAGAAATAATTGGTAAAATTTTTTCTCTTGCAACATTGTTATGTTGGATAAAATCTTAATGTGTGACGCCGGGCCCCTCTGACGGTTAGTAGCCGCCATGTCGGAGTCATAGTTGTTAAACTACGACTATATAGGAGGGGCTCATGTCTGCCCTAAATGCGTATCTCTCTCAAGATTTCCTTGGCACCGATCTGTGGCTTTGGCTTTCCTTTTTCGCTGTCGTGTTAACGCTTTTGGCGCTTGACTTAGGAGTTCTCCATCGAGGGAATCGAGAGATTGGCGTCAAGGAGAGCCTACTGCTATCAGCTGGCTACATCAGCATGGGCCTACTATTCGCTGTATGGGTTTACTTTCAGAAAGGCAGCGACGCCAGTATGGACTACGTGACTGGCTTCTTGATTGAGAAGTCACTGTCGATGGATAACGTATTCGTTATCGCGCTAATATTTAGCTTCCTGGCCATCCCTAGAGAGTTTCAGCACAGAGTGCTGTTCTGGGGGATTATGGGAGTCATCGTCTTGAGGGCCATTATGATAGGCCTGGGAGCCGCGCTCATTTCACAGTTCAGTTGGATACTTTATTTCTTCGGTGCGTTCTTGGTTTTCACTGGGGTAAAGATGCTATTCGCCCGTGTCGATCATGCGCCTGACCTCGAGAATAACCGCTTCGTTAAGTATCTGCGCAGTCATTTGCCCATTACCAAAGAATTACATGGGCAGAGTTTCTTGGTGCGCCTGCCCGATGCGTCAGGTAAAAAGGTGCTGTGGGTTACACCCCTTTTTCTCGCCTTGATTCTTATAGAGTGCGCTGACTTGGTGTTCGCTGTTGATAGCGTTCCTGCAATCTTTGCTATCACACAGGATCCCTTTATTGTCTATACCTCAAACATTTTTGCCATACTCGGTTTGCGGGCACTGTATTTTGCGCTGGCTGCGATGATTAGTCGCTTCGCTTATCTTAAGTATGCATTGGCCTTGGTGCTTGTCTTCATAGGTGGGAAGATTTTCCTTCATGATATTGTGGGCAAGGTACCCGCAGAGATTTCTCTGAGCGTTACAATCGGGCTTCTGATTGGCGGTGTATTGCTGTCGCTTTGGAAGACGAGAGAGCCCGTCAAGCTTTAACGGACTAGCTGATTGATCGTGGCTTTTAGCGAGAAGAAAGCACGGAAGCGTCATGGATTACAGGGTATTGCAGTGGCTTTGCCCATTGGCCCGCCCATGCGGATGGTTACCGTAGCCTCACCTACCTACTTGAACCGATATGGAGTACCCCGCCGCCCCGAGGAGTTGATAGCCCACAGGTGCATCAACCTCCGGTTGCCTACGCACGGCGGCCTTTACCCTTGGGAATTCACCCATGATGGCAGCGAGTTTCGCGTCAGGGTGCAAGGGCCGCTGATCATGAACAGTTCGTTGCTGATACTGGATGCCTGTCTGGCAGGAGTGGGTTTGGCCCAGGTGACCGATGTACACGCTCAGGAGCATATCGGCAGCGGTGCCCTTCAAGAGGTATTGGCTGATTGGTCGGAATTCTCCCCTGGTTATCATCTTTACTACCCCACGCGCCGGCAGCAAACCGCTGCTTTCAGGGTTGTTCTTGAAGCACTCCGAAGTGAGTAGGAGCTTGCGTGATCTCAGATGTCCAGCTGGCTTTCAGTGATGGAAAAAACGACTCGGATATCGTCACTGCCAAGCATCTGCATCAGGCCGTCGGGGTTTTCAATGTTTCCGATAAGGGTGTAAGAGTAGGGCGTTTTGAATGTCTTATAGAAGACCACCAGGGTCTTTGATCCATACAGCATGACGTCCCCTGCCTTAATCGTTCCTGGAACGCTCGCATCCTTGGGGAGTGATACCGCGAGATCGACATACTTTTCGTTACTGTTGAGATCGGCCATTTCAAGCGTCAGGGGTATCAACGAGGAGAAGGCACGAGCTGCCTCAGTGTCAGCCAACCTGATTTTGTAATGCCGCTCGCCTACTGACATCTGCATGTAGGGTATCTCCTGTGGAGCTTTCGCTTCGCCAGATTTCGCCGTTTGAGAATCAGATGCGCTGGCCGAAACTGCGTGAGCTAAACCAAGTGCCATTAGCCCACTCACCCTAGCAAGGTACTGCAGACTAGACCATCGATAGTGAGCGGCCTTGTCGGTTAGAGGTAAAGGCTTGTGGGGTGTGCTCCTTCTCATTGCATCTCCTTGCATCCTGGTTTGGGCGACGTCTTGAAGGCTGAGGATCAGGGCACGTTAGGCGTGGAGGCAGCTGACCTCTCCGCACCTAAACGCAGCTCCGCGATATCGCGTTTTGGAGGCGTGCCGAACTGGCGCCCGTACTCACGGCTGAACTGCGATGGACTTTCGTAGCCGACCTTGAATGCGGCGGTCGCTGCATCGAGGTGTTCGTTGAGCATCAAGCGTTTTGCTTCGTTCAACCTCAACCATTTCTGGTACTGCAGTGGACTCATTGCGGTGAGCTGCCGGAAGTGCTGATGGAATGTGGAGAGGCCCATCTGTACCTTAGAGGCCAGTTCGTCCACCCGCAGAGGCTCGGCGTAGTTGAGCTTCATCCAGTCGATCGCCTTTGCGATTCGATGACCCTTGCTGCCAACGGAAGCGATATAGCGCAGGAGAGGGGCTTGGTCACTTAGCAGCAACCGATAATGGATCTCCCGCTGAATCAAGGGCCAGAGCACCGGGATCGCATCGGGCTCCTCCAACAGCTCAATCAGGCGGGTGAAGCTCTCCAACAGCTTCAGGCCCAGTCCACCAACTCCAGCGCTGGTGTAAAAGGACTGACCGCTCACAGGAGGGCGACCATCTTGCGCGATCAATTCGGCCAGTGTGCGCAAATCGAGCTTGAACACCAAGCCAAGACAGGGTGCTTCCTCGCTGGCCACAGTCACCGCCGAGTTGGCGGGAATGTTTAGCGAGGTGACCAGAAAACGAGTCGTGTCGTATGGGAATACGTCACCGCCGATAACCATTTCCTTTGCCCCTTGCGCAACCAAAACAATGCTTGGTTCGACAATGCACGTAATCGGAGGGGCTGGTGCGTTGCGTCGATAGACGCTTAGGCCTGCAATGCTCGTCGCGAAATCTCCAGCTGTGGGCGCGTGGGCACCGATGACCCTGCACAGTGTGGCCATTGGGTTCGTGCGTGAAGGCGGTAGTGCGGTTGCGGGCATCGTGAGCGTTCCGATCAGCGTGTAGCGAAACACTACTCGCGCGTCGCTTTCAGTGTCCATGCCCCGTCAGCTAGCTCTGGACAATTGGGCAAGAAAACTACCGGTTTGCTCTACTGATGTGCTGGTGCACGCGGGGAACATGGGGGGCAGGTGAGAAGACCCTAGCGTCCGCGAGCGATGTCCTCTCACATCCCTTCCATTTCGAGCAGACAGGAAGATATGCATGAAGTCTTTGTTCGTTGCGTTTGCCTGGATGGCCAGTTCACTCACTGCGGGAGCCGCCGATATGTCCCATGGGGCCAACAATTTCTACCAGAGTGAGCATGTTTCACTCGAGCGCATCACCTTCAAGAACCAGTTCCAGATGACTACTGTGGGTAATCTGTATCTGCCCACAAAACAGAGCGTCAACGCCAAGCATCCCGCAATCATCGTCGGGCACCCGATGGGGGCGGTCAAGGAGCAAAGCTCGAATCTTTATGCTCAGAAGCTAGCAGAGCAGGGCTTCGTGACCCTGGCCATCGATCTGTCGTTCTGGGGTGAAAGTGACGGGCGTCCCCGGAATTTGGTGTCGCCGGACATCTATGCCGAAGACTTCAGTGCGGCGGTCGACTATCTAGGTGCTCAAGGTTTCGTTGATCGGAACCGTATTGGCGTGCTGGGTATCTGTGGCAGCGGCAGCTTTGCCATCAGTGCGGCGAAAATTGATCCACGCATGAAAGCTATTGCCACGGTCAGCATGTACGACATGGGGGCCGCCAACCGCAATGGTCTCAAGCATGGTGTCTCGGTCGAACAGCGCAAAAAGGCTATCGCCGAAGCTGTAGCCCAGCGCGATGTCGAGTTTGCCGGAGGCGAAACTAAGTACACCAGTGGCACGGTGGATCAGTTAACTGAGAGCTCTAATGCCATCGAGCGGGAGTTTTACGACTTTTACCGAACACCTCGTGGTGAATTCACTCCCAAAGGGCTGTCGCCGCTTCTGACGACCCACCCGACGCTGACCAGTAACGTAAGGTTCATCAACTTCTATCCGTTCAATGACATCGAGACGATTTCGCCTCGTCCCATGTTGTTCATCGCAGGAGAGGAGGCTCATTCCCGGGAGTTCAGTGAAGAGGCGTATCGCCTTGCCGGCGAACCCAAGGAACTCGTGATTGTCCCGGGCGCTGGCCATGTGGATCTGTACGACCGCGTCGAGCTGATCCCCTTCACCAAGCTGACGACCTTCTTCCGCGAAAACCTCAAATAAATGGTTCTTGTTCCCAGGCCTAGCACGATGCAGGGCCTGGGCAACCGTGTCTTTTGAAATTGCTACAACGAGAATTGCCATGAGCAGCCCAGCATTACCCATTCAACACTCAAACCGCCAGGTTTGGAGCGCTGTCCTGGCGATGTCGCTCTGTGCTTTTGCCTTGGTGGCTTCTGAGTTCCTGCCTGTGAGTTTGCTCACGCCAATTGCATCCGATTTGTCACTGACTGAAGGCCAGGCAGGGCAGGCCATTTCTATCTCGGGTTTCTTTGCTGTAATCACCAGCCTGTTAATGGCCACCGTAACCCAAGGGCTCGACCGCAAGCCAGTACTGCTGGCTACGACGGCACTTATGCTAGTTTCCGGGGGCATGGTGGCCTTTGCCCCGAACTACTTGACGTTGATGGTAGGGCGAGCCGTATTGGGAGTTGCTATTGGCGGCTATTGGTCGATGTCTACCGCAGTGATGATGCGCATCGCGCCCAAGGCACTCGTTCCGAAGGCTATTGCTGTGATGCAAGGAGGTACCGCGCTGGCTACGGCAATCGCAGCGCCAGTTGGGAGCTATCTAGGCGGCATCATTGGGTGGAGAGGGGCATTCTTTTGCGTGGTGCCTTTGGCTGCACTGGCGATGATCTGGCAAGTCTTCACGCTGCCGGCGATGCCGAGTAAGCGGACTCAAATATCGGCCACTGGCTCGCTGCGCCTGCTTGGGGACAGCAAGGTCGCCCTCGGTATGGCCGCAGTTGCGTTTCTCTTCATGGGGCAGTTCACACTCTTTACGTATCTGCGGCCTTTCCTGGAGACGGTCACGCATGTCGATGTGCCCACGCTCTCGCTCTTGCTCTTGATCATCGGTGTCGCAGGATTGGTAGGCACCATGTTAGCCGGCTCTCTCGTTAGTCAAAGTCTGCACAAGGTTTTGGTTGGAATACCGATGATCATGACTGCCATTGCATTCGCCGTAATCGTGGTTGGTAGCTGGCTCGTTCCTGTGGCCGCATTGCTGGGGCTGTGGGGGCTGGTCGCGACCTGTGCACCGGTGGGATGGTTCACCTGGTTGTCCAACGCATTGCCACACGATGCAGAAGCTGGTGGAGGGTTAATGGTCGCAGTGATTCAGTTGGCTATCACTGCTGGTGCAACTGTAGGCGGGATGCTGTACGACGGCGTGGGTTATCAGGCTACCTTCATCTCTAGCGGCATATTCTTGCTCATTGCAACCACACTCAGTGTTGTCACAAACCGATGGCGTGGCGCGGCATGCACGTAGGACGTTATGGGCCAGCCTGCTTATCGCAAAATTCACGATGAACTGGGTGAGCTGGGAGAAACCTGCGGGCGAAATCGGGTGGGGCGCTTGATGCAGGCAGAGAGGCTGCGTTTGCAAACGGGCTATCAGCGGCGCCCAGGCTTCTATGGCGGGAAGTCGACCGTAGCCTCGCCGAATCACCTTGCGCGGCAGTTCAAGGTCAGTGAGCCGAATAAGGTCTGGGTGACAGATATCACATACATTCGCACCTATGAAGGATGGCTGTATCTGGCGGTAGTGCTGGATCTCTTCTCACGCCAGATAATTGGTTGAGGCAGGAGAGCCGCTCTTGAATAGGCTCTTCAAGCGATACTGGCCCATCAGCAAGCTGTTGATGAGGGGCGACCAGTCGACGAGGTGGAACGGCTTCGCCTGGAGGCAGACCACCTTTATCAAAACGTCATCACTACCAATTACACAGGGCAGGCGCGCTTGGGAGGTCAGTCCACTGATAGATGGATTGGATCGGAGGAGATTGGCTTAAGATGCATATTCAAGCATCCTGCACAGCCATACTCTCTAACCTCGACGATATCCCATGAGCAAGCCTGTTTTCCCCCAGCCCTTTTTAGCGATTGGCTGCTCCCAATGTCGTGACCTCGCTAGCCTGGATTTCGAAATTACCATGGCGTTCCAGCCCATAATCCATGTGCCTTCAGGCAGGCCTTTCGCCTATGAGGCACTGGTTCGCGGACTGAACGGTGAAAGCGCTGCGGAAATTTTGGCCAAGGTATCGCCCGACAATCTGTATCGTTTTGATCAGGCCTGTCGGGTGAAGGCCATTGAGCAAGCCGCTGGACTGGGCTTGGGGCGGCAGAAGGACTGTAAATTGAGCATCAATTTTCTGCCCAACGCCGTCTACCGCGCCAGCACCTGCATCCGGGCTACCTTAGAAGCCACTCGAACATTCGACTTCCCCGCCAATCTGCTGATGTTCGAAGTGACCGAGGGCGAGCGGATCGAAGACACCGAGCACTTGAAATCAATCTTCAAGGAGTACGAGCGACAGGGCTTCACCACTGCAATAGATGATTTCGGCTCGGGTTACTCAGGGCTGAATCTACTTGCAGAATTTCAGCCGGCTGTACTCAAGCTGGATATGGCACTCACTCGTGGAATCAATCAGGATTCGGTTCGCCAAGCCATCGTCGCCGGTATCGTGTTGGTGGCTGAGCGTTTGGGCATTACGCTTATCGCCGAAGGCATTGAGACTGACGAAGAATGCCAAGCGCTGTCGGCGCTGGGGATTGATTTGATGCAGGGGTATCTATTCGCTCGACCGGAGGTAAACGGATTACCGTTGATTGAGCGGCTGTCTTGATCTTGACCAAACAACGCCTCCGTGTCCTAGCCTTCGTGAACCCCGTGCGGATTAATCACCAGTCCCTTGGCGTCAGTTGTGATGGAGCAGTCCCAAGCAAGCGGAGCGCGCCGGCCCCGGACGGGCCAGAGGCGTGAGGATGGAAGCCCGAAGGGCCGCAACCTAGCGAAGCCAGAGGGCGGTTTACGACAGCCGTCTCCAATAGGAGCACCTCCAGATTCAGGCATTCCCGCTGGTGTTACGAACCAAAGCTTTCAGTTTACTGGCCTGATCGACTGTTCGATTTCTAAGGTGTCTTGTTGTTGGGGCGGTGCAGATGATCATTGGTTGGATCGGTGATCTGCATGACGTTGCCGTGCTCCCAACCATCCGCTTGGGGATCAGCGGCAGGGATTTGAATGTCTGCCCGCTTAGCTTTGGTTTTCGCTGCATCCACTCCCAAACGCCGATTTCACTGCTCAATCATCGCTTGCTCAGCCTGTCCATCCGCAGTGAATCCCATCATCAATTGAGGAACACCCATAGGAACCGCTTTGTCCTGATCGGTGTGTCATGTCTTCGGATTTTAGGAAAGGTCGCATGAGATAGGCTCTGGCTGATGTCCAGGGTGGGACTGCTTGGGCCTATCAAATGTGCAGGCCAAGAGACGGCTGCCTAAATGGCCTCCTTACACAGATCAGCAGCAGGTTAGCTGCGGCACCGCCTGAGACCGGAGCCAGGTAGGGTGCTTCGGCAGCATCGGTAACAGAAGCTTTCGATACACACATATGGCCGGGCGCAGACTGGAGCGAAGGCTCGATTGAAAACCCCTCTCCCACGTACAATCAAAAATAATTCCTGCGAGACGCTTGACCGGGGAGAACGACCGTTCTACTCTGGCTACATGGATAAGCCAATGACCGATATACGTGAAAAAATTCTGGCCACCGCCGAAAAGCTGATTTACGAAAATGGGATTCACGCCACTGGTATGGATCTCTTGGTAAAGACCTCGGGCGTAGCACGCAAAAGTATTTATCGCTATTTTGCGAATAAAGACGATGTAGCAGCAGCGGCACTGAATGCACGCGATGTACGCTGGATGCAGTGGTTCAGGAGTGAATGCGAAAAAGCACCAACTCCACAAGATCGTATCTTTAGCATTTTTGATGTGCTCAAGAGTTGGTTTGAGTCTGACGGTTTCCGAGGCTGTGCTTTCATTAACACAGCTGGGGAAGTGGGCGACGCTGATGACCCTATTCGGCAGATTGCAAAGCTGCATAAACAAAAGCTACTGGACTACACGCTAGAACTGACCAAGGATTTAGGCGTAAAAGATCCGATTTCTTTGGCCAGGCAATTCTTTGTGCTGATAGAAGGCACGATAACCATAGCCCGCGTAATGGGTGATTACACCGCTCTCGAAAGCGCAAAAGAAATCGCAAAAACTTTGCTCAAAGAAGTACCGCGCACTAGCGCTTAACGTTTCAGGAACGCTAACTCCGCTAAACGATCCAAATGATTGGAGGCACCCTCATGTCCAACGAACAAGCTCGTCCGCCACTTCCCCCTTTCACTCGCGAATCGGCGATTGAGAAAGTCCGGCTCGCTGAAGATGGCTGGAATACACGCGAGCCTGAAAGAATTGCGCTCGCCTATACTCTCGACACTAAATGGCGTAACCGCGCCGAGTTTGCGACTAATCGCGAAGAGGCCAAAGGCTTCCTCACCCGCAAGTGGAAGAAAGAGCTGGACTACCGCCTGATCAAAGAGCTCTGGGCATTCACTGACAACCGTATCGCCGTTCGGTACGCCTACGAGTGGCACGACGATTCGGGGAACTGGTTCCGCTCTTATGGCAACGAAAACTGGGAGTTTGAAGCAGATGGCCTGATGCACCGCCGTTTCGCCTGCATCAACGACATGCCCATTAAAGAAAGCGAGCGCAAGTTCCACTGGCCCCTGGGTCGCCGGCCAGATGATCACCCGGGTTTGACTGAGCTGGGCCTGTAAATTCCACATCCACTCCAATATTGCAACAATCCTTTTAGTGTAAGAATTTTATTTCTGCCACTAAGGGTGGCTCCCGGCTGCGCTATTTCAGCAGTCGCTTCAAGTCTTTGAATATCGCTTCAGTCGGGCCCAGCCTCATTGGTCTGATTTAACGAGCTGAAACCAACTTTGCATATCCACTTTATTTGGAGGCATCACCATGTCCAACGCACAAGTTCGCCCGCCACTTCCTCCATTCACTCGCGAATCGGCAATTGAAAAAGTCCGGCTCGCTGAAGATGGCTGGAACACTCGTGAGCCTGAAAAAATTGCGCTCGCCTATACCCTAGATACTCAATGGCGTAACCGCGCAGAATTCGCAACCAATCGTGAAGAAGCGCAAGGCTTCCTCACTCGCAAGTGGAAGAAAGAGCTGGACTATCGTCTGATCAAAGAGCTCTGGGCCTTCACCGATAACCGCATCGCCGTCCGATACGCCTACGAGTGGCATGACGATTCGGGCAACTGGTTCCGCTCTTATGGCAACGAAAACTGGGAGTTTGAAGCAGATGGCCTGATGCACCGCCGTTTCGCCTGCATCAACGATATGCCCATTAAAGAAAACGAGCGCAAGTTCCACTGGCCACTGGGTCGCCGTCCCGATGATCACCCAGGTCTGACTGAACTGGGACTCTGAGCCGTGCTAAACCTGATCCCGTTAAGGGATCAGGTTCTTTTTTAGCAAAAGCTCATCATACCCATCGTTGCATTCCAGCCGCCCGTATGGCTGAGAGGCGAAAGCAGCATTCACGATTGACCGCTAACAACCCCGTGTCCTGGCGACGGACGCAACACTTCTTCCACCCTGCCACACTTGTCGAGATCCCCTCATGAAAGTCCATTTCATCGTCCACGAATCGTTTGAAGCCCCTGGAGCGTATGAAGCCTGGGTACAGGCGCGCGGCTACGATGCCAGATATTCACGCGTGTATGCCAATGAGGCGTTGCCAGAGAGTGTGGACGACATTGATCTGCTGGTCGTGCTGGGCGGGCCGCAGGATCCCGCCACAACCGTGGAGCAATACCCTCATTTCAATGCAGCAGCTGAATGTCGCCTGATCGGCAAGGCCATCACTGCTGGCAAAGCGGTTGTGGGCGTCTGCCTTGGGGCCCAGCTCATTGGCGAAGCGCTGGGCGCGAAGTTTGGTCATAGTCCGGAAAAGGAAATCGGAAAGTACCCGATC
Organism: Pseudomonas sp. TWI628; assembly: GCF_039673865.1. Classification (NCBI taxonomy): domain Bacteria; kingdom Pseudomonadati; phylum Pseudomonadota; class Gammaproteobacteria; order Pseudomonadales; family Pseudomonadaceae; genus Pseudomonas; species Pseudomonas sp. TWI628. The sequence goes on along the minus strand of NZ_JBDJMM010000011.1, from coordinate 140,540 downwards.
AACCTTACGGCAGAAGGGAAAGCCAACAACAAGGTCGCACATTTTGGCGATGTCCTCGAAGTCGGCCATTGGCACAACGACATGCCAGGCCTTACTGTGCACGCCAAGATTCTTGCGGTGAGTGAAGGCTGCCCCCGTCAGATCGTCGAGTACGGTAATTTGGTCTACGGATTCCAATGCCACATGGAGTTCACCCACGAAGTCATCGAGCGGCTGATCGCGGCTTCCGAATCTGAACTGCTTACGCTCACCGACCGTCGCTTCGTCCAGCAGCCAGCCGCGCTGCGTGCCAACGACTGGGATGAGATGAACCAAAAACTGTTTACTTTCCTCGACAAGCTGATCGCTGAGTACCAGGCAACGTAAGATCCGACTTGCCCTGCGAAGAGCTTCGCCTTGGAAACGGATCTGCCTTGCACGGTCTATGCTCGTGTTTGCAGGGTAACCCGCCTCACATAGATTGCATCTTGCCTGAGGGCGGCTGCGCTCGGTTCAATGGCCGCATGGGTCGTTAGCTACCAGCCGTGGCTGGCCGCGTTCGCCCCTTAGTCATGCCTGCGAATGATCCGATCAAAAGCAAACGTGTATTTACGGGGTGCAGTTACTCAAGGCGCAGGGTAGCGCTAGGCAGAATCAAATCTCCCCTCGGCGCCTTAAAGGCACACACGCCCAGACCGCCCGTAAACGAAGCCTCAATCCCCCAGCTCCGAGCGGCGCTGCCAGCTTTTAGGCCTAGTATCCATAACTATGACCTCGAAGATGACCAGATTGGTTGCATTAGCGCCCCCCCTCTGCGAGTGATCACTCTCACTCTTCAAGATCGCTAGATACTTCTTTAGCCAAGTCAGTGAAAACCTTCACCGCTGCGCTCAGAAAGGCGTCCTTTCGTCGCATAAGGACGGCTCTTCGCTGTAAGCGCTCTGGCTCGAGTTTAATGGCCACCAGATCATCATGGGCCAACGCAATTTTGGCAGGCAATAACGTCGAGAGACTCGTCCGTCGAACGATTTCAATCACTGCGCCTAAAGCATTGGCCTCCATCTGAACCTTATGGCGAATCCCATATTTGCGGCAGTAGCGATCGATTTGCTCGCGAGTGGCAAACTCTGTGCTGAGCAAGACCAAAGACTCAGCACTCAGGCCTTGCGAGGTGATGGAGCGTTCCTCGGCTAGGCGGTGTCTGCGGCTCACAACCAAAGCGAGTGTTTCGTTCAGCAAGGGGATGGCTTCGATCTCTGGTACATGTATTTCATCGAATGCGATCCCTACGTCCAGCTCTCCCGCCAACAGCAACTCCTCGATACGCTCTTGGGAGATCTCTCTCAGGTTGATGGTGATTTTGGGATGCCTGGAATGAAATGCCTCGATCAGTGGCCCCACCAGATAGGTTGTGAACGTAGGCGTTACGGCAACACGTAATGAGCCACGGCTGAGGTCGCTGACATCATGTATAGCCCTTTTGGCTTCCTGCAATTCCTGATACGCACGTCGCGCATAGAGAAGATAGACAGCCCCAGCGTCAGTCAAACGCGTCGTGCGGCCTGATCGGTCAAACAATTGGGCTCCTAGGCTCTCTTCCAACTGCCTTACTTGCTGAGACAGAGCTGGCTGAGAGACATGCAGCGCCGCCGCAGCCTTCGTGAAGCTGAGATGTTCCGCAACCGCAAGAAAATACTGGATGTGTCGAGCGAGCATGAGTTAACCAATAAGATTATCTGATCTACATCATAATAAATGAGACTTTTACCTTATGTCATGCGTTGCTTAATCTCTCTTTCACACCAGCGACATTGAGACAGCAACCATGAGAGCGATCATCGACGGTTTTCTGAAATTCCAGCAGAACGCCTTTCCTGAGCGGGTCAAACTGTTCAAGGACTTGGCCAACCAGCAGAGCCCAAAGGCGCTGTTCATCTCTTGCTCTGACAGCCGACTGGTGCCTGAACTGGTCACTCAGCGCGAGCCAGGCGATCTGTTCGTCATCCGCAACGCCGGCAACATCGTACCGTCGTATGGCCCGGAGCCTGGGGGTGTTTCGGCCTCGGTCGAATACGCGGTGGCCGGGCTCAAGGTCGCCGACATCGTGATCTGCGGCCACTCGGACTGCGGCGCGATGACCGCTATTGCAACCTGCAAGTGCTTGGATCACATGCCTGCCGTAGCCGGTTGGTTGCGCTACGCCGACTCGGCCAAGGTGGTCAACGAAGCCCGTCAGCACCCGGATAAGCCCAGCAAAGTCGCTTCCATGGTGCGCGAAAACGTCATCGCGCAACTGGCCAACATCCAGACCCATCCATCCGTTCGCCTGGCTCTCGAAGAAGGCCGCGTCACCCTGCATGGTTGGATCTATGACATCGAAACCGGACGTATCGACGCCTTTGATGGCAGCACCGGGGCCTTCGTGTCGCTTGCAGAAAACCCTGAAGTCCACGCCGTTTCCCAACAAGCCAGGCACGTTGCCTGAAACCTGTACCTACGCCTTTATCTACCCAGGAGATTCACCATGATCCAGACTCAAGCCACCCGCACCGCTCGCCAGGAACTGACCGAAAACATCATTCTGGCCAAGGCCCGCAAGGATCTTTCCTTTGCTGAAATCGTTGATGGCACCGGCCTGTCCGAAGCCTTCGTCACTGCAGCCCTACTTGGCCAGCACCCGCTGCCTGAAAGCGCCGCCAAGGTCGTAGGTGAAAAGCTCGACCTCGATGCTGATCAAGTCGCTCTGCTGCAATCGATGCCAATTCGTGGCAGCTTCTTCGACGGTGTGCCGAGCGACCCGACCATCTACCGCTTCTACGAGATGATGTCGGTCTACGGCACCACCCTCAAAGCACTGGTTCACGAGAAGTTCGGTGACGGCATCATCAGTGCGATCAACTTCAAGCTGGATATCAAAAAAGTTGAAGACCCGGACGGTGGCCACCGCGCAGTGATCACCCTGGACGGCAAGTACCTGCCTACCAAGCCTTTCTGATGTCACTCAGCCCGGCGCCTTCTGACGCCGGGCTGCTCCCCAAACCTCTTTACGACTGAGCACTACCAAGTGCTCCGGCCTTCTTACGCCTTCAATACAGGTGATTGCCATGAAGCTGTTACTCGTTTTGTTCCTCGGCTGCCTCGGTTCTGTCGCGATGGCCGATGACCAGGTTGCTCAGACCGCACAAATTCCGGTCGAGCCCTATCGTTACGCTCAGAACTTGGATATCGCGCGTGTTGTAGCTGTAACGCCGGCACCCAATGTCTGCGATGTAGTACCGATGCAACTGACTTACGACGACTCCAAGGGCGACCGGCACATCATGGAGTACCGCGTTATAGGGAATGGTTGCTCCAACAACTAACCCAGCACCTAACGATTACCGGCCCATCGCCAAGGAACTTGAACCATGAAATTGTCACGTACACTCACCGTCGGCCTTCTTGCCATAGCCGTTAACAGTGCATTCGCTACAGGTAGTCCTGGTGTCGAAACCACCACCCAAGCTTTCCTTCAAGCCCTGGAGGCAGGCGGCGGCAAGCCGCTGGAAACCCTTTCACCGAAAGACGCTCGCGCCGTGCTGAGCGGTGCCCAGGCCAGCGTTCAGGTAGATGTCTCAGGTATCCAGGTCGAGCGCCGCAGCATCGAGGTTGAGGGTAAATCCCTGGATATTCGTGTGATACGTCCAGTAGGCGCCAACGGCGACTTGCCTGTATTCATGTTCTTCCATGGCGGGGGTTGGGTGCTGGGTGACTATCCCACTCATGAGCGCCTCATCCATGACCTGGTAGTAGGCTCTGGTGCGGCAGCGGTATACGTCGACTACACGCCGTCGCCGGAAGCGAAGTTCCCCACAGCGATCAATCAAGCGTATGGCGCCACACGCTGGGTTGCCGAACACGGCAAGCAGATTGGTGTTGATGGAAGCCGTCTCGCTGTCGTAGGTAACAGTGTTGGTGGGAACATGGCCGCAGTGGTTGCGATCAAGGCCAAAGAGGCCGGCACACCTAAGCTGCGCTTCCAAGCGCTCTTGTGGCCGGTGACGGATGCAGACTTCAACGACAGCTCTTACAACCGCTTCGCCGATGGCCACTTCCTTACTCGCGGCATGATGAAATGGTTCTGGGACAACTACACCACCGATCCTAAGCAGCGCAGCGACATCCACGCCTCACCACTTCGCGCAAGCCTCGAGCAGCTGACAGGCCTGCCTCCAGCTTTGGTACAGACTGCCGAAATGGATGTACTTCGTGATGAAGGTGAAGCCTACGCCCGCAAACTCAATGCGGCAGGCGTACCGGTTACTGCCGTTCGTTACAACGGCATGATCCATGACTACGGCCTGCTCAACGTACTCGCCCAGGTTCCCAGTGTCCGTGACGCGATGACTCAAGCCGCTCTGGCGATCAAGCAGCATCTGCAGTAGTCCAAGCTAATCAGAATTGTTGGTTGGACGTGGGTGATCACCAGGATTTTGATAAGTCTTGATGACCGTTTTAATCGGAAGCAGTTCTTGTGAAAGATGATGCTCCGTTCGCCCTCCGTTTGTGATCATCGAAGCAAGCGGAGCGCGCCGGCCCCGGACGGGCCAGAGGCGTGATGATGGAAGCCCGAAGGGCCGCAACCTAGCGAAGCCAGGGTGCGGTTTACGACAGCCGTACCCCGGAAGGGGGCACGTCCAGGGTGGTGTTTACCTCCCTTTGATCGCGTACATTTTCAGCGGCTGGCTATCGATTGATGTCATGGGTTTGACCACCCACGAATGTCAGGTGCGGATTTTGAGCTAAGTCGATTCCGCTAGGACGTCTAAGCTCCTCCAGCCCTGGCACGCCACCGTCACCATCCAGGTTCTCAATTTCCAAGCGAAGTTGTTCGATAAGCTCCGCTGATGATTTCCCAGATTCCAAGCTCAAGGTCAGCGTCAGCAGCGTCAGTGAGCTCACTCCTAGCCGCTGACTTACCTGCTTGAGCTTATCCAGTGTCAGGCTGGACTTACCGCCTTCGAGCTTTGAAAGAAACGTTCGACTCGTGTCACCAAAGTCCCGCTGCGTGATTTTTCGCTGACTGCGTAGCGCCCGAAGGACGATGGCGAAAGACGATTTCAGTGACATATGCGATACCTCCGCTTGAGCGTGTCTCCGGTGAAGTCCACGTGGAATTTCCGCTCAGTCTCGAAGCCTGTGGGCTGGCCTGGCCTTTCGGTCATGAAGAGCTACCGTTCCGTCGAAATACTGTTGATGCATCCAGTGTATCTCGCTAAGCTCGTGAGGAGAACATTTGTACTACTCGCGGTGATAAGCGTTATGACCAAGCCAGACCAGACCCTTGATGATCGCTTTGCTTTTTTCTCGCGCGAGGAACTGCTCGAGCAGCAATGCCTGTTGCTGGAGAGCGAAATGGCCGTGATGGGCGAGGAATTGACGGCCTCTCGCGAAAAGATCGCCACCTTGGTTTTGATGTGGACGGGCGTCAAAGCTGAGCTGCAGAAGGCGGAGACGGAGCTAATTCAGGCGAGGTATCAGCTTCAGGTAGCCAGCGCTGCTCACTGAGGAAAGAACTGCGTTTAGCGATATAGGCTGGAACCTGGGTGTGCAGGGCTTGAGCACTCCTCGCGGCCCCCTCGGTTACCCGGTCTTGAGCTGCTGCTTTAGCTTGGCCATGAGGCGCAGACCTGTAGCTTCCACGAGATCGCCATGGTGGCTCAGAGCGCCACAGCCCCTGCAACTGATCACCGATTTACGATGCAGCCTAGTGGGTTGCACAAGCTGCTTTCCATTGCATTTGAGGCAGCGAAGGGTGAGGCTCATCATGCCTTTTCCTTGGAAACTTCATGTACTGGGCCCTCGATCCTTTAGAGAGCGTTACATTGAGTGCTGAGGGGCTTTGATCGTTCAGTCGGTGAATCATGAGCAGCTGCGCAGGCAGTCTCGCTTTGGGTTATCACGCTGAGAGATGGTGCGCGCAGACCATAGCATTCGGTGGAAATCTGCGATGCGTCCTGCACGCCATAGCTTTGTCTCACAACGTCGCCGGGGTTGGAGGAGGAAGGCCTGATAAAACGCAGTTGCGATGAAGCAGGGCAGAAACACCCCCGTAGAATCTCGTTACCTCCCTGGATGATAAGGCTTGCGCACGATCACATTGATCCTAGCTTGCCCAAACGTTGGAGATGCAGTTGCGGCTCGCGTCAGTCAGGCCGAGCTTAGGGGAGAAGGTAAAGTACAAACCCAGGCTGTCAGGCGAGCTCAATCCAGGCCTCTCGCCAACCAGGGTCAAGCTCATCTTGGCATTCAGCAGTTTCCCGATTTCATCAGCTACAGCTACCCGACCCTGTTGCACCATGCAAATGGGAGCGACTTTGCTCCTGTAAGTGGCCAAACCACTTACACTATCCTTTTGTGTGGCAGATCCTGATCGTGGACTTCAACGACCAAACCTTTGACACGTTCTTGAATGCATTGCATGACGGCGTCTATATCACCGATGGTGCCGGTATCACCGTGAAGGTGAACACTGCATACGAGCGACTGACAGGGCTTGAAGGTGAGCAAATCATCGGGCGTAGCATGCATGACCTGGTACGCGATGGTGTCGTATCACAGTCAGCATCATTGCGCGTGCTCCAGCAAGGCGCTCCTGTATCAGTGATGCAAAGCCTGAGTAACGGCAAAAAGCTTTTGGTAAGCGCTACGCCGATTTTTGAAGATCGCCGCATCAGCTACGTCGTCAGCGCAGTTCGGGACATGACCGAGCTTCTGCGTATGAAGCACGAGCGTGATGAGCTAGCTGGGCTCAAAAAGCTTCGTCACAGCACCGCGCAACTGCACGCTGGCGAATACATGAAGCTCGCGATGTCTCCAATGGTTTTCGACCAGGCACAGACTGGACAGCTCTTTTCCCAAGCTCGACGAGTGGCCAGTAGCGATGTGAAGGTGCTGCTTCTCGGGGAGACCGGGGTAGGCAAAAGCCTCGTCGCCCAGTACATCCACAATGCAAGCGCTCGGGCAAATGAGCCTTTCATACCTCTCAATTGCGGAGCAATGCCGGAGAACCTCATAGAGGCGGAATTGTTTGGATATGCGCCAGGAGCTTTCACGGGGGCCGCTGCAAAAGGGAAGAGAGGGCTATTGGAGCTCGCCAACCATGGCACTTTATTCCTCGATGAGATTGGTGATCTCCCCCTATCCCTTCAGGTCAAGCTTCTGAAGGTCATCGAGGAAAATCGCTTTATCCCTGTTGGAGGCCTAGAGCTAAAGGAGGTTGACGTCCGCATCATCAGTGCGACCCACCATGATCTTCGGCAGCGGGTTGCTGATGGCTTATTCCGGGCGGATCTGTATTACAGACTCAATGTCGTTCCTATCAAAATCCCTGCCCTGCGGGAGCGTGGCAGTGAGATACCCACGCTCCTGGAGCACTACCTTGCTCATTTCAACGGCAGGTATAAGCAAAAGATGAAATGGAGTCTCGAGGCGGTTGATCTGCTCTGTGAGTATGCTTGGCCAGGAAATATCCGCGAACTAATCAATCTGGTCGAGCGCTTGGTCGTTACCTGCGAGTCTGAAACGATTGAAGCGCTAGACCTACCGGAGGAGATGCTGAACCTGCATGCAGAGGGCGAAAACCTGAGCCGACTCCCATTGCGCAGGATCATTGAGAATGCAGAACGCAGCGCCATCATGTCCGCGATGCGAATTCACAAAACCACCCGCCTTGCGGCAAAAGCCCTGGGCGTCAGCCAAGCCACCATTGTCCAAAAGATGAAACGTTGGGAAAGGTCTGATTAGGTTTCTAATCGGAGACCAGCTTTCTGATTTAATTCTTGCTCGCTGAACGCCTCCCGACATACACCAGAACGCGGTGAAGGCCAGCAACGGCGGGCTTTTCAAAGCTTTGGCATAGCTTTTGTTATCCACCAGCTCATCACAAGAAAACAAAGAGGATGAGCCCGTGAGTGTTTCTGCCTTTCAAATAGCTAACAAACTCCTTACTGGCCCCGGCGCGATTGACCAACTCGATGCCGAATTAACACGTTTGAAGGTCAGCAATCCCCTCATCGTGACCGATGCGATCCTGGTGAAAACCGGCACCGTTGAGCTCGCCTTGGCCCAGCTGGCTGGCCGCAACTACGGCCTCTATGACCAAGTTCAACCAGAGCCGGAAATTGGTTTGGTTGAAGATTGCACTCGTGCCTACCGTGAAGGCGGTCATGACGGACTAATCGGTCTGGGCGGTGGCAGCGCGATTGATATCGCCAAAGGTGTTGCTGCCTTTGCTGGGCATGAGGGAGCTTTGGCCGATCTTTTCGGAGTAAATCAGGTAGCCCGGAAAGGCCCCCCACTGATCGCAATCCCAACCACTGCCGGCACCGGTTCCGAGGTCACCAACGTGGCTATTTTTTCGGACAAAAAGGCGCAGTTGAAGAAAGGGATTGTGAGCGACTACCTCTTGCCAGACGTTGCCTTGGTAAGTCCGTTAATGACCCTTACCTGCCCACGTAGCGTCACTGCTGCAAGCGGGGTAGACGCGCTTGTACACGCCATCGAATCGTACATTTCTGTAAACCGCTCACCTATCACCGATGCCATCGCGCTGGGCGCAATCCGACTTATCGCACGGGCCTTGCCAAAGGCCTATGCGAACCCTGATGACCTGGTTGCTCGCGAAGAAATGGCCACGGCGAGCCTCATGGGTGGCATGGCGTTTGGCAACGCTGGTGTCGGTGCGGTACATGCCTTGGCCTACCCACTTGGCGGACGCTTCAACATCGCTCACGGTGTCAGCAATGCACTCTTGCTTCCTTACGTCATGCGGTGGAACAAGCTCGCATGTGCTGAGCGCCTCAAAGATGTTGCCCAGGCAATGGGTATCAGCGTCGACGGGCTGAGCGATCTTCAAGCAGCTGATGCTGCAGTTACCGCGATGGCCGAGCTGTGTTCAGCCGTCGGTATTCCAACCGGGCTTCGAGCATTCAGTGTGCCCCATGACGCATTGGCATCAATGGCGGAAGAGGCCAGCAAGATCGACCGCCTAATGCGCAACAACCCTCGCAAACTTTCGCCGGCAGACATTGAGGAAATCTACCGAGCAGCCTGGTAGCAGCCTGATAAATCTGGCACCCCTGCTGGGGTGCCATGCCTACAAGACCAATAATACAGGTGCACTAATGTCAAATTCAGCACATGAAACTCCATACATTCCCCTTGGCCCGTTCAAGGTTCGACTGCCATTTCTGCACTATCGCCTTGAGCTGCCAGATTTCCTTCAGGGCCTCTTAATGTGCGCCGTGGATCTCGCGGCCATCCCCCTGATGACCGAGCTTCTCGGAATGCCATTCGAAGTGGCCCTCGCTGTCGTCATGCTCAATGGTCTGCTTTACCTCACTCACCATCTCCTTGGAGATCCAACCGTTCCAGGATGGATCACGCCAGCAGTCCCACTGCTGATGGCTTACTGCGCGACATTCCCTGAGGGGCCAGAGCGCGTTCATGCACTCATCGCCTTCCAGCTCTTGTTAGGAGTGTTCTCGATAACGCTCGGCGCAACGGGAATGGCCAAGAAGGTCTTCACCTACGTTCCCTCAGCCATCAAGTCGGGCATCATTGTCGGCGCGGGTTTCAGCGCCGTGATTTCTGTGTTCCAAATTGGCGGCAAATTCGATGTGCTGCCGATCACCATCAGCATCACCGTAGGCCTGGCGTTCTATCTGATTTTCTCCCAGCATTTCGCACAGCTGAAAAAAAGGAATCGTTTCTGGTGGAATTTCGCCAAGCTTGGAATTCTGCCCATCATCCTGCTTGCCGTTGTGATTGCGCCGCTGGTGAACGAAGCATCTTGGCCAACCATCAAGTGGGGTATCAGCACGCCTGACTTCATGGGGCTCTGGAACAATTACACAGTCTTCGGCCTAGGCATGCCACCTCTCTCGATGTTCATCTCAGCCATTCCAATGGTGCTTGCGGTGTACATCGTCGTGTTCGGCGACGTGCTTAGCGCCAAGGTTCTGCTGGATGAGGCTGAGCTGGTACGTACCGATGAAAAGGTGGACTACAACCCTGATCGCGCTCACCTGATCTTCGGTGGACGGAATGCATTCATGAGTATCTTCGGCCCAGATGTGGCAATGTGCGGGCCTAAATGGGCGGCAATGCTTGTGGTCATTATCGAGCGGTTCAAAGGTGGCCCACGTGCCATGCAGTCCATCATCGGTGGCGTCGGCTCTTTCCGCTGGGGCACGAACACAGGCTTGCTGTTGCTGCCAGTCGTTACGCTTGTTCAACCCATCCTGGGTGTGGCCTTGGCCCTCACTCTGCTGATCCAGGGCTATGTGAGCGTTCGTCTGGGTGTTCTGGAAGCGAAGAGTCAGCGTGACCTTGGCATCGCAGGCGTGATCGGTGCCGTGCTCGCCATCAAGGGTGCCAGCTGGGCATTCGCCGTGGGAGTCGCGCTTTGCCTGCTGATCTACGGGAAGAATTTCTTCAAAGGCGAGAACGATGGCACCTTCACCCGCGACCAGTCCGTCGACGACAAAACCGCTCCAGTGAAGCGAGAGAAGGCCGTAGCGTAAGCGTCCGGCGAACTCACCTTCCGAACTCCAGCATTAAGGGCGATGGTGTCCGCGTATTTTTAAGCGGACGCGATCACCCTTATCGCCAGGATTTCCATGCGCCAACGAAGCTCTTATCCGAAACCGTTCAAAGCCTAGGTCGTTCAGGAATGCCTGCAACCTGGCGCATCCGAGGATCATCCTGGTCGTATTGCTTGGCATGGCTGGGCCGGGGAGGGCGAAAATAGGTTGGATGTCCACCACGCGTGGCTTATTGAACACTTGGAAAGTGGCCGGGTGCTCTCGGAGCTATGGGCCGATGCCATTTATCTTTCGGGGTTGTCGGCCCAACCATACCCTCAAGGCTGCAGCAATGTTGCTGCTCTTAAGGCCAGCCTTTAGCGTCCAACGCTTTATTTCATACCCAGTCTTTCCAGAGTTGGTGCCAGTCCGAGTAGCTGAACAGTGCTCACGCCGGATTCGATCCCGCGACGAATGCCTTCTTCCTTATCTTCTCGCGCGTGGCTGAGCTGAATCACTTCCTCAACCCGATGCTGCTCTACAACTACCAAGCCGTCTCGATCCCCGACGATGATGTCACCTGGATTGATCAGGACATTGCCGATCATGACGGGTACGTTAACCTTGCCCGGCTGGCACTTGTTGGTGCCCTTGATGCTCAGCCCGCGAGCAAACGTAGGGAAACCCATTTCGATGATTGAGTCAGCATCACGCACCGCACCATTGATGACCAGTCCCACAATGCCCAGGCGCTGCGCAGCAAGGGTCAGCAGATCACCCCATGGGCCGGCTTCAGTGAAGCCTTTTGCGTCCACAACGAGAACGTCTCCTGGCTTGGCTTTGGTCAGTGCATAGTGGATGGCCAAGTTGTCGTCGGGTCGGCAGTCGACGGTGAGGGCAGGGCCGCAAAGCCGTTGAGACGGGTCGACAGGACGAATACAGCTGTCGAGCGCACCCGTTTGGCCCTGAGCTTCGTGAATGGTGGCCGAGCCGAGCATTTTCATTGCATCGATTTCTTCTTGTTGAATGGGCATGGCGTTTTCCGTATGGCTGATCAATTTCACCGCGCAGTTCTGACTAGCTTTTTGCACTAGCCCACGCTTGTGTGGTGGTTGGGTGTATCCGTTAGCAGTGTCCGTGAGTACAATAAAAGTACAATTAGAGCTTTGCAAACAATTTTCGTACAAACGGTCGCTGGTCTCGCGATAATCCGCACATGGATAAAGGGCTGGATGAAGGCATGGCCCTTGTGAAATGACTCTTGAAAGCAGAAAGGGGATGGCATGGCTACAGAGCGGATCTACGAGACTCTGCGCAACCGCATCATTGCTGGGCAGTACGAGCCAGGCACTCAGCTGAAAGAAGAGCCGCTGAGCCGTGAGTTTGGGCTTAGTCGCACGCCTGTCAGGGCTTCGCTGAAACGTCTGGTGGATGACGGGCTAGCTGTGGTTGAGGCTAACCGAGGGGTATTCATCGCAGGCTGGACAAGGTGGGATGTGGAGGAAATGTTCAGCTTGCGGGAGCTGCTGGAGCCGCATGCCGCAATGCTGGCGGCACAGCGCGCAACGCCAGGCGATTTGCAGGAGCTTCACCGCATCAACAAGGATATGGCCCAGGCCATCGCTTTGGGAGGAGAGAACGTGCAGCTCGGAGTGCAGGCTGCAAACAAGGCGTTCCACCATCGGCTACTGGAGACGGCTCGCTCTCAGCGGTTGAAGTCCATGCTTTTGACCTTGATCGATATGCCGGTGATCACCCGCTCGTTCTTTCTTTACGGCACCGCTGACTTCAATCGCAGCCTGCAGCAGCACCTAGACATCACCTATGCCGTTGAGATTGGTGATGGGGAGCTCGCGCGGCAAGCAATGGCCACCCATATCCGCATGGCGTACCGCCGTTTCATGGCCCACCGATCGGAAAATACGCCTGCCCAGTAGAAAAAATACAATTACAGAACAATCTGGGTTACAGTGGCTCCATAAGAACAAGTTTTGGAGGAGCCATGAGCCCTTTCTCCCTCAGCACAGCCTTGAATCTGCCCCTCTCGTCGAGTCTCGATCTGAGCTGCGTCTCCCTCCCACGCTTGTCGCGTCCGCTCATCGATCAACGACGTGGTAACCAGGCCGAGGGGTGGGGCCAACGGCAGCATCTGATCCAGCGTGTTCTGGCACCGCCCCTTCTCCCTATCTGACCTCCAATAGCGCGGCGCCTAAACCGCGTCTGATTGAACGACACAGAACCACTTAGCACGCGGGCGCGAATCCGGGGGCTGAGCGTTGCTGCACTAAACCGAAAGTTATGTTTTGAACCCGCAACCATTAATAATAAAAGCAGGTGTTGGTATGAAAAACGGTATTGATGCATCTGAAAAACCGTCTCGGTTCCGTTGGGTTGTCGCGGGCTTATTCTTCCTGGTGTACACCGTGGCGTCGGCTGATCGTGCGAACTTAGGCGTAGCGCTGCCTTTCATTCGTGAAGAATATCCAATGACCAACGCAGAAGCCGGAGCATTGCTCAGTGTGTTCCTGCTTGCCTACGCGCTTGCCCAGATTCCATCAGGTTTTGCATCTAGTAAGTGGGGCGTGAGGAAGATTTTTTCATTTTCGATGATCGCTACTTCGGTTCTTACCGGCCTGATGGGCACAGTCAGTTCGGTCATTGGGTTGAAGATCTGCCGCTTCTTGCTCGGGATCGCAGAAGGCCCTCTGCCGATCGGGATCGCTTCGACCATCAACAATTGGTTCCCTGCTAAAGAAAAAGGCACCGCGACCGGAATTTTTCTCGCAGCTGTAAAGTTCGGCCCTGTATTGGTACCTCCACTGTGTGTGGCAATCGTCGCGATGTGGGGATGGCGAGAAATCTTCTACCTCTTCGCGATCCCTGGCATTGTACTCGCAATAATGTGGTACTTCTTGGTCGCGAACCAGCCTGCAGAGAGCAAGTTTGTAAATGATAAAGAGCTGGATTACATCACTGACGAGGCCAATAACACCATCTCGCAGCAAAAAGCAGCTGTTGCGCGAGATTTCAAAAAGCTGGACATATTGATACGTGTCTCGCCTGTAACCCCAATTACCACCAGCAAAGAGCTGTTTAGTTCCTGGAACGTGATTGGTTGCTCGTTGGGTTACAGTTTCCAGGTCGGCATCTCGATGATTCTACTATCCTGGATCCCGACCTACCTCGTCAGCGTAAAAAACTTCTCGATCATGAACATGGGCTTCGTAGCGGCAGCACCGTGGGTCGGTGCCATTTTCGGTAACCTGCTGGGTGGAATCCTTTCAGATCGAGTTCTGGGCAAACGCCGTAAGCCAGGAATGATGCTCTCCGCCCTGGCGACCGCTGGGATGATGTACGCACTGATCAATTCGCCCAACGATCCGGTGCTGTACGCAGGCCTCATGTTCCTCACCGGTACGCTTATCAGCATTGGCTACTCATCCTACATGGTCTACCCGATGGGCTTGGCTTCCAAGAAGGTCTTTCCAGTTGCGAGTTCGATCGTCAATACAGGCGGGCAACTTGGGGGGGCAGCGGCGCCGTTTCTGGTTGGGTTGCTGCTGGATAGCTACGGTTGGTCGCAGGTCTTCCTCGGTATGGCAATCGCCTCGTTTATTAGCTTCCTTATACTGCTGACCATTAAAGAGCCTGTGCCCGCAGCCTCCCCGGTAGATGAGCAATCTGACGCTTCAATTCAGCATGCAGAGATGAAACCGTCGAATGGCTAATAGCTATTTCGACAACCGCAAATACAGCTTGTTGTTTTACAAGAGGAACTTTAAATGACTGGTTCATTCAAGGCGCGAGTATGTCGCCTGGATCTTTGGATCAATCCCATCTTTGACGAAACTTTAGCGCGCCGTCCAGATGTATATCTCGATGTGGCATCCAGTGACCCAACTTGCACTGCCACCAGTGAGGCTCTTGCGAACGCACATGCTTACCATGTCTGTGCGGCCAAGGATGATCTGCCAAAGCGTTGGTGGGTAAACACTGATCTGATCAACGAGAGTCCCAACCTGCTGTGCGTGTCAGCCGGCGGCGCCGGATATGACACGGTAGATGTCGATGCCTGTACCAAAGCGGGTATCCCGGTCGTTAACCAGGCAGGGGCCAACGCTCATTCTGTCGCAGAGCATACCTTCGCCCTGCTGCTTGCTGTTATCAAGCGGGTAGTGGAGTCTGACAGGAAGCTGCGGACAGAGTCGGGCTTCAAGCGCGAAGACCTAATGGGCGACGAGATCCATGGCTGCACGATCGGGCTCGTCGGTATTGGAGAGATCGGCACCCGCACCGCCAAGATTGCTGCAGGTTTTGGTCTTAAGGTTCTCGCCTATGATCCCAATGTTTCAGCGGAGGAAATTCGAGCACGCGGCGCTGAGCCGGTGAGTCTGGACGCTTTGTTGAAGCAGAGTGACTTGGTCTCGCTTCATTGCCCTCTGAACGCGCAAACACGGCACATGATCGGTACCGAACAATTCGAAACGATGAAGCCTGGATCAGTATTCATCTCTACTGCCCGTGGTGGTATCCACGATGAAGTGGCTCTGTATAAGGCCTTGAGCTCCGGACGCCTGCGTGGCGCTGGGCTGGATGTCTGGGAAGTTGAACCACCACCTCACGAGGCGCCGCTGCTAAGTCTGTCGAACGTCGTAGCTACTTTCCACACAGCCGGGGTCAGTCACGGCGGACGTCGAAACGTAGCACGATCTTCCGCCGAGCAAATTCTGATGATGGTGGATGGCGCGCGCCCCCCGCACCTTCTCAACCCTCAGGTTTGGGAGCGTTTCTTGAAACGACGTGAACAGATCCTAGGCCTTGCGACGAAGTTTGAGCCGGTTTGATCTAGGTTAGGGCGCCGGCACGTATTTAGAGAACCTCTTGGTGGGGCGCCCAGCCATTGCCCCCATAACAATAAATGGATCGAAAATGAATCTGACCTCGGCGTCAATTCGTTGCCGCTACCGCTGCTGTGACAGGTGTAGCCGCCACAATGCCTGCGTGGGCTGCTGTACCTTGGTCATCAGGCGAGCAGAGGCCGAACCTTCAGTTTCCCGTTGGCAGCGTTGACTGTCACATGCACCTCTTCGACAATCGTATTCCGGCTGTACCTGGAGCAAAGCTGCGACCTGCAAATATTTCGCTGGAAGACTATCGCCAGTTACAGCGGCGTATGGGGCTGACTCGCATGGTCATCGTTCAGCCATCGACTTATGGCTTCGAAAACCAGGTGATGATGGATGGTTTGGTTAGCAGTGAGGGGGGCACGTGGCGTCGCGGTGATCCAGCCTACGGTAAGCGACGCGGAACTGAAGGCAATGCATACCGCTGGTGTACGTGGTATCCGCCTCAATTTGAGTTTTGGTGGTGCTCGTATCGAAGACATGGAGCGCCTGTCCGCCCGTGTGAATGAATTAGGCTGGCAAGTACAATTTGTGTCTCCGGGGAGTTTTCTGCCAGAACTGGAAGCCCGCTTTCGGCGATTGCCAAGCCCCTTGGTGATCGATCACATGGTGGAAATCTCTCAGCCGGGCGGTATCACATCGGAGCCTTTCAAAGTCTTGGAGCGGCTGTTGAATACTGATCATGTCTGGGTGAAGTTGTCTGGTGCCTACATCAGTTCTGCAATCGGGGCTCCTGGTTTCGCAGACGTCGGTAAGATAGCTATGGCACTGGTCGCTCAACGGGCTGATCGATTGGTTGGGGTTCTGACTGGCCGCATGTCACTGAGTGCGGTACGAAACCGGACGATGCGCAACTGGCAGACCTGCTACTGGCATGGGCACCATCCGAAGCAGTGCGTAACCAAATTCTGCGTGACAATGCGTATCGGCTTTACGATTTTACTGAAGAGACGCGTGCCGCCACTTAGGGCTCCCTGTGTCTGGGGTTTCGAGGTCGCATTTTAGTAGACCCAAAGAGCCCCGTTTCTGCGGCGCTCAACCTTTTAAACGTACCTCTGCGCCAAGCATTTCGCAGGATTAATTCTTAAACCTGGCGGGACATGGGCGATTTTTCCTTACTTAGCGTAAGAGGGCCAGGCGCTGTGGACGCCTGGCCAGGGCGAGGAAATATTCAGTTAGCGGGCGCTGTGGGGTGAGGTTCTTCAAGCCCCATGGGTTCAGCAATGGTGAGCAAAATTAGAAAGCTGATAAGCGAGCTGATAGCCATGAACATGAACACGTAATTCCAGCCCAAGCTATCGAGTAGCACTCCGGTGATGAACGGCGTAGCTGCCCCGCCCAGCTGTCCACCCATGTTCACTACCGCGCTGGAAATGGGGAATTTACTCTTCGAAGCCAGGGCCATCGGGTAGACCATGTAGGAGGAGTAGCCGACGGAGAGTAAGACGCCGGTGAGGAGCAGAAGCAAACCGTACTGGAGAGGGTCAGCTGGTGAGTTGATCAACAGATACATCATACCAGCGGTGGCGAGAGCCGAAAGCATCATCCCCGGTTTGCGGCGCTTCCCGAGAACACGGTCGGACAGGAATCCCCCGAGTACGTTGCCAATCACGGCGCCTACCCATGGTGCAGCGGAAACCAAACCCATGTTCACCAGGGAGTAGTTTTTCACCGTCACCAAATAGGTAGGGATCCAGGCCAGAAGCACGCTGGAAATACCCAGTTGGAAGCAGTAGCCAAGCGCGCAGCCCCAGATATTCCAAGAGGTAAAGATCTTGCGGTTGGTATCCAATTCTTGGACGCGGCGGGCACGGATGAAACGATCAAGAGTCTTGAAGTTACGTGCAGGACGCGTGGCTGTCTGTGCATCCGATTTAGGCTGCGAGGGATCTGCGGTGATGTAGTCAAGTTCGGCTTTGTTGACGAAGCGGCTTTGACTTGGATGATCCGTGACCAGCCAGTACCAGGCCAGACCCAGAATGATGCCGGGAATCGCGAAGAAGTAGAAAATCTCACGCCATCCCCAGACTGCGATGATCACGGCGCAAATGGGCGGGACGATGACCGGGCCGAATTTTACGGCTGAGAGAAATATCCCTGTTGCGGTGCCTTTTTCTTTGGCTGGAAACCAGTTATTGATCGTGGTGGTCATGCCGATCGGAAGGGGGCCCTCCGCGATACCGAGGCCGACTCGGTAGAGCTTCAATGTGATAATGCTGTGGATGGTGCCAATCAGGCCAGTGAACACCGACGTGGCAATCATCGCGGCTGGAAGGATTTTCCGTACCCCGAAACGACTAGAGGCGAATCCGGAGGGCAGTTGCGCAAGCGCGTAAGCGAGAAGGAACAGACTGATCAGCGCACCGGCCTCAGTATTACTCATCTCAAATTCTTTGCGAATGAAGGGCAGTGCTACGCCGATGTTCGCCCGGTCGGCGGCGGCAATGGTGTAAACAAGGAAAATCATACCGACGACCACCCAACGGAATCCGCTAGGCTTTTCGGCTTTTGGCGAGGCAAGAGGGGAGTGGGGCATAGCGGTCATACCAGTGATTGTTTTTGTTAACTGGATTCTGATTGCTACGGCTTGGTGGGAAAAAGCGATTTTTTTTAATGTGATTTCTTCGAAAAAAGGAAACTATCACTACGTGGCCTGGACGGGAGTTTTCTCAGAGAAGCGTGACTGGAGCGTGGAAGTCGATACATTCGCTGGCGATGACTCGGCACTGCTCGATCAGCGCTCGGTTGTCGTCTCGTCGCCACTGAAAAGTGTATTGCAAAGGGCGGAGTGCCGGGAATCTGGGCAATTCAACTAGGAGACCGCGTAAGACCAGCGACTGTGCCCAGGCTTTCGGAAGGAAACCTACACCGAGGCCCTGGACGATTAATCCGGCAATCGCACCCCAATTTTCACAAGGAAGCAAACGTCCTGGACTGACGTTTTGATCGGCTAGCCAGTCGTCAAGAATCCGGACTGTACCTGCCGTAGCAGGCAAACTGATGAGTACGGTTTCGACCAGGTTTTCAGGTTGCAGTTTGCTGAGGTCAGCTGAAGCTGGCAGATCGGGACGACTTACCCAGATAAACTCCGCCTGCCCGATAATCTGGGACGAGATACTTGTTCTCGTTGAGGGGCCAGCGATAAGCGCGAAATCCAAATCGCCATCAGCCAAACGCTCTTCAATTGCCTGCCCAACCCCTACGCTTGGCTCGACCAGCAACAGGGGGTGTGCCTGCTGAAGTTTTTCCACCATGCGCGGCAGCCATGTTAGTCCTGTGAGTTCTCCCGCACCAAATCGGCAGCGCCCCTCAAGGGCGGAGTTGCTTTTGGCTAAGGCTAGGAAACGTCCTGCGTGAGATATCAGATCCCTTGCATGTGGTACCAGCTGTTGGCCAGCTGCGGTGGGCGATGCGGCTCGCCCGGTTCTATTGAACAGCTCGGCACCGAGAGAGACCTCAAGCTCGGAAATTCGCTTCGATAGAGAGGACACAGAGATGTTCAGTCTACTGGCCGCAACGGCGAAGCTTGCACAGGTCGCTGCCCAGTAAAATGCTTCCAGTTGCTTGAGCGTCATGAAATGTCTCTTCGAAAAAAGCGAATCTTGGGTTCTTATTTTATTCGCTTTAGGATGTTTATCCACTTCCTTATCGTGTTGAGACTACGTCCCACACAGGTAGAGACTGAATCATGCATCCCGTATTGCGCCACTGCCTTTCACTGCACGACTTCGAGAGGATCGCTCGCCGAAAGCTCCCAAGACCGTTATATGCCTACGTGTCCGGTGCGGTAGAGGACGAGGCGTCAGTCACCGATAACCGCGCTTGTTTCCAAGACTACAGTTTTTTGCCCAGCGCTTTGGTCAATGTTTCGAACGTGAACACCGGCGTCAATCTGGATGGCCTATTGTTCGCGGCGCCCATTGGCATTGCACCGATGGGGATCGCTGCGATCACGAGCTACCGGGGTGATGTGACGATGGCCCGCGCCGCTGCGGCTGCGAACGTACCCTGCATCATGAGCGGCTCATCGCTGATTCGCCTTGAGGAAGTCATGGACGCTGCCCCTGGGACATGGTTCCAGGCGTATCTGCCAGGTGACGAATTACAGATCAATGCGCTGATCGATAGAGTGGCTGCTGCTCAGGTCGAAACGCTGGTACTGACTGTCGATACCCCGGTCGCCGCCAATCGTGAAAACAACGTCCGGGCCGGCTTCTCCACACCATTGAAGCCGAGCGTAAGGCTCGCGTTAGAGGGGATCATTCATCCCGAATGGTTATGCCGTACCTTCCTGAAGACGCTAATGAAACACGGGATGCCGCACTTCGAGAATAACTATGCGACCCGTGGCGCTCCCATCGTTGCGAAAAACGTTTTGCGGGATTTCTCCGATAGGGGGCATCTGAGCTGGGATCATGTGCGAGCGATTCGAAACCGGTGGAAGGGGCGCCTGATCATCAAGGGGATTCTGAATCCAGCCGATGCTGTCAAAGCCATCGCGGTCGGTGCTGAAGGGATCATCGTTTCCAACCATGGCGGGAGACAGTTGGATGGCAGCGTCGCTCCCCTCAGGATCTTGCCGCATATCATCGACGCGATCCCCGATAGCTTAGTCATGCTCGATAGTGGAATCAGACGCGGCACCGATGTCATGAAGGCCATGGCGTTAGGAGCCAAAGCTGTATTCATTGGTCGTCCATTCAACTACGCGGCAACTGTGGCGGGTGAAGACGGAGTTGCTCATGCCATCAAGCTGATCTCTGACGAACTGAAACGTGACATGGGTTTGCTTGGAGTGACTGAGGTCACAGCGCTATCTCTTTCGCACCTTTTTCACAAAGGGCAGGCACGCCGGGACTGATTCCACCAGGAAGGGTTTGTACTTGCTCCGTGCTCCTATGCTCACAATAAAAAGGGCCGCTACATCTCTGTAGCGGCCCTCGACACTGAGCTCCGTCAGAACAGTGCCGTCCCTTTCAGTGGTTCAGTGGATCAAACACTCTGATCAGTGCGAAACCACAGCGTGGTGTGATTTCGCAGGACTCGGTCTAAGTTTTACTTATTCGGTAAGGCCTCTGCCTGATGGCCAATGGCGATTTCCTGAGCGCTAAAATTTTCCTCGGAACCCCCGCGCTTGCTTTCCCATTTGGCAATAACCAAGGGGGCGAGCGCGTTGCCAAGTACGTTCAGTGTTGTGGTACCCATGTCCATAATGCGATAGATGCCCGCGATGAATGCGATCCCTTCGAGTGGCAGGCCTGCACTCGCCAGGGTGGCTGACAGGATCACAAACATGAAACCAGGAACGCCGGCTGCCCCCTTAGAGGTGAGTACCATGGTGACAACCAGAAGTGCCTGCTGAGTCAGATCCAGTTCAATTCCATACAGTTGAGCGACAAATAGCGTACCGATGCCAAGGAACAACGAGGCGCCATCAAGGTTGAATGAATAGCCAACTGGGACGACAAAGCTGACCAGTTGCCGAGGCGCGCCAAATTTCTCAAGCTTGTCCATCAGCTGTGGCATCACCGCTGCAGAGCTGGCAGTGGAAAAGGCGAGAACCAGCTCGTCCTTTATATGCTTGATCAGCGCAATCAGGTTGATGCCGGCGATCTTGGCGATTGTCCCGAGGACGAACACTGCGAACAGCACATATGCGAGGTAAGTAACGACAATCAGCTTCCCCAAGGGCAGTAGTGAGGAGAATCCGAAGTTGGCTACGGTCACGGCAATCATCCCGAAGACGCCAATAGGCGAATAGGCCATGACCATTGAGGTGACGCGAAACATAGCGTCACTGACGCCACGGAACACATCCAAAACTGGCTTTTTGCGGTCTTGTGGCAGGCTCGACAAGCCCAACCCAAACATCACTGCGAAGAATAGGATAGGGAGAAGGCTGCCGGTAGCCATGGCGTTTACAATATTGTCCGGCACGATTCCGAGAAGCAGGCCTGCCACACCATGGCCGCCTGAGCCGGAGTTGGTAAGGTTGACGCTCACGGCCTTGAGGCTGTGTAGATCTGTGCCAGCGCCGGGTTGAAGGACATTACCGATAACCAGGCCGAAAATGATCGCCGTGGTGGTTACGCAGAAAAAGTAGAGCAGGGTTTTGGCGCCCATTCTTCCCAGCGCTTTGCTGTCGCCATGGCCAGCTACGCCGACAACCATGCAACAGAATACGATTGGGACGACGATCATCTTCATCAGCTTGATGAAAAGGTCACCAGCGGGCTGCAGGATGTTATCGACCAACCACGGTCGTGCATCAGGGTAATGGTTAAGAATGGCACCTACGATGATGCCAGCAACGAGACCAATAAGAATTTGGGCGACGAGTGGAACTCTTGGCTTATGCATGTCCGTCTCACAGATTAAGCGGCAGGATCTTTTTGTTGGTAACCCGAGCGCCTCCGTGCGCGCGTAATTGTATTTATGGGTAACGCTTAGGTCAGGGACTCACAGGCTTTGCGAAGACGTGCGCAACCTTCCCGGATGACCTGATCTCCACTAGCAAAGGACAAGCGGACATAAGGACTGATGCCGTAGGCCTCACCGAGTACAGTGGCCACGCCGGCCTCTTCGAGCCAGAAGCGCACCACGTCCGCGTCGTTCGAAAGCAGCGATCCACTAGGCGTCTTCTTGCCGATGAGCCCTTCAACGTTCACAAAGACGTAGAAGGCTCCATCCGGAGAGGCGAACGAAAGGCCTGGCACATCACGGAGCAAGCCAGTCATAAGGTCTCGCCGGGTCTCATAGAGATCGGCCATCGCTTTGACCGGAGTTTGGTCGCCTGCAAAAGCTGCAACGGCTGCAGCCTGGCTGATCGAACTCGGACAGGTCGTGCTTTGCGACAGCAATTTGCCAATGGCGGCGATCAACCACTTCGGGCCGGCGCCGAAGCCAAGCCGCCATCCGGTCATGGCATAACCTTTCGACGCACCATTGATGATCAGAATGCGATCCTTCAGATCAGGTGCTGCGGTGACGAACGATATGTGGCTTTTGCCGCCATAGACAAAGTGCTCGTAGATCTCGTCCGACATCATCAGAACGTGCGGATGATCGCGAAGTACCTGAGCGATGCCTTTGAGCTCAGCCAGGGTGTAGACGGCACCGCTGGGATTGTTCGGGCTATTGAGAATGAGCCATTTGGTTTTCGGGGTGATCGCTTGATCAAGCTCTGCTGCGGTCAGTTTGAAGCCGTTTTCCTCACGACCTTCAATGACTACCGGGGTGCCACCACTGAGTTTGGTTATATCCGGGTAGGACACCCAGTAGGGGGTATGGACGATGACCTCGTCACCTGGATTCAGGGTGGCCGCTAAGGCTTCAAAGATGATCTGTTTACCACCCGTGCCGGCGACGACTTCATCGACGGAGTAATTCAAGCCGTTGTCCCGCGATAGCTTGGTCACAATGGCTTCGCGAAGAGCGGGAGTGCCCAAAGTGCTGGTGTAATGTGTGTCGCCACTTGCCATCGCTTTCGATGCCGCGTCCAGGATATGCGCGGGGGTGTCCAGATCAGGCTCACCCACAGTGAAATTCACGATATCGCGGCCTTCAGCGCGCAGCTTTGCTACCAGAGCATTCGCAGCAATGCTGGGGGAAGGGGCGATGCTTAGTACGCGCTTGGAGAGGTAAGTTGTAGTCATGGTCGTCACCTCACAGCAGGCCGGCTTTGGATAGGGCGTTGTTGATCCAGGATTGATCGGTTGATCCGTTGGCAATCTCGGCTTTAACACGCTCTTCCAAGGTCTCGTGGTTGCGCGCCATGACCAGCAAGTCTTTAGCGATGGCCTGCGGGAAGGCCACGAGTCCATCCTCATCCCCCACCACGATGTCGCCGGGATTGATGACCATACCGCCAATGCTTACAGGGACATTGATTTCGCCAGGCCCTGTCTTGTACGGGCCGCGATGAACTACTCCACGGGCGTAGCAGGGAGTTTCACTAAAGCTCGCGACGTCGCGGATGGCGCCATCCACCACGAAGCCAACACAACCGTGCTGTAGAGCATAGAGCTTGATCAGTTCGCCGATAACCGCGTTCGTGGTGTCGCCCTGAGCATCAACGACCAGTACATCGCCGTGACGCAGCATGGTCAGTGCCTTATAGATGTACAGGTTGTCGCCGGGGCGAGTTTTAACAGTGAGAGCGGTGCCGACCATCTTTCCGGTTTGGTTATAACGAGTCAGTCCTCGCGCGCCGATGTGCCGACCCATGTTGTCGCTGATGTGAGGCGTGACGACCGTGCGAAACGCGTCGATCAGATGATTAGCCGCAGGGGCAGGAGAAGGATTGATTCGAGTGCCGGAAAAAGACATGGGGTCTCCGTGAAGCTCATTTTTTGTTCGGAGCCTGATCTTAGGGCGGCCTGCACTCAATTTTTAGCGATATTTATCTATGCTGTAATATCTCTTTTTGGAATGTTTTCTGGGTGGTGTATGGTAGAGCTGCACTGGTTGGCGGCGATGATTCTCCACTCGGACGAGATCTTCTAAGCCCGACTCCACACCAATTTTGGAAAGCTGATGGACTAAGTGAATGATTACCTTCAAGCAGCTAGAGGCGCTCTACTGGGTTGTCGAGATGCGTGGGTTTGAACCAGCATCCGCAAAGCTAAACATGACTCAGTCTGCTATCTCCAAGCGTGTTCAGGAGCTTGAGGTGGCACTGGATATTGAAATATTTGACAGGGCCAAGCGAAATGCTCGCCTTACGGAGAAGGGCGCCGAGCTTTACCAATATGCCGCCGACATGCTCAGTCAACGCGATTTGATGCTTGAGCGGGTGAGTTCCAAGCACGTCTTAGTACGGCGATTTCGCATTGGCGTTACAGAGCTCACTGCGTTGACTTGGTTGCCCAGCTTGATCGAAAGCATTCGCGATGCTTACCCCTTAGTTACCATTGAACCCTCGGTGGAGCTGAGTACTGAACTGTTCAAAAAGCTCGAGGCAGACCAGCTCGATCTTATCATCGTGCCGGATATATTCGATGATGCCAGGTTCCTGTCCACGCCGTTGAAAGCTGTCGAAAACGCCTGGATGTGTTCCCCGACTTTGTACTCCAGCACAGAGCCTATGGAGCTTCAGGATCTTGAACAGTTCACTGTTCTAACTCAGGGCGGTAGTTCGGGAACTGGTCTGATTTACGATAGATGGTTTACGCAACACGATGTCAGATTCAATCGAACGATCATCAGTAACTACCTAGTGGCCCAGGTTGGCCTGACGCTATCTGGCCTTGGGATCAGCTATCTGCCTAAACGATGCATGTCATTCCTGATCGACCAAGGGCAGCTGTCTGTAATCAACACTAAAACCGCTTTACCGCTGGTTAGATACTCCGCTGTGCATCGGGCTGACCGGGTGTTGGGCCTGACCGTTGAGGTTTCCAAATTGGCTGTAAAAACCTGTAATTTCGATCAGATGCTTCTGCACACGCTGCCCTGAGGAAGTGGCTGGGCCTTTGAAGCGGACATCCTAATGGACGAATGGCCAGTCTCGAAGAGGAAGTGCGGGCAAAAGGAAGCCCGCTGCTAGGCGGCAAAGACTATTACACGTAGGGGGATGGCTTCAGAATATCCGATGATCCGCCAAAATTGAGTGAAAGAAACTGAATCAGGTGCCTGGCGGCATCGTCAGAATGATCTTGCCGACATTGAGTGAGGCTTCCATTTTCCGATGAGCATCCGCGGCCTGCGCCAATGGGAAGATGCTATCAACAACGGGCACGAGACTACCTCCTCCCTCAAAACGATCAAGCCAATGTTCGCGGAAGCGTTTGACCATCGCATGTTTTTCGGGCTGTGTGCGGGACTTCATTACCGTGCCTATGATCTGCAGGTGGCGATACAGAATGTCCTCCAATCTGAGGCCGACATCGCCCCCGCCGCCCAGGATACCGACCTGTACCAGTCGGCCACCCTTGGCGAGCGACTTGATATTCCTAATGAAGTAGGGCTCGCCCACAAAATCGATGATGACATCCACACCTTGACCATTGGTGTGATTTGCGACGACCTGGGCGAAGTCCTGCGTTCTGTAGTCGATGGTGAAGTCGGCTCCCAAATGCTCGACGCGGGACATCTTGCCGCCCTCGGTCGTGGCAAAAACCTTGGCGCCTGTGGCGTAAGCAAGCTGCACGGCTGCTGAGCCAACGCCTCCAGCAGCAGCATGAATGAGTACTGACTCGCCTTGTTTCAGTTTCGCCAGGTGGATCATCGCTTCGTGAGCGGTCACAAAGACTTCCGGGATCGCTGCAGCATGCACGTAGTCGAGTGCAGCAGGAATCGGCATCGCCATGCGGTAATCGATACGCGCGATTTCAGCATAGGCGCCGCCACCTACAACCCCCATCACCCGATCGCCGACCTGATAACCTGACACCTCGCTGCCAACCTCGAGCACCTCACCCGAAATTTCCAGGCCGATGATCAGCGAGTCGCCGAAGTTGGGACGCCCATAGCCACCGGTACGATGGGTCAGATCAGCTCGGTTAACGCCGGCAGCATGCACGCGAACCAGCAGGTCGGAGGGGCGAACTTCTGGCACAGGTACATCACTTACCTGGAGGACTTCAGGGCCGCCAAAGGTTTCAAAGGTGATCGCTTTCATGGCTTCAAAGGCTCCGAGTCAACGAGCGTGGAATGGGCTATGGCAGATGCAGTGATCGCTGCAGGAAATCCTGCATAAAAGGAGAGGTGGGTAATTGCTCCGGCAAGCTCTTCACGCGTTATCCCGTTGGCAACGGCTCGCCGTAGGTGGGCCGGCAATTCATCGGAGTGGCCGCCAGCAATCAGTGCTGCGATGGTGATCAGACTGCGGTCGCGTGGTGACAAAGAGGCGTCCCCCCAAATTTGTGGGTACAGCGTTGAGTCAATGAACTCCGATAGTTTCGGCGTGAAAGCCCTGGCGGCCTCACGAGGGCTTGTAAAGTTGAGACCTGTCATGGAGCGGCTCCTCAAATCTGGCTGATGAATTTGTTGGTGAGGTAGTGCTCGATACCTTCGATGCCGCCTTCCGAACCGTAACCGCTATCCTTGATGCCGCCGAAGGGAAGCTCTGTGGCAACGATGCGGTACTGATTGATCCCGATCATGCCGGCCTCCAAACCTTCGGCAACATCGATTGCCGTCCGTGCATTGGTGGTGAAGGCATAGGCCGACAGGCCATAGGGCAAGCGGTTAGCTTCGGCCAATCCATCAGCCAGGCCATCGAATGGCATCACGATAGCGATGGGGCCGAACGGCTCTTCATGCATGATTCGAGCGTCCATCGGCACCTCGGCCAACACCGTTGGCGCGAAGAAGAAGCCCGGGCCAGGCAACGCCTCACCGCCGGCCAACACCTGAGCCCCCTTGGCCACGGCATCAGCCACCAGTTCCTCCATCTTGTTTAGTTGTCGCAGGTTGGCGAGTGGCCCGACCTGCGTATGGGGGTGCATGCCGTTTCCAACCCTCAGTGCTTTAGTAGCAGCCACGAAGTGGTCGACGAATTGCTCGTAGACACCCCGTTGAACCAGGAAACGGGTTGAAGAAATGCAGACCTGGCCGGTACCGCGGAAGCGGTTGGCGACGCCCTCCACAGCGGCTCGCTTCACATCGGCATCATCGAACACCAGCACCGGGCCATGGCCACCTAGTTCTAGCGTGATCGGCTTGACGCCTTCGGCTGCGCGACGCGACAACAGACGGCCAATAGGCACAGAGCCCGTGAAGGTAACTTTGCGAATTATCGGCGAGGCGATCAGTTGGCTGGAGACCTCATCGGGCACGCCGAAAACTACCTGCAGCACGCCTTTGGGCAACCCAGCATCATCCAAGGCACGAGCAAGGGCGAGGGCAGTGGAGGGGCTTTCCTCACCAGGTTTGAGAATGACACTGCAGCCGGCCGCCAGCGCAGCAGACAATTTTCGTGCTGGCGTAATTGCCGGGAAATTCCACGGTGTGAACGCGGCAACGGGGCCTATTGGCTGGCGCTTGACCAGCTGCAGCACACCTTGGCGGTTGGCGGGCACCACACGGCCATCGATGCGACGCGCACTTTCAGCGAACCACTCGAAATATTCTGCCGCCCGGGTGACCTCATCCATGGCTTCGCCAATGGGCTTGCCTTCTTCCTGCGTCATTTGCGCAGCGATTTGTGCCGTACGTTCCAGGATCAGGTCAGCAGCGCGCTTGAGAACCCGGGCACGCTCAGCTGGAACCGTGTTGCGCCATTGCTCAAACCCTCGCTGTGCCACCTCAAGGGCGAGATTGAGCTCTTCAGCAGTAGCCAGCGGCACCTGACCGATGATTTCTTCAGTTGCGGGGTTTCTGACGGTCGCAGTTTTATGGCCGTCTGCGTCGATCCATTTGCCGCCGATGAAAAGATAAAGCGAGTCATAAGGTGTGTTCATGGCTGTGACCTTCATAGAGTTCTCTGGTTGGCCTGCACTGGAAGCTACGCAGGGCTTGGAAGACGGTGGCTGGCGCCGGCCCGTGGAATTGAGTCTATGGAGGTCGCCGTGATGGATTTAGCCCAGATGAAGGGAATGATTGTTGTGCAGAAAGGCAAAGTCGCTTTCAAAAGCGCACGGATTTGCACACAGTGGCAGATGAATGAGCCGGCTCAGGGGAAGAGGGTGATGGACAAGTTTTCTAATATGTCGGTGTTCGTGAAGGTCGTTGAAATGGGCAGCTTCACAGCGGTTGCCAACCATCTCGACTCAACCGTGGGGAATGTTTCGCGGGCGGTGTCGGCACTCGAGCAGATGCTTGATACGCGCCTGTTACAGCGCTCCACCCGGCGCTTGTCGGTCACCGATGCGGGCAGACGATTCTATGAGCGCTGCACCGCCATCCTTGCCGACCTCGAGAACGCTGAAGCAGAGGCGAGTAATGCATTGCTCCAACCCCGAGGCACGCTTCGCGTCCATTGCGTGCCTGGGCTCGCTCGACACCTTGTAACTGAGGCTGCACTGCAATACCGAAAGGCGTTTGGTGACGTTACAGTCGATTTGATGCTCTCACAGCGCATGCCAAACCTGCTAGAAGACCAGTTGGACGTGTCCATTCAGATCGCCAGGGTGCTGCCAGACTCAAGCTATGTCAGCCAAAAAATTGGGGTCAGCCACTGCGTGTTGGTGGCATCGCCCGAATACTTGGCGAACCATGGAGCACCCGAGACACCCGCAGAGCTGGTTGATCACCAATGTCTCTTACTGGGTACTGTGGATTACGCGCGAGATGAGTGGCAACTGAAGAGTCGAATGGGTGATGCGACGTTTATTCCCAGCGGGCCAAGCTTCAGTGTGAATGACATGGAGGCCATGTCTGTTGCTGTCAGAAGCGGTGCGGGTATCGGCTTGCTCGCGGGCTTTGCAGCCATCAACGATCTACGCTCGGGGAAAGTGGTGCGTGTGCTACCCAATTATTTCACTGAGGAACGGAATGTGTACGCGGTGTATTCATCGCGGCAGTTCATCGACGCCAAGATCACCCGGTTCATTGAGTCTCTGAAGGACAAGGTCGGGAGCCAGCTGGCGGTGATTGCCGAGGAGCTAATAAATAGTTAACGCTGGTGAGCGCTCCAGTCCAACGGACGAATGCCCCGAAACGATGAGGAGTTGCGGGCAAAAAGAAAGCCCGCTGATAGACGGATAAGGGAGCCTGTATCACACGTAGGGGTAGCTACAGCCTCTTGGCGTCCGTTGTCACGGGACAGGCCCATGCGGACTTCTGCTGGGCTGCCCAGTTTCTTGAGGGAGTCTCCCGCTGCGCTTTTGGTGCGGTGTAGGAACGATGGCAGTGTAAGCATTGAGATTCGCAGAAGGCTAAAGGATTCCGCGCCGTGGGAGTGGCCTAAACTGGATAATCTTGAACTGGCCTCCCTGCTCAACTGGGATCTAGTTGAGTCCGATGCTTCAAATATTGAAATGCTTCGAGCCGTCGTCATCGACTCAGAGCTACCCGTACCCATGTCTCAGAGTAATCAAGATGAAGAAGGATCTCAGCAAGGTTTTGCTTCCAGACCATCCGATGTACACCGATGCAGTGGATGCTTTGAAACGGTACCACCAAGCTCAAGCCAACGGTGTGACGGGGGCTGAGCTTGAGCGCCTTCGTCTCATGGCGGAGTACCAGTTTCAAGCAGTCACCGACTATCAACTGCGCGCGCTCGGTGGGCCGGCGGAGCCTAGCCACTGAAAGTCCCTATTACACACCGTACCGCTTGTTCCCACCAGAAGTGATGCAGTAGCGACCGCCCCGGGGGCCTATACAGACTCGACCTGAAGAGCAGGGGCACGAAGAGCTATAGTCGGACGTGTTGATGCGCGCAGGCTGGGGAGCTGGCTGGTTTCTTTTCGGCTGCCGGGTAGCGAAGCAGTTGGAGCCGCTGCAAAGATTTTTGTAAGAGATCCATCGTTGCGGCTGGCCGTCGAGGCTGATACGCGCCCATTCCTGTTTCTGGTCATAGACCTGAACCTTCTCCCCGCGCTTGAGGCTGGAGATCACTATCCCTCCCGGTTGAGCGCGCAGATTTAGCTTGTCCGCGTTGACGAAATACTCCGGTGCCGAGGCTTGTGTAGGTTGTGGTGCTGGTGATGAGGTTGCGGCCAAATTACTAACCGGCGTCTGGCTGGGTGGTGGCTCAGTTTTAGGCGAATCATTCTTGCCAATGGCCCAGACCATAACGAAGAGAACTAGAAGCGGCAGAAACCATGATTGACCATTTTTGCGCATATCCTTTGCACCCTCGAAATGATATCTGTCCTTTTAGAGGTGGCCGGCTGGGGCCTGGCGAGCAATTTTTCATCTTCCATCGTCGATACTATTCAGCTTAGCCGAGTGAGGCTGTTTGGAGCGGCAGTCGTCTTAGCGGTCTCAACCGGCCTTCGAAAGATCATTAAATGATAGACCGCAAGCGGAGCGCGCCGCGCTGATAGAGGGTCGCCCAAGGGCCGAGTCATTGCAAGGCGGTGGCTCGGTTCACGACAGCCGGGCCTGGTAGGGTACGCCCTAAACGCTCTACAAGGCTTTCAACATGCGCTCCAGGCTCTGATGCTCCCATGTCGATAATAGGGCAACCGGATCTGTCCGGTCGCCAGGATCGAAATCCCAGCGCTGTCCATCTGGGCTAACGCACCGCTCGCAGTAGTCCAGCTCATCACAGTCGTTGTAGATCGTGATCCGCCATCCCTCTACGTCGACTTCGAAATGGCTAGCGTACACCTGCTCCCAGGACTGGCTGCCAATCTTAGTCATTGTCCGGCGACCGAACACCGCCTCTCGCAACACTTGGCAGACGTCTCGCGCCGTCAAAGCGCCTGATGGTGCGTCGTGCCGGTTATGTTCAGTCATACGCTGCCTGTGTCTCTTAGTGATCAGACATCGATAATACCCTGTGTCAAAGGTGCTCCGGAAAAAACGCAGGGTAGGGTGGCTGGTGGATGCAGTGACAGAAAGAGGTTGGAGTACAAATATGCTCCGTAGCGCTAGTGAAAGCCGACTAGCTCCATCTCGTGCATTCAGCCGGCAGGTTGCGCTGCCTGCACAAATGACAATTCAGTCATGTGGCGATCTATTTCCCCTACATGCAGCCATAGAGTCATCTCTGGTGTCTTTGATGTATCGCTCACGAGATCTGCGCTATGCATCCCACGACACCAGACGGACGCTATTTTGTTGTCAACGGTCAGCTCTGGCGCTGCACGAATCCTTCGCTGACTGCGCAAGAGCGGCAACGCCTTGTACATGACCTGATGGATGCTCGACGAGATGTCAAAAAGGCCAAGCGCGCTGACGATTAGAGCATGCTCAACTCTGCGCGTGCGGGAGTGATTGCTGCCAAGGTAGAACTGGGCGAGCGGGGGCCCGTTTGGTGGCACGACGGCACCTGACTACAATCGTTGTCGAATAGAGCTTACGCCTTACGCTGACTGGTACAACGCTTTGGATGACACAAAGGATGAGTAATGTACGTCGAAAAGACCTTCACACCTCAACAGCTTTTTGAAATGGTGTGGGAGCGGCCCGTTCTGATCATTGCGAAGGAAATAGGTGTCTCGGATGTAGGCTTGTCGAAGGCCTGCCGCAAAGCGGGTATTACGTTGCCTACGCGGGGGCACTGGGCCAAGCCGGTCTCGAAGCGCCCCCGTCGTCCAAAGCCTCCAGCCACTACCACGCCTGTCACGTTTCACGTTCTGAATGTCGAGAAGTCTGCCAGACTGAGGCCAGAAAACGTAATCAAAGACCCTAAAATCTTGATCGTACCAACGGAGTTATCTGACCCTCATCCGTTGGTAAAAATATGGCTTGGTGCAGCGAGGAAGGCCAAAGAGCTCAACAATGCACTGATATTCGACAGAACAAAGGTATTGAACTCGCACATATCTCGGAGTGAGGTGGATCGCTGCGCGCTTCTCTACGACAGCTTGATCAAAGCCAGTGAGTCGTCGGGGTACATCTGGGGTATTGGTAGTAACGGTAGCTTCGTGCAAGTCGACGGGGAGGAACTACTGATCACGATCCAGGAGCGCATAAAACGCTTCGATATTCCACCGCCAGCTCCCAAAGCTATCAAGCCTGGGCAGCGATGGGAGCCTGATTTCGCCGCGATGAGGGCCGCTCGTTTTGGGTGGGAGCCCACTGGCGTATTTTCCCTCGTCGTCGATGCACGATCCGAGGTTCTCATTCAAAAAACTTGGACTGACAGCAAAACAGGGAGGCTTGAGTCGAAGCTCGGGCAGATCCTCACAGGTTTCGTTCGTATCGCCCTATCTGTGAAAGCCCAACGATCATCCGATGAGGCTAGTCGCCGTCGACGCGCAGAAGAGGAGCGAGTGCGCAAAGAGGGAATTGACCAGCAGCGTCGGTTGGACAAGTGGCGTCAGAATCTGATGAAAAATCTAGAACGCTGGGAGCGCGCTCAACGGCTGCAAGCATTCATCCATGCGACGATTCAAGGTTCGCCTCCGGACGAGGCAACTCAAATGGCATTGGCAATGTGGGTTAGCTGGGCTACACAACAAGTCGAGCTGCTTGATCCATTAAAAGTAGATATTCTGAAAGTTATTGACCTATCCGTGGACTTGCCGAGCTCAGACTACGGCTACTGGGGCAGTAGCAAGAAAGTCGAGGACTGGTGGCCCTGATTTTCATTTGGGTTTGAACTTAACCTGCGTTAGGATTCTCTTAAGACCAACTACACATTACGGAGTGATGCACATGTCGCGATTGGCCGAATTTCGTCAGCTTGAGCAAAAATTGGCTGCCCAGCTGGCTGAGCTGGAAGCTATGAAGGGGAGCAGTGAGCTTCAGAAAGAGATCGAGTTTGAGACCAAGCTGCGCGACTTGCTGGCCAAGTACGGCTTCAGCTTGCGTGACATCATCAACCTCCTGGATCCGCAATCTGGTCGCCGTGCTGCGCCTGCAGTGGTTGAGAAAGCTCCGCGTCGCGCTCGCCAGGTCAAGCAATATAAGAACCCCCACACAGGCGAAGTGATCGAGACCAAGGGTGGCAACCACTCGAAATTGAAATCTTGGAAAGCTGAATACGGTTCAGATGAAGTTGAAAGCTGGCTCTCTAAGTAAGTCGTAAGGACTGAAGAAACCTCCGCTTGCGGAGGTTTTTTTTGGGCTTGAGAACGAGGTCTTAGGTGCTGAGCCCACCAGCAACGGCAACTCATGCGTAGACCCGCTGGATATTCAGGATCGCGAGTCTGCTTTCGGTAGGGCGGATAGAAGAGGCTCAAGACGATCAATGACTTCATGCTCTTCAAGCGGATGGACTCACTGACTCGATGCCGGTTTCTAAACTACCTTCAGTTCGGAGCCTTTTGAGCCCGCCAAGGCGGGATATGAGCGATGGCTCAGGCCGGCTAGCTTTGCATTCGTGAACAAATTTAGAGCTGCCCCCAATTTTTTTGAGCTGAGACCAGGCAGGTTGCGATGTGCAGGCGGCGCTGGAAAGAAGTGGGTCGCACGAACACAATTCGGTTGCTCGCATAGATCCCGAACACCTTTGAGGTTCTTCTACCCAGCAGGCAAACGGGTAGACGTCGGCGCACATAGAGGCCTTTTCATGCAGGACGACTACAAAGCTCAGCTCACAAAAGCCACAGAAGGGCTGCACTACTGCGACTTGATCCTGACAGCTCAAGAGGCTGAGGATCTGCGCGCGCTCGTCCAAGAACTGCAAGGGACGGGGAGCTACCCTGGGCTCAGTGACGTGTTCAGAACGATCCTTGAAGAAACCCGGAGCAGTGACAAACCTTGGCCGACCATCTCATCACCAGCGGCGTCCGGGCGCGATTGAGGTTATGCGACACCCAGCGGGCGACTCGCAGGAATACTGCCTGTGATTCATGATGCTGGAGGGCACATCTGTGTTAGCCGTGCCTACGACGCCAGCGGTATGCGCGATTCACGGGCAGCCTGTTCCAAGCCCGGCATATCTCCATCGCGCTCCAATCTCTCAATTTCTGAGCGGAGGTCGTCGATGAGTTCCGCTGCAGATCTACCAGACTCCTGGCTCAGGGTAAGAGTCAGCAACGTCAATGAGCTCAGTTCAAGCCGGTGGCTCACCTGCTCGAGCTTGTCGAGCGTTAGGCTTGATCGGGCGCCTTCCAGTTTGGAAAGGAAAGTCCGGCTGGTATCTCCGAAGTCGCGCTGCGAGATGTTTCGCCTGGTGCGAAGCGTCCGCAGCACGATGGCGAATGATGACTTCAGTGACATGTGCAACTCCTCCATATGTGCTCGTCCTCAGTAACGCCACGTTGAGGTCACGGCCTCGCTCAGCCTGAATGTTCCTCTGTTCAGGGCAGGGAGGAGGTGTGACGAGCGTTCCCCTATGTCGACGCACTGTTGATGCATACAGTGTATCTCGCTAAGCTCAGAAGGAGAACATTTGTACTCCATGCGGTGACGAGCGCTATGAAGAACTCACACGAGACCCAGGACGACTGCTTCGCGTTTTTCTCGCGAGAGGAGCTGCTCGAGCAGCAGTGCCTTCTGCTTGAGAGTCAGCTGCTTGTGATGGGCGAGGAGTTAAGCGCCTCTCGCGAAAAAATTGCCACCTTGGTTCTGATGTGGACGGGCACCCAGAATGAGCTACGACAAGCGGAGGTGGAGTTGAGTGAAGCGAGGCAGCAGCTTGATATGAGCACGACTGGTCACTCGTAAACCTCTTCACCCTAGCTGTCTTCATGATGGCTTTATGATTTCACTCCGGTTACGCTCATTCGCAGCAGGGAAGAGGTGCATTGAGCTAGTGCCGTGTGGGCTTTGCGCGGCGAATCATTGTAGGGCGTTCCGATACCTACCTCGTGCTCCCCCGGTCTATGCACTCGACTCAAAACGAGGAAGGAACCCGTGTCATTTAGCGACTATCTGAAAGGCCCAGCTCACCGACAGCGTGCGGAAGCTCTCGAAGCACAGCTTGCGGAGCTCCAGGTACAGCATTCGCAGCTGCAAGAGCTGGTCACGAAAATCGGCGCCATGGACGTAGTGAATATCCAGAAGCTGATTGAGCAAGAGCAGGCGAAGCTGGCAGGTGTACGCGAAGAGACCCGACGCTCAGAGAGGGAGTTGGCTGCACTCGCACAGCGCTCGACTGACCTGCAGGGGCAGATACTCGTCTGGGAAGAAACGTTGCTCCTGGAAAGCTTTGCCCTGTATGAGCCCAAGTTCAAGCTGACAACCAGCCAGGAGTACAAGGCTCGACTGGATCACGTTCGTGATCGTCAGAAAGTCCTGATCAAGAATGGGCAGGCCGCCACCGGCAACATGAACTGGACGGTGAACAACAGCCAGGCGCAAGGTCGCAAGCTTGTGAACGACATGATCAAGCTGGTGATTCGCTCGTTCAACAACGAAGCTGATGCCTGCGTGGCCAATGTGAAATTCGACAACGTTGAGCTCGGCGAAAAGCGAATCCTCAAATCGTATGAAGCTTGCAACCGGCTAGGCAAGATCATGAGCGTAGAGATTTCAGGGTTATACCTCGACCTTAAGCTCGATGAGCTGCACCTTGCCCATGAGTTCCAGATCAAGAAGCAAGAGGAAAAGGAAGAGGCCAAGCGCGCCCGGGAAGAACTTCGAGAGCAGCAGAAGCTGGAGCAAGAAATTCGCGCGGCCCGGGAGAAAATCGCCAAGGAGCGCAAGCACTTCACCACCGCGATGCGTGACCTTCAGGCCCGCCTTGAGCAGGTGCAATCTGAAGAAGAGCGTTCAGCGCTGTTGGTGAAGCTGGCCGAGGTCGAGGCAGGTCGCGCCGAGCTCGAGAGCGAAGAAAAGCTCATTGATTATCGCGAGCAGAATGCTAAGGCCGGGTATGTGTATGTGATCTCTAATCTGGGTGCGTTCGGAGAAGGCATTTACAAGATCGGCATGACTCGCCGCCTTGAGCCTATGGATCGAGTTGATGAGCTGGGCGACGCGTCGGTACCGTTCTGGTTCGACGTGCATGCGATGGTTTTCTCGAACAACGCTCCTGCATTGGAAGCGAAACTCCATGAGCATTTTGCATCAGGCCGGCTCAACAAGGTCAACGGGCGGAAAGAGTTCTTCCGAGCCGAGATTGCTGAGATCGAGAAGGTCATCCGAGAAAATTACGATGCTGTCGTCGAGGTCACGCATGAGGCGCCGGCGGAGCAGTTCCGTGAAAGCCTGCGGATGGCGTTGCCCAAGCCGGCGATCCAGCAATCAGAGCGCATGGCTGCGCAAAGCTAAGGCACGTGCGCCCAGAGCTGCACAGCAGGCCAAGAAACAGGATCAGCGAATGTTACGGAGAATCGTACGCGGCGCCAGCCGCTGTTGGTGGGCGCTCGTCGCCGGTGGACGGGCAACCCGGCGATCGTTCACGGCTTGGCGTAGTGAGGATGGGCTCTTTTTCGAGCCATTGACGCCGGTGCTAGTGGAAGACGACAGGGCGGCACGGTATGAGCGCGAACTCTTGCGAGCGCTACAGAACGATGAAGTGCTGAACATCGCGATCACCGGTGGCTATGGGGCAGGGAAGAGCAGTGTCCTGAAGACGTTTTTCGAACACCATCGCAGCTTCAAACACACTTTCGTATCGCTGGCCACGTTCACCAAGGCGAACGCGCCTCCAGCTGTTTCGGTGAAGCCACTTGATGAAGCGTCTGACTCTACAGCGCCCGAATTAGCGTCGCCGGCACCGGTTGCAGGCGGTTCCGATACGACAGCCAGTGACGACCTGATCAACCGGATCGAAGAGACGATCGTCCAGCAGCTCCTTTACGCGGTACAAGCTAAGCAGCTACCCAAGACACGGCTCAAGCGCATTTCTCACGCGTCAACGCTGCGCGTTTGCTGGCGTACCCTGTGCGTCGCAGTGATCAGTTTCGCCGCACTGCGCCTGGCGGTACCGAAGTTGCAGACCCTCTCCGAGGTAGCAAAAGATTGGGCATTGAAAGGGCTGATGTGGCTGCCCGAACTCGTCGCCCTTGGTGTCGTAGTGGCAGGCGGTGTATGGGCCCTGTATTCAGGGTTGAAGCTTCTCTCACTCTTCAGCGTCGATGGCCTGACGCTGAAGGGGGGCAAGCTTGAGGCAACTCATCATGGTTCGGTACTGCACAAGAACATCGACGAGATCATCTACTGCTTCGAGCGCAGCGACATCGACGTCGTGGTGATCGAGGATCTGGACAGGTTCGACATCCAGGAGATCTTCTTCAGGCTGCGCGAGATCAACTTCATCATCCGCCAGTCTCCCCAGGTCAAACGTCCTATCCATTTCATCTATGCGCTGCGGGATGAGATGTTCACCGTCACAGACAAGACGAAGTTTTTCGACCTGATCATTCCCATCATCCCTGTGGTGAACTCGGAAAACTCCCGTGAAAAACTGGTCGAGCTGCTGGGCAAGCGACATATGGGTGGTCAGCCGCTGAATGCAGGCCTCACGCCCAAATTGATCGAGACCGTGGGGTATCATATCGACGAGATGCGGCTGATCAAGAACATCGTGAACGAGTTCGATATCTACGCGAACATTCTCGCGAATGATGGCTTGCCGCTCGATCCGAACAAGCTCTTTGCGATGGTGGCGTTGAGGAACCTCCATCCAGATGTCTATTCGGATCTACTCAAGCGCAAAGGTGTGGTCTACCAGGTCATCGAAGGCTATCCCACGTGGGTCAAATCTGAGATCAGGCGTCACCAGGCCGCCATCACTGAGCTGAAACAACGCCGAGAGGAACGAGAGGCGGAAGTCGCCAGTGACATAGCGGGCCTTCGTGCATGCGTCTGGTTTGAGCTAATTCGCAAGGGAGACGTCCACAACGCCACCAACCTGTGGCTGGAAGACCATACGGAGATCTCCCTGATGGACTTTGTCACGGACAGCGTCTTTGAACGCGTAGTCAGTCAGCGATACGTCTATCCCTACGTGAACTCCAGGTCGTTGGGATATAAGAGAGGGGAACCCTTGGCCCCCAAGGCGGTTGTACAGGAGCTTTCATATCTCGAGCGTGTCACAGGCCTTGAGGTATCCCTCGACGAGATTGATGACGAAATCAGCCTCATCCAAGCAGAAATCACCGGGCTCAAGACCATGCCTTTCCGGGCCGCCTGCAGCAATGCCTATGGAGAGTCATTTGGCTCCATCCTCCAAGGCTATGAGCTGATCACTTTCCTGCTACGACGAGGCAACCTGGACACCGATTACACTGACTACCTCGGCTTCTTCTACGAGGGCTCGCTGACCCAGTCGGACAAAATGCTCACCATGGCCCTTGCCCGGGGCGAAATGCTTGATGTTGGTACGCCCATCCGAAATCCCGAGCGCGTAGTGAGCAAGCTGGATTTCGACTCGATCGACAAGGGCAAAGGGCTGTTGGTGCACTTGATGGCGGAGCTCGTTCGACCCCGGCACGATGATATCCACGCTAGGGATGAAAAGCTGTCAGTAATCATCAAGAGCAGTTTTCAGCACTTGGCGCGCCTTGCAGAGGTGGTCGAACTGCTGCCCGATGACGCGAAGCCTGGGTTCTTCAAGGCATTGTTCAAACACCATCCCAACGTTATCAATGAGCTCGTCGGCTACGACAAGGCGAACCTGGTGCGCGAAGACTTGGTGATCATGGTGTTGGACAGTTTGATGGCCGACCAGGTCAAACAGCTTGAAGGGCGCAGCGACACGCTCTTCAACGTCATCAACGATCTGCGTGATATTTCGAAGCTGATTCCCGGATTGGCCTCAAACCAGATGGGATGGGCTTGGCTCAGACAAAGGCCCGCGCAGTTCTGGAATGTCAGCGAAACATGCACCGTTGACGAGCTCAGAGCCCTGGTGGAGTGGGGCTGTCTGGCGCCTACATTGCGGATGTTGGTGCTGCTGTGCAGCACCCTGGAACCAGGCACCAAAGCAGTCATGGTTTCGCATCATCAGCTCACTCAGCTAGAGCTCGTGGGCTTCGATCAACTCATCGGGCAATCAGCCTCCGAATACGTGTATGAGTTGCTGAGTCAGGAGGGAACCCTACCTGAAACGGAGAGCTCACTGCTTGATCTGTTTGCATTGGTGGACGGTACCAAAGACATGGAGACGCTTCAGCTAGCGCTCTTCAAACACACCGACTGCTTGATCACGGATCTTGAAAAGCTTCCTCATGCACTTTGGTTGCCGGCTCTGAAGTCTGCGCGCCTGTGCAACCTCGGGGATGCGGTTTGGACATTGTTCAACCGCGTCATCACCAGCACCGGAGACGCCTCATCGTCCGAGGTAGCACGGTCAGAGCTTGGTCAGTCTGCAGTTCCGAGCTTCCTAGATTTTGTCACACGCCACTCAGCAATCCTGGCCAAAGAACTTTGGGCAGGCGACGGCGATGAAGAATTGCAAACGTTCATCATCCAGCAAGAGCAGCTCACCAATGACACCCTGACGACCCTGTTCTCGTCGATCGTCCTGTCGCCTTCCGTGCTGTTGAAGAGCGCCATCCCGACGAGCCGGTGGCCCTGTTTCTCCAACGCCTCCTTCGTCCCATACAGCTCAGAAATCAGGCAGCTTCTAGCCCAGTATGATTCCTCCCTGGAGGGACGTTACATTGTCTACCATTGGCGGGACGCGCGTGACACCCTCAGCCTGTCTAGCTTGCCAGTTGGCTTGGTTACAGCCCTCAGCCGTTCAGGTGTTGCGTCTTTGGTCGATACCATGACGATGTGGCAGGGCATCACCGCAGAGATGTTAAGCAGTTGGGAGGGCTCGGTCGTAGAGCTGGCCAACGCTTGCGTTCGTGCGAACAGGGAGCAAGCCACGTTCCCAGGCAGCTATCTGCCTGTGATTCGGCATTGTCTTTCGGATGTCTCGTTGAGCACTTCGCAGCGGACAGACATGGTCATCCAGGCGTTGCAGATGAATTGTGCGTGGACTGACGTGGCCGAGGTGCTCCCTCTGCTGGGAGAAGAGCATGCCGAGCTCGTTGGGAAGAAGCGTGCACACCTTCCGCCGTCCTCAGACGTAAGACGGCTGGTCGAGGCCCTGAAGCGTCGTGGGTTTGTAGGGGTCGTGAGGTATGAAGCCAAGCGTACGGTGGTGTTCAGCAAGCGAAGCCAAATGGCCTAACCTGAAATTGGCCTGGACGGGCGAATCGCAGACTTGGCTGCCGGCGCCGTTCAGGCATCAGGAGTAGAGAGCTGGAGCGGATAATGAAACGAGACTTTCTAAAGATCTACGTGGACAGCCAACCGCTATCTCAGCAAGCTGTGGATGTCCTTAGGCGATATCACGAGGCCATGGCAGCCGAGCTTCCAGCAGAGGAGGTCGAGCGTTTGCGGACTGAGGCTGAGGCCCTTTTTCAGGCCGTATCTGATTACCAGCTGAGGGCGATGGGTATGCCATCTCCGACACTGCAATGATGTTGCACAGAAACCTGATTCTGATATGCCACGGGGCCGTAATAGGTTGGAGGGGATGGTGGTCTTGTCGGGCTTGAAAATGAGATGGCCAGCCCTCTGCCTGTCACTTCTTCTGTCAGCGCACGCCGTTGCGGGCGGAGATGTTCACGTCAGGGGCTATTACAGGAGCAACGGCACCTACGTGCAGCCTCATTACCGCTCTGCGCCTGACGGTGTGTTTTCTAACAACTGGACTACGTTGGGCAACGTGAATCCATACACAGGTGAGGCTGGGCATCTGGCGGCTCCGCCCGCGCATAATGGGCAAGCCTCTGAGCAAGTGCCTGCTGATACCGACCGATCACCCACTCGTCCCGTGCGATCCGTTGCTCCCACGAATCCCCTGACTGCTCCCATATCGTCGGCTTCTCCAACGGCGGGCAGCGAACGCTCACCCTCCAGCGCAAACGGGGCTGCCGGTAGCCCCAGCAGACCGGTCGTTGCAAAACCGCATGGTTCAACGAAACCTTGGATTCGTGTGCAGTCGGTAGGACTGGGAAATTACCAAGTCGAAGCCTCACAGGAAACCGCCAACCGGATTCGAGCACTTGGGTATAACGTTGATCCCAAGGGGAAGTCGCTTGGTGACCTTCTTGATGTCGAGAGCCGACTGCGGACTGCCCAAAGGCTCAAGGCTCTGGGGTATGACGCCGACTGGAAAGCATCATCATTGATGACGATGCTGGACGTTGAATCACGCATCCTGGCCGCTCGCCGTTTGCGTTCGCTTGGGCACAACGTTGATTGGCAGCAGCGCACGTTGATGCAGATGATTGATGAAGAGTCCAGGATCAGCAGCAGTCAGCGGCTTGCCCGGAAGGGGATTTCCATAGATTGGCGCCAGCACTCACTGACCGAGATGCTGAAGCTCGAAATGAGCAACCTGCAGAAGTGATTGCTTTGACTGGAGGCACGGCGGGTCGTGAAAGAAGCGAAGGCTTTGAATAACACAGACCAGCTTCAAATGGCACGAGTGAGGGTTAAGGCAGCTAAAGTCGCCTTATGGGAGAGGGTCTGCGTCTGATGGATTGACGCTAGCCAGACAACGACCGACGAAGGCAATCAATACACCCTGTGCTGACTGGTTCGCCTCCCTGGGCGACACTGTCTTATGTCCGATATAGCTCGCCAATCCCCGCAGGGGCTACTGCCGCTGTAGAATCCTGTAGAGGTAGTAACGGCCAGATTTGCCTCCAAGCGATAGCACAAATTTAAGGAGCGACACCTGGTGTTTAGGGCGGTCATGGAATTGATATTCGCGGTGAGCGTGGCTATGACAGTGTTCACTGTCGTCCTCTTACCGTGCATCATCCTGTGCCTCGGACTGCTGCTCATGCTTGGCATCGATGATAGATTTGTGAGCCCAGTTGTGCTTTACGTGGCATTCCCTGAGGCCGTTTTGATCAGCGGGTACCTGCTGCTTCGCTACAGGAGGCAAATCAGCGAATTCGTGAGCTCGATTTCATCGTGACGCCTCTCGTGCTGATCCATCGATTGCTCGCGTCAAGGCTCCCGATGCGTCGATTCTCAGCGGTGTCGCGTGCATTGGAGGACTCGGAGGAGTATCCAAGATGGCTGGATTGAAGCGAACGCTCTTGGGCATGGCAGAAGCAGGTGAGCCGCTGCTGAGGCAGGCGCTCGAGGCAATTAGAGCGTACAACGAGGCGATGGCCCAGGGCCGGCCCGATGCTGATCTCGAGCGCCTTCGCGTCGCGGCTGATCATCTCTACGAGACCGTGGTCGACTATCAACTGCACGTAGCTGGTACCTTAGGTGAGTCGGTACACTAAATTGGAATGTGCCGTTGTCAGGCAGCTCACCTTCGCGATACTGATTACGGAGTTATCCTCAGTGAGATTTCACCTCCGCGACAGAGTTGAAACCGGTACCGCAGAACCTGACATGGAGTTACTACGATGGGGAAGAATCTCAGCAGCGTTTTACTTCCTGATCATCCGATGTACACCAATGCTGTAGAGGCTATGAAGCGGTATCACCAGGCGCAAGCCGACGGTGTCGGCGGGGCGGAGCTCGAGCGCCTGCGGCTTTTGGCTGAGCATAGGTTTCAGGCCATTACTGACTATCAGCTGCAAGCATTAGGCTGCCCATCCGAGACAAGCCACTAGTAATAGCTGCCAAACGCGGTGTCGCTTGTCCCCCACGAGGCGGGCTATAGCAGCTACCACTGTGTGAGTGGGTTACCAAGCAAGCTTCTCACTTACTAGTATCCAAGCTTGTCATTCACCGGCGCCAGAAAATTGGCAGAAGAGCTTAGTCCACGCTACCTTTCATGGCATGAGCGGGAATTCGCGTTGCTATTTTTGCTTGGGCGTGATCGATAGCGTCCGAATATAATTAAAACATGTTGCGAATGATGCAATGGTAGTTATCATAAGGCCACCATTCGTGTGGCTGCCCGCGCACCAGTTTTTTGCAGTAGCGTTGTGTGATGTTTCAAGTGTTTCAGCTTAGAGGAAAATTCGAGGTTGCCTTTCAGGGAGGTTGGGGTGTTAAAAAATTCACTAGGTACATTGGGTCTCGTTTTCGGACTTGCCGTGTCACTGATTGGGGTCTATCAGTGGGTAACAGCTCCGGTTATAAAACTGCGTGCTAACGTTGAATCTGGGATTTATAAGAATTACCCGAGCGTTCAGAAATTTATTGATGCACCATTGCTCGATGTTGATGAGATTGCCGCGAATTTGGTTCTTAGTGGTCAACTGAAGAAGCATGGCCTCAGCATTAAAGAAGCTAAGCCTGCGGCCGAACTCCTAAGGCAGCAGAGGTTCGATATAAAGTACAGCTTAAATAATAGCGCTAAAAATTTTCTAATCTATAAAATTGAGAATGCTGGAGATAAGAGTGCGCTAAAGGTCGCCTT
Organism: Pseudomonas sp. TWI628; assembly: GCF_039673865.1. Taxonomy (NCBI): domain Bacteria; kingdom Pseudomonadati; phylum Pseudomonadota; class Gammaproteobacteria; order Pseudomonadales; family Pseudomonadaceae; genus Pseudomonas; species Pseudomonas sp. TWI628. Next base: position 97,305 of record NZ_JBDJMM010000011.1, on the reverse strand, counting down.
GGTGAATTCATTAGATGGAGTAGCTTTGGTTGATGAAGAAGGGCAGCCGCTTGTTGTAAAGGAAAAAGATTCGATTGAGCTTGGGGAGATAGCTCCGCGCTCTGAGAAAGTGGTTTATTTTTGGGCGTCTAGTTATTATTACTCACGATGGGATAAAGCCTTTGTAAGGCACTCGGACGGCGCCGTAGATGTGGAGTCCACTGTTCCTCTCGGTGGTTGGTATAAGCACTTTTATGACTATAACGAGCTTTACAAATTTCTTGTTTTTGTAATCGTCTTTTCCTTGTTGCTTGCTTTTGGAGCCCACAGGCTTATCACGCGAGCCTCTACTGATGCTGCGACAAAAGCCTCCATCCATTCTGGTTCGTCAAGACGAAAGCGCAGAAGGCGCCGCCCTAAAGCTAAAGTCTTGCCTGCACCGCCTACTCAAGGGTAAATACTATGAAAGGAACGACTATCGTATTTACGCTTTTTTAGAAATGCGAATTTCAATAATTGAGATGAGGAAGGGAGTAGATGAGTTCAGTAGGTGAGGATGCATGGCTGGAAGATGTCGTCAAGGAACTCGGGGGTGACGACGAATTTATTGAAAATACTGAGCCTCTCATGCCTAAGGATGAAAGATTAGTTGGGCGGTTTGTCCAGCAGTATTGTTGGGCGGATTTTAACTCGCGCAGAGCGATCAATTATCTACGGCAAATAAATGGCAAGGGTGAAAGCAATTTTTCAGGCGGTTTGAATGATACGGATGTTGTCAAACATTTGGGCTCTGAGTCCGCGTCATTAAGTGGACTTCCAGCCGTAAGTGATGGCTTGGGTAGAACGGCAAAGGCATTGAAAATGCATCGTGATCTTCGGCACCACTTCGCTCACTGGGCTGTAAGACGGGCAAAGCATCACGAAGCATTTGTTTTAATGACCACCAATTCTCCCCAGGCTAAGAAAAAAGGCATAGCTCCATTGGAAGTCGGCATGCTGGGTTTTTCAGTGGTGGCAATAGAAGCTTTAGAGCGAGAGCTTGGTATCCTTGCTTCTCAGAATGAGTACCTAGCGCAAGCTGTTAACTTTCTAGGGAATTATATAAAGGATCCAGCATCTGTTTTGTGAGTTTGCAGGTATTTAGTAGCGAATCGAGTTTTGGCGCTTAGCAGGGCTGACCAATCCTGTGCTGATGCAAAAACACGATTCCGCTAAAGTCCGAGCCAAGTACATGTTGCATTAGTGATCTACCTGAGCAACTATTTCCTACTTGCAATAGAGGGGCGACGAATTGGCACAAAAAGTTAAGCTGCTCGTGAATGGGTGTGAAACAGATCATGGCGAGGAAGTAGGTGGGCTACTTGCTAGTGCTGAGCACTTAGAGTGTATGGTTGCGTTTGCGAAATCTTCCGCAGGTGGCGAGATTCTACAGATTCTTCAAAAAGCAATTGATCGAGGAATGACTGCACGAATAGCGATTGGCCTCAGTCTGTACGTGACCGACCCCGAAATACTGTATGACCTGTTCAAGCTTCAGAAGAATTCTATAGGAAAACTGGAACTGTACCTGAGCTCGACGGAGTGCACTTTTCATCCAAAAGTGTACGCAGTGAGAGAGGCAGAAGGTCACCGCGCAATTGTCGGCTCAGCAAATCTGACTGCCGGTGGTTTTTCTAACAATTACGAGGTATCAGTCATCGTCAACGATCAAAATGGTGTTTTGATGGCGTCAATCCAGAACCATTTTGACTATCTGATTGAGGAGGGTGAACTCACTCGTGCGACAAAGCCGCTTATCGACGGTTATGCAAAACGTCATGCCATTCATGAAGCCTGGAGGAAGATGGCAAGCCGACGCGCGGAAAAAATCAGCAGAGGTGACTTTCAAAGTTTAGAGGTGTTGGCAGACCGGCTTGCCGACATGAAAGCTGATAATACCCAATATGGGTTTACGGCTCAGCAGGCTCACAGGACGAAAAGTCGGTTAGTAGCGAGGACGCGAATTAAAGAAATGGCTGGGTTAGGCAAGGTTGACCGAGATGATTTCCTCATGGCATACGAAAGCTTGATCGGGTGCTTCCATTCAGGGGGATTGCATCGAGGAAAGCGTATCATCTCGAAAAAATCAAGACTCTTTGTCAGCGCTCTCGCGGATGTGTTGAAGATGAGTCGCGCAACACCCAGCCAAGCATTCAAGCTCATGCACAGTTACTTCGAGGACATAAATCGAGCAGGCATTAATGTCCTGACGGAGATTCTTCACGCTCTAGACAACAAAACATATGCTGTGATGAATCAGAATGCGGTAAGCGGCTTGATTATAGCTGGCTATGATCAATATCCTCTCCGACCTTTGAAGACCAACGTAACCCCTCAGCTATATGAGCAGTTTTGCCGAGATACGAAAGAGGTTCAGTCCCAATTAAAGCTGGATAACTTGTCTGAGGTTGATGCGTTATTCAACTATGTATATTGGCTCGAGGAGTAAACCACTGAAAATCCGGCTAACCCCCAGCATGCGAGGGGCGCGAAACGTCATTCTCTACAAGCACAGTTAAATTCTAAGAAATTATCAGTCCAGCACACCAAGGAAAGCTTGCATGAAGCGATCTTTAGATATGACTACGAAATTTCACAACATGCTACAAGCACTTAGTTCAAAAAAGGCAAAGCATATTTGCATGTACCCTGATTGTGCAATGCAAGCGATAAACTCGCATGCCATTTCAAAGGAAAATTCTTTAAGATTCATATCGAATAATGGCGAATTAATATCACCCGAATTCATCCGGGACGATAATGGATTTTATAAAGAAATCAAATTCAAAAAAAATGGAGTAAAGCAAGCAACCACATTCAAAGGATTTTGCCTGAAGCATGACGCTATCTTCAACGCCTTAGATACAAGGGGTCTGATCACGATAGGGGACTTTTTCCTTCAGTTGTACAGATCTTTCGCAAGCTTTATATTCGAAGACACAATTTATCGCGAAAGTGCAAGGCATGCAGGTGACCATGAAAACTTCAATCCCGAGCATGAGAAGGCCAAGCTTTTGAGTGCCGACCTCAGCTTAGCTCTCGCATATGATCTTATTGACGGCTATGAAACTGCAAATGAGCCATTACCAGAGGGGGATAGTATCATTCTGGAACCTTATTCACAAAATTACGGTATTGATGCTTCAGTGATCATACGTCGACTGACTTTCGATTGCCCAGTAGCACTTCAAAAAAGGTTTTGCCTTCACGAGGATGGCGATTATTTTGATACATTTGTGTTTGTGATTCCTGGAAGAGAACACTCTACACTTATAGTGGTTACGAAAGACATTCACTTGAACGCCCTGTACTCCAAAGTCTGCTCAGACATCAAAGCGCTGAACTTTATTGAGGCGTGTATGATAAATGACGGCCACTGGTGGTTGTCACCTACCGTATTCAATAGCTGGCCCGCCGAAAAGCTAACGTGCCTCGAGAGTGACTACTGGAATTTTCACGAAAGAAAGTACCTTGAAGATTATGATCTCTCTCTATTCGACAGCGCGAGGAGAGCCATATGCAGCAAACTAGACAGCAAAACAAGAATCAGAGAGTTGGAGAAGATTGATCGCATCCCTGCACGTGAACCAGAAATCATTAGAAGACTTGGATTCAGCATCCGAAGTGAGAATGATAAAAGACGGGTAACTTCAGCCCACCCGGGCAAGCCTGATTGAGCCTTGAACGAGAAATTTATCTTAAACGGCCTGAGCCTACACCCGAGCGGGAGGGACGTGAGCTTACGCCAACCGCTCTCCCATCCACCACCTCGCAGAATCGAATTCAAAGGGAGTTCGATACTGCCCCACTCAGAAGGTAGCGCCCAACCGGCATATCCAGTTTTGCAGTGGCCGCCCCGCACATCCTGTCGTCACGACGCACAACGGAATGTTGCATCTTGCGATAGGATGCAGGGAATGCATATGGCAAAAAGAACCAAGGTTTCACCGGGCTATTACGGCGAAGCAGCAGGCTTGGCCCGCATCGGCACCATCCTTTTCTGGGGCTTTTGGCTGCCAACCCTCTACATCATCTTTATGCCTTGGTTGAGCTTCGCGGTCGTCGAGGTTTAGTCGACCCCGTCTTCGCAGGGTGCTTTGTTGCTATGGCCTCGTCAGGCTGGTTGATCGCCTCTGTATCGCGTCCTCGAGAGCCGCATACCGCTCCTGATAGAGGCCGCTCCGACTCATCCCTCCAGCTTCCTGATTAGGCCACCAAACTGCTGCGCCGGCTCTACATAGCGAAGGGCTGATTTCATGTCGTTCCAGCCTACGTATTCCATGAGCGTTTTGATGTCCCAGCCTCAGCTAGCAGCCCACGTAGCATACCCGCATCGGATCGAGTGAGCACTGTAGATCTCACTGCGTCAGCTGGTCGCGAAGCAGGGGGAGCCATCCCCGCTGCGTGCGACTGGACGCATCCCTAATGTCCTGTGACCTAATGGACGAGGTAAGCCCGCGGCCAGCAAACTCAAAATTTCTCTTTGTCGGCTGGTTCACCCAAATTGGATGACGGTGCAGTCGCCGCCAGCCTCAGGTTTTGAGGTCGTCCGGATAGTCCTCCACTGGCAACTCCCCAACTGGGCCCTCGGGCTTATGCTGCGATTCCTCAAAGTGCATTGCCAGGCACAGATAGATAAGCGCGGCCCTGGACAGCTTCAGCATCAACAGGCTCATCGCGTAGAGGTCATCTCTATCGAGCACAAATGCTAAGTGATCACTCCAGAGCCGTGAAGGCTCGCCAATCCAATGGCAGGAATCCACGATTTTGGCGTACTTGTGCTCAAGGTGGTTTCTCAATTCATCAAGCGCCTGAGCATCAGGTCGAGCTACATCCTTTAGCTCCTTGGAGTAGATGTCCTGGGATACCCAATACAGCGCGCGAAGGGGAAGATTTCGCGTGGATATGAATTCATCACGCACAACCCGCGGCTGGAGTAAGCGGCCATTTTTGTCCGATTTGAACCATACAGTCCTGAAGCCTACCGCCTTCTCGGGTATGCCCAGCTTCCAGTAGGCGTTGATAAAGTAGGCAAGCTTATCCAGTAACGAATAGGCGCTGCGATAGGCCGTCTTGATCTGCTCTAGACCCATGCCATAGAGCGCGTAATCGCAATTGAAAGCGAGTGACATGCCCCTGTCCGCCACATGACCGGGTTTGGCGTGCTCCCCCAAATAAAGACAATGACGGGCGAACCCGTACTCCTGCTTCAGCTGGTTGTAAAAGCCGAGGTAAGTGATTCCAGCCTTGACATCATGACCGGGTAACCTCAGGACGTCTTGAGCGGCGGCGGGGAAAGCTCCTAGGTCGTTCATGGGATTAAGGAACAACTCTTCCTCAAGGCACCATCGCCTGTAACGCCTTTCCTCCTTCGATGAGCCAAGACTGTGCTCTAACAGCTCTGCGTCACCATCGTCGTCGACGGACTCTGCCAGCCTGTCATGGTGCCATTTGAAAAACTCGATCGCTTCAGGATAGGTCGCGCCATCACGGCCCACGCCACTTATTTTAGCTGCCTTAGCCGACCGTCTACTAAGTCAAACCCGTGCAGCTCTCTCCTGGCCGGCTATGAGGCACTCAACAGCTTTTCAAGCTGCGCATGCTCCCAATTGCTCAATAACTCTACAGGGTCAGTGCTGTACGACTGCGATGAATTGAAAACGTACGCGCGGCCATCAGGGCTGTAGCAGCTGTCGCAGTAATCGAGGGCGTCGCAATCGTTGTAGAACGTGAGCACCCAGCCATCGGCCTCGACAGTCATCAAGCCACAGTAGATCTCAGCCCACGACTGCTTGCCAATGCGGCGCATCGTGCGACCCCCTAGCGCAATATCTCGCAGGATTTGATAGGTCTCGCGGGCTGTTAGTGGGTTTGCTGCCAAACGAAAATACCTGTGCATATTGGGGCTTTCGGCCTGTTCGCGCCCGGCCTGGGCCGACAGCATGGTAAATGAAACTTGGCGTCTTGGGCGGGCTACGCGGCCATCAATTTGGGCTGAATTGATGCCCGCGACGGCTACACCACCACACGGGTGTGCCGAATGACCAAGCCCCCGGTAGGAACCGGCCGAATCGTCTAGCCCCAGTGGATTTTTCATGGCATATAGCTAGCACATCCAGGGAGGGATGGTGTCGGCCAGGTTGACGCTCAGCAACCCTCTCCCTGCCACTGAATCAGGTGAGGGCAGCGCTGTGTATCTTTCGGCTTTGAAAATCGAAAACTTCCGCCAGTTCGGCCAAGGCGGTCATGCGTTGAACATCCAGTTCAACGAAGGGGTGACTGCCCTCGTAGGTGAAAACGATGCGGGTAAAACCGCAGTCATCGATGCGATTCGCTACGTTCTGCAGACACGTGATGCTGAGTATCTCAGGCTACAGATCGAGGACTTTCACATCGCCAACGATGGCACCCAGGCGGAAGCCATCACCCTCAGGTGTACGCTGGAAGGACTGAGCCCCGCGGAACTCGGCGCTTTCGCTGAGTACGTGACCTACAAGGGTGGCGTTGGGAGGCTATACGTTCACTGGTCGGCTCGCCGAATCGTTGCCTCTGCCTCCACCCGTAAATGGGTCGACATCTCGGTTCGCTCGGGTGAAAACGGAGAAGGCCCATCTTTGGACGTGGGTGTACGGCAACTACTGGCCACCGCGTACCTGAAACCGCTGCGCGATGCAGAACGAGAGATGTCGCCGGGCAGAAACTCCCGCCTGTCTCAAGTGCTCAGTAGTTTCCCGAATATTGACGCCGGCAGCGCCTTTGATCCTGCGGCGCTTCCAGCTGACCTTGCTGACGCGGAAGCCCTCAGCATTGCAGGCATAGGTGACTATCTTCGCCACCTGGTGAACAGCCACGGCGCCATCGTCTCCGCGCAGAAGGAAATCAACGAGACCTACCTGCGTCCACTCTCCCTTGCTGGCCAGCCACTGACAAGTCGCATTGGTTTCGGGGAGGCGGGAACGGATCCCGCCAAACTCAAACAGATCCTGGAGCGTTTGGAGCTGGGGCTGTTGGATCACGCAACAGGTGAAGCCCGCGGCGTTTATGGGCTGGGCTCAAACAACGTGCTATTCATGGCCTGTGAGCTACTGCTGCTCGGTAAAGAGCCCGACGGACTTCCGTTGCTCCTTATCGAAGAGCCGGAAGCGCACCTACATCCTCAGCGCCAGCTCCAGTTGATGGAGTTTCTTGAGGCTGCAGCTCAGCCAGCTACAGGCTTGAGGCCGGTTCAAGTCATATTGACCACGCACAGCCCCAACCTGAGTTCGAAGATTCCGTTGCAGAACCTGGTTCTGATGCAGCGGCAGCAGGCGTTCTCCCTTGCCGAAGAGCAAACCTGCCTTGCTCCCGACGACTATCGCTTCCTCAGCCGTTTCCTAGATGTGACCAAAGCGGGGCTTTTCTTCGCCAAGGGGTTGCTGGTCGTAGAAGGCGATGCCGAAGCCATTCTGCTGCCTTCACTTGCTCGGCGACTTGGCAAAGATCTCACCAAGCATGGCGTATCGATCATCAACGTGGGCGGTGTTGGTTTGCGGCGGTACTCGAAAATCCTGCAGCGAAAAGACACCTCCAAGGGCGAGATATCCGTGCCTACCGCCTGCATTACTGACATGGACGTGATGCCGGATTGTGCCCCCGAGATTCTGAGCCTAAAGGGAGTAAAAGGGGCTGTATGGCCAGCCAAAGCCGATCGACACTGGCGCGCGATGAAGGACTTCGGTGCCACCGCGCCTGACCTTGAAAAAGGCCTCAAGGAGCACCGCGAGAAGCGTGCAGAGAGTGATGGACAATGCGTGCGCACGTTCGTGGCGGATCACTGGACGCTCGAGTACGACCTAGCGTTCAAGGGGCTTTCGAAGGAAGTCCACCACGCCGCATACCTGGCCATCAATGAAGACAAAATCGATGAAGGTAAGGAGACCAAGGTCACGCTGCTGAAGAAAGCGCAGACAGCCTTCGACAAGATCCAGACCACCTACGCCACTGAGGATGCGCGGTGTTCCGCGATCTACAAACTGTTCAAAAGAGCCTCTAAAGCCATCGCAGCCCAACACCTGATCGACTTGATCGATGAGCGATTTGAAGCCAGTACCCTGGACGCCACGACTCTGCGGGGGCTGCTGCCCACTTATGTTGTCCACGCGATCGAATACGCAACAGGTGGTGCCGCACTGACCACTACCTCCAGCCCGGTTCACACTCTCGTGGTGCCAGCAGCACCGGCAGGCTCAGCTAATCCGCTGGAAGAGGTCGCCGAATGACGCTTAGCCAACTGGTTGCCCCCATCACAGATGCCGATGTGGATTGGGTCATCAAGCTCATGGGGCTGGAAACGCTCGACGAGCCTCGTCGTGATTTCTTGAAATCCATGGATACCATCGATGTAGCGGCTTGCCCGGGGAGCGGAAAAACGACCCTGGTCGTGGCGAAATTGGCCATCCTGGCTCGCCATTGGAAGAGCCGTATGCAGGGTATCTGCGTGCTTTCACACACCAACGCGGCCAAGGAAGAGATCGAGAAACGCCTCGGCGGTACGGAAGTAGGTCAACGGCTGCTGCGCTTCCCTCACTATATCGATACTATCCATGGTTTCACCGGACGATTCTTGGCTTCGCCCTGGTTGCGCTCGAAAGGGATTGCACTGCAGGCCATTGATGATGACCTTACGCATAAGGCACGCCGAAGAAAGCTGACGGATAGCGAGCATTTCGGGGCAAAGACGGCCTTTGAGATGAAGCACAAAAGCCTCCACAGCTTGCGAGTCCGGTCTGCCGATTTCGATCATCCACTGGGGGATGATGACATCGGTTTTGCGCCACACACTGCTACCTACAAACGTGTAGTGAAATCGCTGAGCGGCGCTGCCAATGCAGGTTACTTCTGCTTCGATGAAGTGTTCGTGCTGGGCCACGCATTACTCGACCAAGAGCCGGCCGTGGGCGGCGCATTGCGTCTGCGCTTCCCGTGCGTGTTGATCGATGAGATGCAGGACACCCAACCCGACCAGGCGGGCATACTGCAACGCGTCTTTCCTCACGATGATCCAGATGTTCGGGTCATTCGCGTCGGCGACCCAAACCAGGAAATCTTTGACAGGAAGACACCATTGTCAGATCCGTTCCCTGACCCAAAGCGTCAGTTGGAGATCGCCAGCAGCTTCCGCTTTGATCAGGCCATTGCATCGATTGCCAACCCGTTTGCCTATGTCCCGATCACAGATGGCTTGAAAGGGCTGCGGGCTGAAGGGGAATCCAGCACCATCCCGAACACGATCATTGTCTTTCCGGACAAGGATGCAACCGGAGTGCTGGACGAATTCGGCAAGCTGGTGCTGAAACATCTTCCGGAAGATATCCGCGAGAAGGGAGTGTTCGCCGTCGGCGCCGTGCATCGGCTTGAGAACTTCAAACCCAACCAGTACCCGAAAGCCTTGGAGCATTATTGGCCATCCTATCGGTCTGACACGACCAAGACGTCGTTCAAGCCCCGCACGTTTGCCGAGGGCGCACATATCGCGCGCCGCTATGCGATGAAGGAACCCACGGCCAATTCCGCCGTCGAGCTGCTGGCCTCGTGTCTGATCAACCTCGGTGAGCTGGCTTTCCCTCGTAGCCTGGTTCAGATACGAGGTCGGCACCAAGCCGCTGTACATGAGAAGTTCACGACCAAGCCCGAAGCCTTCGCTCAGTACCGCGAGTGTCTCCAGCAGATGCTGTTTGTGCCGTCCGAAATCACTCAGCAGGACTGGGTCAAGATCATCGCACCGAAACTCATGGCGCTGGCTGCCGCGCTCTATGATTCTGAGGGTGTGGCAGCTGAAATCCTGGGCCGCCAATACCTTGCCTATGAGCCAGCTCCGGTTGCCACCGAAGACGGAGAAACAGGGGGATCCCTTGTAAACACCTACCGGTTCCAGGATGTGTCCGCTGGCGTTGATATCCGGATGTCCTCCATTCATTCGGAAAAGGGCAAGACTCACGCGGCGACGATCATCTTGGAGACCTTCAGGAACAGCCACTTCATCCAAAAACTCATGCCATGTCTTGAGGGCAAAAAAGCAGCTACCAAGAGGCCTCAGGAAACAGCGAAGAAAGACATAATGCTGATGTACGTCGGGATGACCCGGCCGTCGCACATGCTGTGCTTGGCCATACGCCAGAGTTCACTGGGGGAGGGCGCTACTGGTGTGAAACGCAGGGCTGCGCTTGAGAAAGCTGGCTGGTCGATTTTGGAGCTTGCAGCGTCAGCCCCTGCCCCTTAGATCACCGACCGCCTTTGTGCGGACAGTCAAACCCGATGCTTTGCCATGAATGACCAACAGCAAGGAAGCAGCAACAATGAAACCTGAGATGTCAGAATTCTCCTATGGCTTCGCCTTCACCAACGAGCTGATCACAGCGCCTGGCGCTCATGTAGTGGCTGCCCCCGAGTTTCCTTCTCTTCAGAAGGAGGGAAAACCGGGTGGTGGCTACGACGTCAAGATTCCTTTCGGATCGCCACTGTTTCTGCAGTTTAAGCTGAGCCATCGCTTGGAACGCACAAACTGCAAGGAATACGCGCTGATGGGGGGGGCCTACTACCGTTGGCACCTGCATGCGTTACGGCATTCCGCGCAGCATGACTTGTTACTGGAGCTCGAAAACACGGGCAGCGAAGTCTATTACGTAGCCCCTGCGTTCTATCTAAGCGCCGAGCTCAACACGCATTACCTGTCGAAGCAGATCGTTGATAACTCATTCGGGTTCCGCCCTAATGATATCGGCGTGCTGCCTGATGATGATGAGCACTACGTCGTGTTTAATAGCCATCCTGTGGCCTACCGATGTTCGGATAACCCATCGCAAGTGAAAACCCACATGATGAGTGTTCTTCTAAGTAACTACCGAGATCAACGAGCCCCCCGGGATCTGGATGAGGGCGGGATTCGCCAACTTGGCCAGCTGATCGTCGACGCGCTCCGGAAAAGCAGAAGTCGGCGCCTGATCGGGCACAAGTCGGTCAATCCAGATGAGGTCGCGCGGGCAATCGACGCCCAGCCTACGCTTCGCACGCTTGCATTTATTTCGCGCACAGTGTTGGACTCCGAACTGCTCATCGTCAGAAATGAGCCAACGGCGAAGCGCATCCTTCGCAAGCGAGCGTAGGTGGGTACTGTGTCGTCTGGGCCCTGGACTCCAGCTGCGGTCTTGAAGGGCTCCCCACGACCAAGCAAATGTTGAATTCTGGGGGAGCCTCGCACGCATTCGGCTGGGCAAGTCACTGCTTAAGATCGAGATCTACTAAGGTTTACCCTAGTTTTTACAGTTTTTGTCACGTTTGGCTAGGGAATCTAAGCTATTTCTTAGTTTTGGCACGGCTGCACCAACGCGTTGGCTCTAGTGCGCGAAAGGGTGAGAGCTACTTGTCATTCCCCGCGCATGCTAATGGTCGTCTGTTGTTGGCGGCTAGCGGCTCACCGACGCACCGTATTCACACATTGAGATGCTGCAGGCGTTCGCCTCTCACATGAGAGTGCTGATGACGCGTTCAGATTCAGGGCTTGAAGATGTAGGTGGGTGCTACGAAGACCTATTTGGCCAGGGGCGGGTGTTCGGATACGAACAGCTCGATGTCTACGTTCTTTCCAAGGGTGCTGACGCAAGCACTGCTGAGAGAGTGGTCGTCATCGACATGTGTGAACGTCCATTGGCTACAGCAGGGTTAGCCACCCACACAAATAGGCGATTGAGTGTGCGGGTTAGATCAAGCTCCGCGTTAGGAGGGCGTTCCCAGGTTTACTTCCGCAAAAACTTTTCAGCTCGCATGCTTGGTATCCAATAGCGCTTACCGTCCTTAGCCATCGACCAAGGATCAAAAAAATCACAGAGGTGAGGTAACTCTTTTTCGGGGTCTTGGACGAGCCGCTGGCGTACAGCGTGACGATAGCTCCTATGCCAGACCTGCTTGTCAAATCGCTCACTAGTGGCGGTGGTGATACCGCATATGGTGTTTTTGCGTCGGCTTCTGCTCATATGGGGTGAGCGTTGATGAAGCACGCAGGTTCGCGTGCTTGCTCTGAACTGCATAACAGATCAGGTTAACACGAGATGCCTCAGATCCCTCCATCGAGTGGCTGCCCGGGCGGATGTGACTGCTTGGTCGTAAGGAGTACAAATGTACTCGGCATCTAGCGGCAGTCTTCGAAGCGTTTTGAATGTCGGTCATGTAACCACACGCGAGATCTGCCCTATGCATCCAACAACGCCAGACGGTCGCTACTTCGTAGTCAAAGGTCAGCTCTGGCGCTGTAGCAACCCCGCGCTGCCTGATGAGAAGCGTCAGCACTTGGTGCACGACTTGATGGAAGCCCGGCGAGCCGTGAAGGAAGCCAAAGCACTGGATGATGAAGACAAGCTGCATGCCGCTCGAGCATCGGTGGACTTGGCGAAAGTGGCACTAGGGGAGAGGGGCCCGGTGTGGTGGGATGACGGTAGCCCGGACTACAACCGCCACAAGGCAATCAACACGCCCTACGCTGACTGGTATCACTCAATCGATGAGCAGCAGTGAACATCCTTGTGGGTCTAGTAGGCCTGATAATACAAGCCTGCACAGCCAACTACCGATCGTAGGTGCTGATCCTGTAGATGGTTTCCTAGCAAGGTAGACACAATTAGCTTCTCGATCCTTAATCAGAATCAGACTGAAATTGCCAGGCATAAAAACGCGCATGCGCAGTGTCATAAGTAGTTTCACGAATTGAGGGATACAGCTCAGTCAACGACATTGATTTTGCGGCTTGCACCAAGCCTGTTTCCCTAATCCATGAAAGAGTTGCACGACGAAAGGATGAGTCATCAGACACTATTCCTCCACCCAGCTTAATTTTCACCATGACCTCAGAACATACCTGCTTAAAAAGCAAGTTGGCATGGCGACTACTTACTCCAGGCCTACCGCTCTGCGTGGAAATTAGAGGGGTAGGATCACGATCCAGAGGTATCAAGCCAGTCCCAACATAGGCCCTGTATCTGGCAACCCATCGGGTAACATAGTCACTCGAAATGCAGACCCTCTCCAATTCTGGGTATCCTTCAACCCTTAAGCCATAAGTTCCGTCTTTACGTTCAAACAATGACTTTATAGCCAAATTCGCACCAAATCGGTCAATATCAGCGGGGCGCAAGAAAAGATGATAAATACTCATCAACAAAAATAGCCTGCGCTCAAACTCACCATCGCTGATCGCTAGGCTTTCAGCTGCCTCAACAAACAAATTCCAATCGCTGATAGAAAAGCTCTTGGCACCATTATGAACGGCCTCACGACCGGAATAGTGCTTCGAGCGATGCAATGAGCCAACGGGATTGATATCAATCATATCCTCCGCGCAAAGAAATAAGTAAAATGAATTGATAACAGCCAGTTCTACGGCTAGAGAAGCATAGCCTGATATCCTTGCTCCACTAATTTCCTCGCCAACTGGGCCTGCCCTGAATGGCCTCCAGAATGCATTAACCACAAATACTTTTGAAGTGCGTTTGTTTGAGGCACGCCTCAAACGCTTTTCTGGCTGCTTGGCTACCCAGTCATCAGGTGGGTATAAGCAAAAATCCATGAACGCCCTAATATCTTGCTCGTCGAGCTTTATAATTGGCTTCTCTGTGACTAACAAACACCACAGCAAAAGCTTTTCAATTGCAGAACGATAGATGCCGTATCGACTATCCAGTGCATGCTCAAGCAAAAAAGCTTTGACTAGCGAGTAACTAGAGATGGCAGCACATTTGACATCAATCCATTCTAATTTCTGCCTGACTTCAGAGTTTTCCTTATCTAGGTCATGAGTGTTCAAGCCTTGAAGATCCTTCAAGCCAAAAAAGCAAGGAAACGGCGGCACATCCATTTTCCAACCTCCAAGCAACATGAGTTCAGCCACGATCCTTCATTGAGAGCTTCTGAATCGAATAGGCTCTTTGATTATCATGACTGCTATAATAAATGTTTTGTGTAGTGGCAAGACTGCTATGACGAAGATCTGCTTGCAAATCTTTCGGATCTCGGAATGGTGCATCGAAGGTCGCTGCTGTATGCCGCAACCAGTGAGTGGTGGCAACGCCCAAATTTTGGATTTCTTCCTCATGGCGGCCTTCACTAACCATCCGGTCGATTGCAAAATCGAAAACCTCTCGCATGATAAATCGCACCATACGTGTTGAAAGCCCAGCTTTGCCGTTAAACGCCATCAAAAGTGGCGTAGATTCGTTGTGCGAGGGCAGGGGGCTCAACCCTAAGTGCAGACGATATCGCTTGAGGTAAAGCTCCACGTACTCCTCTCTGACAGCGATTTTCCCCGCTTTATTTCCCTTGCCAATGACATGGAACCACCAGTTCCCCTCATGATCCTGACGAAAATCCCCCATTGAAGGTTGCCAATTGTCACGACCGCAAAGATCTGAAACCCTGAGATACATCGAGAACATTGTCGCAGCTATATATAGTGAGCGTTCATGCCGTTCCGGCTCAGAATTCGCCATCGACTCTGCTGCTTCGAGCACGTACTCCCATTGAAGAGGTGTAAGTGACCTGGTCGTTAACTCTTGTACTGAGCGATTTTTAAATTTCGATTTTTGTTTTATGGCCCGAAATGGATTCACTACTGTGCAAACCCCTTCGTCAATGGCGTATTCATAAAGACTACTGCACACCGAAAAAATTTGCGCGATGCTTCCGGCAGTCAGTTTGTAGAAGTTGGCCTCGCGTGATGTTGCAAAGGGCCTCCAATCGGGATTGGGAGCTATGCTGTCATTCTTGCTCAGATAGCGATTTCTTACAATTTTCCCGATCCAACCCGAAGGCGGACTCATACAAAAATTAAGAAACTCTTCTGCATCAGAACGACGCAGATCAAGCAAAGGTCGCTCACGAACCAGCAGCGACCAGAGTAGTAATCGTTCGGCATGGGTGCGGTAAGAATTGAACGTTGCCTCATTACTAGCATAGGATTCCAGGAAGTCGCGTACTGCCTCATACCCATCGAGGGCGCACAGCCGGGAGTCGAAGCCAGCCAGGTATTTCTGAACAGCAACTACAGTTGAATCATCCAGATCATCTGATACTGAAACAAACCAGCGATAGGTACCAAACAAAGGGACAGGCGTACATGAGTTATTTTTCATAAGTCCCAATCACTTCCGGTTCTGACACTTATCGGAAATAGGAGAGGCATCTCCCCCAAAGCGTAGGGCACACAAACTGAGCTGCTTCATCAAAATCACCTTGAATCGAATGCACAATATGAAGCTTCTACGAAGCTTCACTCCAAGAACACTGTATTGTCAAGCCTTACATGGCCTGCCCCGTACAGCAAATCACTAACCTAGAGACCGATCTGATCACTTTTAAAATAAAAATGATCACCCCTCTCTTTCCCATTAACGATATAGCTAGGCTAAGTATCTGTCGGCAACGTCATTTGAAAATGATCAGCACGCCAGAAGGGGTAGCCTTCCATCTCTAGAGCCAAACCACCCATATAACTCGACTAAATGGTTATTTAGTCGAGTTAAGTAAAGACTCACCCTGGAACCACAGGGTGGGGCATGGATGCGCCTTTAAATTGCCAAACGTTAAGCGCGCTAAAACCAAGGCACCAAGACGATCAAAGTCAAAAAAACGCGCGCCCCTAATGTTACGTCAAGCTGATGATCTTTTTTGACTGACATAGCGTTGAACCACCTTCAATTTCGTAAACGTCTAGTTTCGTTGAGTCATCATGGGAAAACTGGGTTCGCGCTGCATGTCTAATACCGTGGTCATTTTTAAGATTTGATCATTTTTTCCCGACACTGAGCCTTTTGATGATCATTTCTGACTGTGCACGAATTCACCAATCGAATTTGGTGATCCACCTGCAAATCCATCCAATTTTCAGCCCCCATGAGCACAATGATCAAAATTGCTCCTGCACTGATGATCAGTGTTGTCATGCACGCCAGTGGCTAACTTCTTGAACATTAAGAGAAATCCGCAGACTTGAGCCGAATCGGATGGTTTTTGTGCATGGTCAGAATTTCGTGAGCGTCACAATTGGCGCGTAGTGTGTTCCAGGTCGACGCGTGACGATCGTAGAGATCGATGATCTGGTCAGCAGATGGATGGTGGGACATGAAGGTAGGCATCCTTGGATGAGCTGGTGGCAAAACATCCTTTAAGGGTTCGAGCGCTTGAAATGTACCTTGGCTGGGCATCGTATGGGAAATACGAATCTGCGCATAATGCATATTATGTTAAACCATATGCGATGTTAGAAATGTTCATGAGGCTCTTAAGGAACTGATTCGACAAACCCGGTTCTGCGATCCACTCTCTCAAAGGGTCATGTACTTCGTGTTCATGGCGCGTCCTTGCATGAGGTGGCTGCCAATGAAGCTGATTCAGTGTCGTTTCTCGTCTGGTCAGCGCGTGCCACTGCTGGTGCAGGATGGTCTGACGGCACCGTTGCCCATCCTCGTTCCATTCATCTACGTCCAGCTCAAGCTTAGGCATCGTGCCTACAACACTGCCGCAGCGCACCTGCGTGCGATCCAGGCGTTCTACAGCTATGCCGAAAGTCGAAAACTCGATATCGATGAGGCCATCTTGGACGGTCACTTTGAAGCGATTCTGGCACTACTGGATGGTTACGCCATCTGGCTCCAAAGCGGCCGCCAGGCCGATAATCTGGCGGCTCGAATCGGCACAGCTAAAATAGATTCTTTTCCGCAGATTGATTCACGTACTCGTGACCAGTACCTGCGGCTCTTGAAGCAATACCTGTCCTGGTGTGTCTGCCGATACATCCCGCGCGCCCGTCAGGGCTCAACCACTCTAGCAAACATCGAGGTAGCATTTGCGGATGTCGCTGACGTCATTGAGCGGCGCTTTGAGAGCCATATCATCAATGTTCGGCCCGACCGCACCCGTTACCGCAGCCTGACAGACACGCAACTCCAGATCATTCGGACACTGATTGTCCCCGGCTCTGCGGAGAACCCTTTTCCGGAACGAATGCAGTTGCGCAATTGGCTAATGATTGAATTGCTTTTGGAGGCAGGTATCCGTCGCGGGGAGCTTCTAAAGCTCTGTACCACCGATATCAATCAGGGTTCTCAGCATGCCTACGTGAGCATCAATGACCGTGAACATGACCCAGCCGACCCGCGCGCTGAAGAGCCTGCACTGAAAACCCACGGGCGGACTGTCGGTATCTCCACACAGCTATATGAAGTCTACGAACGCTACATTCAGAGCGAGCGACGTCCGCTGCGGAACGGCAAACCGATGAAATTGCTGTACCGCTATCTGTTCATCTCGGACCGAGGGCGCCCGCTGTCGATCCGCGCATTGTCTAACGTCCTCGACCGGCTGTTTCTGACCATTGAGCTGGCTCATCCCGGGTTGTTGCCTACACTATCCGCGCATGATTTCCGCCACACCTTCGCCGACCGTTTTTTGGCTTACCTGGTCGAACAGCGCGGACATGACCTCGAGCGCGCCACTGATGAGCTGCGACGAATCTGCGGTTGGTCGGAAAGTTCGGCGATGCCACGCCGTTATGCCAGTCGTTATCTAGCCGAGTCGGCTAACCGCCATAACGCCCAGCGCACCTCGGCAGTCTGGAGCCGGCTTGACAGTTAAGGAGGCTCATCGTGACCAAATTAGTCGATCAAGAACACACGTCACCCTCCTCCTCTTTGCGGGCTTACGTATTCGAGGGGCCGGCTCAGGTTGCCATTCGAACTCGCACCAATGACCAACCAAAGTACGTCGATACTAGATTGAGCGTTTGGACGTGGTATGACGGCGGAACGGCTATGAAAATAGATTGGGATGCGCTCCGCCTGAATCCGAACCTCATGCAAATCGCTAAAGCTTTCGTGGCCTATGCACTGGAGAAGTATGCACCTGTAACGGCATTCAAAGCAGCCGGGGTGTTCGGACGACTAGCTGAAAACGATATCTCAGCCAAGTTTCCTTGGACGCGACAAGACGTGGTCACGACCATAAGTACTTGGGCGAAATTCCGCGAGAGCACTATTTTTTTTAGAGCGTTTTATCGCTGGGCCCTTAATCGAGGAATATTGGGCTTTGATAAAGAAACATACCTAGCACTTAAAGAAATCAAGACGAGCCGCCTTGATCCGTACGAACGTATATTTCTATCCCAGTCCGGTTTAGCCTTTGATGAAGAGATCCGGCTACTGCAGCGAATTGAGCGCGATATCCAGACCAAAGACTGGAGTGAAGCTCAGCTCAACATGATGCTCCACTTAAGTTTCGAATTGGGCCCGCGCTCGATTCAATTCCATTCGCTTGACATTGCGGATTTTGAGTTCATCGAAAGCGCTTATCATGAAAAGTATTACACACTGTGGTTACCCATGGCCAAAAAGGTCGGTCAGCGTAGACCTGAGCGCCGGCCCCGCAAAATAACCACGCGGTTGGGTGAAAAAATCTCACGGCACATTTCAGAAATTCAATGCCGATTTGGTAACGACTGTGAACCATTATTTGTCAGTCCTGGTGGAAGGCGCCTGTCTGTAACCGAAATCATTGTGGGCCTCAAACACGAGCTACGTGAAGCTGGGATAGACAAGCCGAACCAGGTAACCATGTTGTTGCGTCATCACCTCGGGCAAGGTTTGGCAGACCAGGGAACTCCGGCAGATATGATTGCCGAACTGCTCGGGCACAACAGCACGGTTGCGGCGCGTGCGTATGTAACCGCAACCCCCAACATTGCCCGGATTAAAGAGAAAGCACTCGGTAAAAGCCCTTCCTATCAGCGCATTATGCGCAGTCTCCTGACGGGGGAAGTCGTGCAGCGCCGCAATACTGCTGATGAAAGAGCGATCCGTGGCGTGATTGATACACAGTATATCGGGGACATCGGTGCCTGTGCCCTGCCAGCTCATACGCACTGTCCCTATAATCCCGTCTACGCCTGCTACACCTGCAAGAAATTTCACCCCTTTGCTGACGGCCGCCATGAGCAGGTGAAAGAGGCACTGCAACGTGAAGCGCAACGTTTCATAGACATGGCAGAACAAGCCGGAGACCTCATTCACAACCGGCCTCTCGCCCAGCACCAGACAACCATCCTGGCAGTCAGCGCAACGATCGAGCGCTGTCGGCAGCATATGGAGGATGCCAAAGATGACGCCGTCTAGGGCAAGGCAGACTCTTGAAAGCTTTATCAATCAGGAACAAGCGATTTTTCAGTCGTTGCCAATTTCGACACCGTGGGCGTCACCGGTGTGGGACGTCGGAAGTTGGTTACCACAACGGGAAAACCAACATGCTCTTACCTTCGAAACGCATCGGCAAGCCCTCGAGAAGACAGGCTATCCTGCGCCACCTAAGGGGCCACTCCCCTTCACTTTCCAAAGTTTTAGCAAAGCCTTAATTGTGTATTTACAGCGCACCCGAAATTTAAAATTTTCGATGGTGGCTGCATACAACATTGCGGTTCGACGTCTTTTTAACCCTTTGTTTGAACGCGGTGCATCCGACCCCACGCACTTAACGCGAGGTGATTTCGATCGCGTCGTAAGATTTCTCCGTGACAGTGATTACAAGAACCTTTACGACGCGATCTCCCACCTTCAGGTGATAGCAGATACGATTGACAGGTTACAATTAACCGAGATCGCCATCCACTTTGAGCATGATGCAAAACCAGAAAAGCGTCGCCACGGCTATATATCGTTGCACGATCCTGATCGTGCAGTAAGACAGCGTAAATCTGATGAGCGCTTACCCTCGCGTGAGGCAATGGAAGCCTATGCCATATGTTCGAAAAACCGATCAGTGAAGGCGAAGAGATTTTGTTACGTGTGATCGATCTACTGATTGCAACTGGGCAGCGAGGGAACGAAGTAGCAGTCATTCCCTATGATTGCTGGGTCGAAAGGCCGATCAAAGGGACGACAGGAGAAGTGGTGTTAGATGCCTATGGGGAGCCTCTGGTTGAATGTGGGATTAGGTACTTTGCGGAAAAGCAATTTCAATCCCGTGTTCATTGGCTGGCTGAAAGTGATATTCCTTTAGCCAAGCGAGCAGTGGAACGGTTAAAAACGCTAACCGAAGATCAGCGAAATGTTGCCTCTTGGCAAGAAATCCACCCGGGACGGATTTGGAGCTATCCTCCTCAGTCAGTGATCTCCGATGCAGTGGTTTTGGATTGGCTAGGTTTTAGCGAAGCCAAGAGTGCAAGTAGAAACCTGTACCTTTTTCTCACGCGCAATGGCATCTATCCGTTCGATGAGGAACCGGTTGAGAAGCGTGGTAGGTCGCTGAGGCGACGCTACGTAGCAGGTGAAATAGAAAAGCTGATCCTCCCAAAGCTCCGAGGACACGCAGCACTTGTAGAAAATGTCGGCGGAGAAGCTCATGTAATACTTAGAACCAGCGAGACTCTTGCCATCGCTTTCGACGGACAATTTCGTTTTAGTGGGCGCGAGGCAAATGTGTTTCGTGCGGTCCCGCGTAAAGTCACTATTACGGATATCAATCATGCGTTAGGCGACAATGAAAGATATGCATCTATTTTCTCGCGTCGGTTATTAGCCGAATCGGATGGCTCTCCAATTAGGCTTACAAGTCATCAGCTTCGGCATTGGAGGAACACTATTTATCATCTAACCGGCCTGAGTAATGTCCAGCAAGCGCTGGCCCTGGGCCGAAAACGTCTCGACCAGAATGTCTATTATCAACACTCAACCATTGAAGAAAACACCGCTGCCCATCATGACTTCTTGACGTTCCGCAGTCATCACGAGCGTATTGACTTCCTACATTCCGGTATAAGAGATAAGCGCATTCATGGCGCCGTTACTGACAGTTACCATGCATTACTCTTAGATAAAGGTATCACAAGTGCCGAAGCATTCCTCAGCGTACATGCCACGGCTCTGCACGTAACACCCTTCGGAGGTTGTATCCACGATTTCTCGCAAGCCCCCTGCCCTAAGCATCTTCAGTGTTGGAATGGCTGCTCGCATCTCCATCTTATGGGCACGCCAACGGAGCGTGCCAACCTTCAGAAGCAAGCCGAGAGTCTTACGACCGCAATTACTATCATGCGCGATGCCGGCGCCGGAGAGGCAGGCAGCGATGTATGGCTGGCGGACCAGGAGGACAAACTCAACAATTTAAAATCCGTCCTCGCACGCGACACCAATGCAGGTGTGCAACGCGTATTTCCCGATGGGGATCCAATGACGGTTGCTGACACAGATAGACGCCACAGTTCGGTTTCAGATGAATAGAGGTGACCATGACGCAGCGAAAAACCTTGAGAGGCGACGTGTTGGACGAAGCAATTGACACTCTGCTCGCCCAAATGATCAGTTTGGGGTTTGAGGTCGCGCCGATCTCACGCCCCGAAGTGCAGCGTCGTTTAGGTCTGACAAGCCGTGCGACGCTTGTAGGTGATCGGGGTAAACGGATTGAGTCCGCCCGTATTGCACAATTAAAGGAAAGCGGAAGAGATCCAGACGGGGCCCGGAAGCGGCGGAGCTTTGAAGAGCGGATTGCTCAACTGCAGACGAAAAACGCCGCTTTAATCAAGGAGCGTGATAGTCTTTACGAGGCGCTGACTGTTATTGCACAAAGGTGCTTATTGAAGGGCTTGGATTTAGAGGACGTGATGGCGTCCCTGCGAGAAAAAAAATCAATTATTGGTCATTTAAAACAGTAGTCTTTCGACCCGCTAGTGCGCAGACAATTAATGGGCAGAAACTTTAAAGGCGGAAAATGGTCTCACCTCATGAGTGTGTGCTTCCAGCAATAGCCAGTTGCTCCTTAAACAATATATGAAATGACATCCTTTACGGAGCATCGCACCCTTTGTGAAAGGTAATCGGCTCATCAGCAAGCTTCAGAGCCGTGGAGAGTATCTTGACCACTTCCCAAAACGAACATTACCACATCAATATACTTGCTTCAACTCTTTTCGCTCCAGCGCATTCAAAAGATCAACCTCGTGCCAGTTAGTAAACCAATACCTATTTTCCGTCCCAGCAAGGAATCGATTGATCACAGTTCTAGGTGGTGCTGTGATGTTAACAGCTCGATACAGGCGCCTTACCCATTTTAGTCTGCGTACCACAGGAATGAATGGGCACGCTATTGCATCTAACCACAGGCTCGCTTGCTCGGCTTCAACTTGTATATTTCTCAGATCCCCAAGGCGTTTGTCGATATCAGCCACTATCGTCGCGCGCAAATCAGCATAAACTTCTTGATCTTTTATATAAAAGAGACAAGACATTAGATCATGATAGGAGCATGAGGATTTTAAAAGTCGCCACAAGACATCTGGTGGGAGCCAATAGTCTTGCCCAAGCTCACTGATTGCCAATACAATATTTAGAGCTTCAAGGTAAACGAATTTATCAACGGCAGTCTCGTACTTAGCTAAGTCTCCTGTTAGTAAATCCAGGGTCATCTGATAGAGACGCTGCTTTATTGTGTGTTCGCTTTCTTTAAGGTGAGACTCTGTAAATCTAGCAATCAGGACCACTGACGCAGCCAGCTTATAAGATGAGCTGACTGATGGCGCAACCGAATAGAAGAAATAGCATGACTCTATAATTACCTCTAGTGCATCAACATACATCTGCACACCAATATCTCGCACCTGCGCAACATCTGAATTGATAAGCCTTTTTGTCCTTTCGAATAGTGCAGAAATTATGTAAGATGAAACAGAGTCATAGGTAGTTCCACTTTCCGTGCAGACCGACTTAACAGAGTCGACAAAGCTTTGCGCTAACTTGAACTTCCTGTAGATTTTTTTCGGTATAAGCTTCTGATTTCCGTCCTCTCCCTCAAGAAATCTCTCGGAAAAGATGTTTACAGCAGCATCAATCTCTCTAACAACTCTAGATTTTGAAGAATAGAACGGCCTTGTGTATCGCAACGACTTAGATGCGTTTGAGTGAAGATTATATGACCTCAGGCGATCTGTATAAACCTCAGATACTAAATGAGCAGTGGCCACGTCTTGAGCAAAAATAAAGATATCATCAACATATCTTTTAATGCTGTAGTCTTCTTCAAATACCTTGCCACTATTCCTCAGGTGAGCTTCCACCTGCACATCTATGTCTTGAAAGATAATCTCTGCAAATATTCTACTTACTTCCGGCCCTATTAGGATGCCGTTGGTTTCATTATAATTAGACTTCTGCATCAGTCCATCAAAAGACTGCCCAAATGTTGAGCTTACGCTTACCTTATCTTTAACGTGCTCTTTGGATTTTGTTGCCCATGCTATAGAATGAGTATAAATGCTATCGAAACACTTCGATACATCAAGAGTCCAGAAGTGAGGAAATCGAGTCTCAAGACGCATGAATTCCGAAGAGTTGTAAAACTTGTATAGTCGGTCATAACCTCTGTAGGCATAGAAAGACGAAGAGTGCTTTACAAGCTCATCACTTTCCGCCTCGCTGACTCCTCCCCGCTTAAATTTACTAACGTTTTCCCAGGAGTTCTTATAATAGAATGCAGAAGCAACACTTTTTGGGGATCTGATCGAAAAATTGCTTTGACTGGTATAGTGGCAAATCAAACGCTCGTATCTTTGGTAAAATCCTCTTATTTCCCATTGCGAGATCGGATGAATTATTGATAGAGACCTGAATTCTGTGGAGTTTTTCTTGATTTTATATGTATAAGGGATGCTGTATTTTTTTGTTCTTTTATCACCCTTGATGAGACACTCAACTATGAATTTAAATATATTACAGTCACTTTGTACGCCAACATTCCTATAAAGCCCATCATTGGAATACATGATGGGCGTTTCGTAAGGTATAGTTTCCGTAATTAAAACTCTATCATAGTCAGCTCGGCGAACCTTTCTTCTTCCGCTACTCTCAGACATACTTCCAGCACCTTTGGATTTCACTCATTTTGCTGTGCGAGAAATGTAAAAATATTTTTTCTACAAATCCCCTCACGAAACTTATGCGCAATACCTCTCTTCTCTGGGATACAGTAGTGGTTGAGTGCAGCTTACTTGATATGCTCCCCCAGCCTGAAGATGCAACTTTTACCAAATACTCATCAAGATCTTTAAGGCTTTCCGACTCTTGAGCATTTACGCGATGGTAATTATAGAAAATCCCAGCCATCCGCTTTCTATCTCTATCAGCATCCATCACGCTATAATTACTGCTTAAGAATTTCAGCCTAGCCAGCAGTAATTCGAAATTTCTATCTGAATTATAAGCTAGAAATGATTTCGCAATCCTGGTTTTCGTTTTATTTACTTTCGACTTAGCTATATCCAGCCGAACATTACGGTGATGCTGTCCAGGCCTCATGCCATTTATCATTTGAGGGGATGTAACTATAAACCTATAGCCTAAATATTCGAACTCTAGCTCTTTTGTAGGCGTTACGCCCGCCTTGTGCGGCTTGACGTCTCCTAAAGTTTCGCAGACTTTCTGTTTTTTGTTGTTGAGCGTTAGGCCAACCGGAAGCGCCAGGCGAACAAATTTTACAAACTTATGAATCACCTCCTTTCTGTCAGTTATAATTATGATATCATCCACATATCGACCATAATAAAAAACATTTCCATGTTGTTTTATCTTTTTGTCGAACTCACTCATGACGATATTTGCCAGCGTGGCGCTCAAGGATAAACCTCTCGGCACGCCGCTACACCCTCGCTTAATGTGCTCATCTAAAAATCCAAAAACAAACCTCTTGGTTGGCTGGCTAATAAGCTGTGAGCAATCTAGGTGATGTTTAATAATTGAATGATTGATTGACTCGTAAAAACTTTTTATATCTAATCGATAGATGCGATACTCAACGCCCTCGCTGAGTAGCTCTCGTAGATTTGCAATTACACTATCCCTACTATCATTGGCAGCACCGAAACTCTTGCTGAGGTTGCTATTTATTTTTCGTATTAACAGTTCATCACTGAACTCTGCCGACCTAAAAACACTCTTCCCCTTCAGTAATGATTCGAGGAGGCAGCCACTTATATCCCAATGACTGTTTGCCTTCTCGATCGCTCTATTGAGCTCTTGCTCTTTAACTGCCGCTGCTCTAAGCCTGGGTTTCTTGATAAAATCGCTTTTGCGCAGCTCGTGACTGATCGTTCTGAACGTAAAGCTTTGGTCATACATACCTAGATCCTTAGATTTTCCAGCGTATCACCCTGGCAGCTATACTAGATTTTCCACTCCAAGTGCCAGGGTTCGACCCATGTCCTACCTACCAACCGCTGATTTCAGCGATGATCAATGGCAAGCCTTCGCCGAGCAGCGCTGTGAAGAGCTATTGCCCCACTTGGCGGAATTCTTCGTAGATAGATTTGCCTACAAACCGAGATTCGTCCATCAGCACTTATGGCGATCGCTCACAACTGTCTCAGCACGCACCACGAAATACGACATCTACGTTCGTATGTTCAACCAACCTTATGCATTCTGGTCGCGAGAGTGCCTAGTGATGGCGCGGATCGGCTTTAAAGAGAAGCGTGTAGGTCATGGTCAGGCTTTGGTGGAGCTGTTTCTTGCGTTGGCGCCCAAGCTTGGATATCGCTTTATAGCAATCGAGTCTGCTAATTGGCAATCCTCTGCGTTCGCCAAACGATTAGGTTTCGTATCATACGAAAATGGGGAGCACTGGGTGGGCTCTGTTGAGGCCATCGCACATGCACTAGGCTCAGGATTGAGCCGCTAGATGGGTTGTGGGCAGGATCGCCCTAGACCCCCGAAAAGCGTATATTGCTGCATGTGAACCTGCAGGAGCGACCTCATGAGTATGCACAACCCCTCGCATCCCGGCGCACTGCTCGCCGAGGACGCCCTTCCTGCTCTAGGCATCAGCGGCAATGATTTAGCTGCTCATCTGAGCTTTCCTGCGCACATTCTGCTAGATGTATTACAGGCCCGTGCGCCACTTAATGCTGATTTGGCTGTGCGCTTAGAACTCGCAGGAATCGGTATGGCCCATAACTGGCTCGCTATGCAGATGGCTTTCGATCTCTGGCAAGCGCAGCATCGCACGCTGCCAGTCGTCGAACGCTTGGTCCCATGACGGTACTTCCTTTAATCATGGTAACCAATAACCCATTCGCCCAATGTCAAATCCTCGCCTTCCCACTCAGTAGCCCAGTGCTTTCGCAGGAAACTGGCAATGCTACCGTATTCCAGCTCAGCCAGCGAAAGCCCCTTCTCTTCGAGGACGTCACGAACTCGCCTGGCGACAAGAGACGGTGTCCGATTTTTTGCAGCCTCCACGGCTATTGATTCACACCAGGAGCGAACGAAGCTTTCCCACGCCGCAGTGTCTTGCCTGAAACGTGGCATATCTGGAAACTCGTAACCGTTAACGTACCTGTTCCTGAAATCTGAGTCCTGCGCAAGGTGGAGGTCTTGTTCAAGCTTTTGGATGAAACGATCTCGGTAGATACCTGGATTCAATTTACCGTTCAGGCCCTCAAGGTAAAGTTCCGGCCGCACATCAGCGGCAACGAGGTCCGACCAGACCTGTTCTAACGCACTCAGCAGCGCAGCGATCCTCTCTTCTCGCCAGATCGCATCGCGGCCTTGCCCAAGAAGCCGAGAGACCTTTGCGTTCCGGGCTGACGAGGCTTTCGATTTCATACTTATTCGGTGACTTCGGTAGCACTCGTACGAAATCCAATCACCCAGATGAGTCCAAACGCCGTAGCGAGACTTCCAACGAGGGATTTCAAGATCGCTGCCATCCAGAGCCGGATCTTCGGAGCCGTTTAAATAGCCATAACGTACGATATTGCGCTCACCTTTTTCAGTAAAGCTGCGATTAGCAAAAATTCTGGCCACCAAATCTTGAGGTAGTGCCTTTTTAAGCTGTATGTTGAGCGTCGCGAATTGAGGTGCGTTTCGGTACTGGGCAGCCAATACTCCTCTTTGCAGCCACGCGTCAAAACCTGAAGGCGCTTCCTCAGGTATCACACTTGTAAACTTAGGGAGGTAAAGAGTTGGCATTCTGCTGAGTTCCACCATGGCACACTCGACTACACTTGCGTCCTGCTTGTCAAAGGTTGACAGAATGGCAGAAAAATAATCGGCAACATCGGAGTCCTCAATTATCGCGAGATCTACTTCTGCGATAAGCTCGGCATTACGTTTTCCTTGAAAGGCTGCATGCGTGGCATTTGCAGAGCCGAACAGAAGCCGGCGCTTTCTGCGTTTAGGCGTACCTTCTCGAACAAATTCAAAATAAAAAGCCTTCATATGCATCAACCCTCTAGCTCGGGCAAGCCGGACCTCTAGCTCTACACATCTGCGACGCTGACCATGAATCGCTTGCAGGTCTTCCGGACGTATACCGTCATCGACTAAAAGGCACAGCCTTTTGGGTCTCATCTTTGCCACTAACTTATCCATGAATTTCTGATCCACATATGGCGCGACAATCAGAGCCACTTCGGTACTATAACCTTCTGGTGCAAACAGTAAGTCGAAACTCATTCCAATTTCTTCCATACAGATAACGATAAACTGCACCACTGATGAAAATGAAAACCTAACCGCGATGATGTCAGTATTGTTAGTTGGCATTAGTCAACCATCAATACGATGGCGATTCTACACATAGTAACAGCACTGTATTGATTATTGCAAAACGCCACTACTCTGTTGATGAGAGTGTAGGCGCGCAACGAGCCGCCTAGCGTCGGCGCAAGGGTGTTTTTTCAGTCGCTAATCGGATTAAAATCAGGTTCACCTTGATTCTTACCAGCTACAGGCCCACCTCTCCCACAGCGCTCATTAACTGCCGATACGCCATCCACTGCTTCGACAGAGCGAGTAGCGTCGTTAGTCGCGCGTACTTTACCTTCGCGCGCACTTGAGCCTTGACCTTTTCGATCTTCTGCTTGGCTTTGTAAAGCGCGCTAAGTTTGCCCAGGTGCTTGTTAGAGCTGCGTTGTGGAACACCGGTTAGTCAATCAGAACAGGGGGTGTCCTCTGCGTCATGCAGCAATTGTGCAACTTCCGTCATGTCAGCCGCGTTGAAACCCGTGCTGTGCACAAGAAGCCCAATTGCCTGCAGATTTGGCGAGAATTATTTGCTAACCTGAGATCTTCTAAGTTATCATGCGACCGTCGTTGGCACATAAAATAAACAATTGCCTTGTGCACTTTTCAAGGAGGAATGCATGTTAGATCCTGATGCAAAAAGAATTCCAGACCCTTTGTATGATCTCGGCCTTTATATCCACACCTATCATCAGCACATGGTAGACGAAGACCTTGACTTTCTTTTCAAGAACTTTTCTACACATTTCAAAAAGCTATTTTATTCCTCGTGCTTGCTTTATAAGCTACAGACTGATAAAGATTTTTTGCAAAGGTATGATAATACAAAAGCCGTAAGCGTTCAAAATATAGAATATTGTTTTTATAAAATAAGCACTATTTGGGAGATGGCATTTGATATCATAGCCAAGCTGGTCGACGTTCCGAAAAAAAAATCTAGGAATAACCATTTTATGGAGAGGTTTTCCCATCATGGTAAACCTTTTGACTTGCGTTGGTACAATGAGATAAACGAAATCAGGAATAGAATTACTCACGGAGGAATACGGATTATGCCGTATCACACCGTCGACGATAGCAATACCCCTAGAATTTGCTTTCAGGCATACAATATTGAATTTTCAGATCGGACTGCGCACAATCCTTATTATACCAACATCCATAACAACCACATAAATTATGCGGATAATTATTTTGCCTATCATACGCATCTGCTTTATCGGTTTTTGGGTAATTTATTTAGAGTGACCATGCTTGATGTGGCCGAGAGCAATGGGCACGACATTAGTGACTTGAAAGAACCTCCCGAAACTTCCTTTTTTGAAAGCGAAGTGATCTCACTAAAAACCTGGCTTCTATCTGATACTGATGCGTTCCAATCAATTACGGATAAAATGATCTATCTGAAAATCACTGGCGGCCATATGCGTAAATTTGATGAATTTCCTCGTGAGAGAATTGTCGAACAATACGAAGGTTTTCCTTTTGATCTGATGAAGATCATTTCGACTGCAGAGCGATTTGCTTATCCGGCAGAGGACTGACACTGCAATCTTCATTCGGTTATAATTGAGTGAGGATCCTGGCAGGCCTTGGATACAGTCTATGAACACCAATCAATGAACAGCCGCATCACTTCGAGAGCAGATAAGCCTATGTTGGAGGGCCCGCGAGCGGCTTATGAACATTTGAAATCGCCCACTTGTTGAATTACGTATTAAGCGCGAGCCAGTTTAGATGCAACTGCTGTTGTGACCGTCACTTAATGAATGGAATGGCGCCCTCTCTGGCAACCAGCTGATTTCAATGGTTTTTTTGTTCGTCCTCATAATCTGTACCACTTGAAAACGTAATTATTGAGTGGAAATCATCCTTCGGCACGACTGCATCTACAGATTTTCCATCCATTAAGAGCGAAACACACCATATTCGCGTCATACGTTGCTAACCCTCCACCAGCTTGAAGACTAGGAAGCATAGCCGCGAGAATGTGCTCCCTGCGGACTTTCAGGCCGGGAGCATGCTGCGTGCTGAGCTTGCGGATCGACGAGCGTGCAGGTTTTTTGCTAGCTTGTCAGCAGAGCATTTCAGGACATACGAGATGAAAAGAGCGGAGTTTTTAGAACACCAAGATACCAAGGACTTCATTTCGTGGCTGATTTTGTATCTGCCTGCCCTGTCCGTGCATTTGAAGGTGCTGAAAACCGATTTCGTGCATGAGAAAATCGACTGCCAAGTGAAAGGCATCGAAGCTGACGGATCCTTCATTGCCTGGGCTCATAAGGTTGAAAGTTTTTGGTAAACGGCCTCACAAATTTCGCGAAATGAGCGGGTCGTTTGTTATGGTGGAGACAAATGACGAGTGGGAATTCGCAGGGATGGTTACACTCGCGAGCGACATCGAAGGTCTGCTCAACTTCATTCCTGCTGAGAAGATAGTCTACTACCTCGACAAGCTGACGAGTGGCACACCACTTGCGCAGAATCTAAATCAATAGATTAAAAATGGGCAAAGAAATGATTGAAAAAAAAGTACGAAAAAACGCATGGATTTTTCTTCGAAAGGCTATCAACCAGCTAGTTTCGCATGACGACTCTAGTGATAACGGGCTTTCGGAGGAGGTTGCAGTAGTTGCTACCGTTTTCATCCAGACGGCGTTCGAGTTAGCCCTCATCGCCTATCTAATCGAGTGCGAAGGCATTCATGCAGTGGTTAACTCCCGCGATGGAAACCTTACCGAAGAGCAATTACTGGAGAAATTTACCAACAACGAATTGAGCACCAAGTCGTTTAACTCGCTAGCAGAATATGCCTCAAGCAAAAAACTTTATCTGAGAGCAGATGACTCTGATCTCGTCCAAGATTTTCAAAAAAAGCGCAACAAGCTTGTGCATTTAAACTTTGAGTTTCAAACGGGTGATTTGTACGATTTAAAGTATGAGCTGGTTTACTTCTTGGTTTATCTTGTTATCCCAATTTTGACGAAAGAAGAAAGCCGCCCATCTGAAGCAATTGAAAATTACCTCAACGCAGAAGACTTCCGTAAGCTAATAAAGTTTTCTCCATATGCTATGGAGATGAAATTTAGAGCCAAAGATTTTTCCAGCGATGTTTACAAATGCCTCTATTGCGGCAATGAATCCCTTGCGGCAAGTGACTACGGAAATGAACACTGCTTCTCATGTAATCAATACTATCACCACGTAGGTTTTTCCGATTGCTCCAGATGCGAGTCTAAAAATTCGATAATTTATGATAAACTTAACATTGAGAGCCAGCCGGATAGAACACTTAAAGGCAAGTGCCTGAAATGCGATGAGGACGATCTAATTTACTCATGCGAGGCTTGTGGAGAAGTAGTGGCGCTAGAGGCCACGCACTATGAGAGATGTCATCCGGGGTATTGTCATCAAGAGGTGTTAAGTCCCGAATAAAAGCCGAAGCCCGCTTAATTCAAAACTGAGAATTGGCCTAAGGTTAATCGCCCTCGAATTTTGCGGCCAACGCAATGGTTGCTTGTGGTTGGCCCTTCCTTTGCCCAATGTCAGCCACTGAAAGAATCGTAAATGTCGGCAAACATTTTGCCCAGAAGATATTGAGAGTGCTTGCTTCGATCAAATCTCAGCGAAATAATCTCACTGAATTCAAAATCAAATTGAGTGTTAGAGACTGCTTCTTCATATTGCATCTTCGCCAAATAAAAATCAATTGCCTCTAGGCTCAACATGTCATACCGCTCATTGATCACAAACGTATTGAGCGAGCTCTCTGTTTTGGAGCAATTTCGTATAGCCTTTGCTTTAACTTGAACTTCGGCGCTCTTGGATTGAATGGCATCTACGAGAACAGAGGGGTCGTCACCGGCAGCAAGATAAAATTGAATGTTTTCGGCATCAACCAGAGGATTCAAGTGAGGTTCCGCATAAAAATCAACTTCACCCTTAAGGCTTGAGTTGCAGGACGCGCAACTTGGAACCAAATTGTAGAGCGTCAGCGCCAGGTGGGGATACTCATCCTTGAAGTAAAAATGATCGAGCGTTGGTCGAAAATCGCCATTTTCACTTTGGAGCGTGAATGCGTAAGCGTGGTTACAATAGGGGCAGATCCGTGCCTTAGATTTCCTGCACAAGGCATAAGCGTTCCATTTGGATGTCTTCGCCGTGAAGCGCTTATAGTTAAAAACACGTCCAATTTCCGCAACAAACTGGCCATTAGATGCACCCATCCTATCCCTATATTTGTTGAAGATATCAATACTGAGCAGAATATCATTCAGTTCGTGCGAGAGGACAAGCTTCTCTACCTCCTGAATAAAGTGATAAGCGGCCATGTGTTCCACTGATTTTGGTCCCACGAACCCTTCGACAGCCAGGAAATATTTCTGCATCAGTTTGCTAAGAAAAATTCCATGTTCACCTTCCGCCTCGCACCAGTTACGAACAATAGACGAAATCATATTCAGCGTGCCTCACCTTTGACGCGCCGCAGTACCTCCGCCTTGATTATCGGATTATCAATGCTTGAGACTATGAAATCAGCGAGTTCAGACCGCACACCCTGGGAGGCATTGCTGACGACTTCATTGATTCTTCTAGAAGCAAACTCACCCACTGTTTTCGCCCCAAACGATTGATTTATTAGCTCATGCAGTGGCGCGGCAAATGCGCTTGAAGTCTCGTCACCATGATTCGCCTCCATCCTGCAAACAAACTCCTTTGGGACATCTGTAGCCAAAAGCGGAGAGTGAGTCGCCAAGATCACCTGGAGTGCAGCGAGCCCATACTCATCTTTGAGCATAGAAAGCATCCTGTTGAGGTGGCTGATATATTTCCGCTGCCACTCCAAATGGAGAAATGCATCTCCCTCATCAATCAAGATCAAAACTCTCCTTAAACCCCTCTCATGGAGCTCCTTGACAGCCTCAAAGATACATGACAACTGCGTAATTATTGCCAGCTGGCCAGAGCTCATATTCCTGAAGCCAACTTCAAAAATATGGTCGACACCCGATTTCGAAAGGGGAGCCTTTTCGTTCAAATGAAGTTTTGCTTCAAGAGAGGCACGACTTC
This sequence comes from Pseudomonas sp. TWI628, assembly GCF_039673865.1. Taxonomy (NCBI): domain Bacteria; kingdom Pseudomonadati; phylum Pseudomonadota; class Gammaproteobacteria; order Pseudomonadales; family Pseudomonadaceae; genus Pseudomonas; species Pseudomonas sp. TWI628. The sequence goes on along the minus strand of NZ_JBDJMM010000011.1, from coordinate 64,639 downwards.
CTAACTTAACTTTAGCATCGCGCCCCTTTAGGAATTCCAGTGAGTTATGAATGTCGTCTAACGCTCGCAGAGCGAATTGTGATGGCTCATGATCACGTTCCCCGTCGCTACGGCGCAGCAAAGCATGCATAACCGATTCAATCACTTGCGGAACTCTATTCCCCCGAGAGATATACTTCTCAAGTACAGCAAATACGCAAAATGACTCGACGTCACTATTAAGATGATCTCGAATTAGACGATGAACATTCATCGCCGCTTTTTCGATAAATTGCTTTTCTCTTCTTTCATTTTCAACGCGCTGGTCCGGAGTCAATGAGCCGCTTGATGTCGAGGCTTGTGATTTCTGAAGAAATTCAAGAAGAGGTAAGGTCACATTTCTCAGGTGTTCACTGTCAATAACAGTCCTGGGAAACGGCTGCACGATAAGCGTTTCGACGATTGTTCTACAGACCTTACGTACGTCTACATTTTTCTGAACATACAGCTGCGGGGAAATATCGAAATCGCGTAAAACATCCTCATAAGCGCGCATTTCGAAAACCGATAGCGGTCTTGCCCAGTTTGGCGAAGCGTCGATAAAGTTTTTGCTCTTATGTAAACGCCGGCCATAGGGAATAGGAGAATAATAGATAGCGCCCCATGCCTCCCTCATCTCTTGAAAGCTCATTACTCGGCCTGCATCCATAAAAATCTCGCATGAATAGCGATCAACCTTCGCCTTGAGCGTAAATTTATCTAGAATTCTATTCAACAGAAAAGTTTTGCCGGAACCATTAACCCCGATGACAAGCGACACGGAATCAACGTCAAATATATTCGGGATACCAACGCCAGTTTGATTTAGTTTTATTGTGCGATCTTCGACCACAATTGACGAGATGACCATTTTAGCCCCAGCAAAGCGTTTGCATATAGTTAAAATCCTTCCCCATACCACCTGTCGAACAGAGCCAAGCCCGGTCGAACCCAGTGAACGAGAGCAATTTATTTTACCCGAATGGAACAGAAGCAGTTGAAGAACAGAGGTCTCACTTGATTCGCAGGCTCTATAATCGGCAAAGTTGTGTTGTGCGCACTTTACCAGCAAGAGCTCTTTCAAAGCATCCACCTTAGCTCCACTCCCTCTTGTCTCTTCGACGAGGGAAGTCGAGCTTGCCGCGCAGGTGGTTGCTCAGTCGCGTTTCCCCGGCCGCCGCGCCGGGTACCTGGCGCGGCGATCCGGTGCAGGTTTGTGGTCCCGTGGGGCCGGCACCTTCGCCGGTCTGCAGTTCGCCGGAACCGAAATCGTGCTGCGGCCAAAGCGCAAATCACTGCCATCGCTATCGCCCAGGCGGTTGATGCGGTTGTATCCCACCTCACCGATCACGGTCAGGCGGCTGGCCCCCATGACCTGGTCGAAGAGTTGCGTGGCCGTCATCTGCGCCTGCAGCATCGGCATGCGCCCATAGCCCTGCAGTGGATCGCCACCGTCTGCTGATGATTTCAGCACCGAGTATGACCTCTATGAACACCAATCGCTGAACAGCCACATCATTTCGGGAGCAGATAAGCCAGCGTTGGTTGGCCCGCGAGCGACTTATGAACATCAAACATCGCCCACTTGTAAAATGGCGTACTATCTGGAAATGTCGATTAAGTGGCAGCGCCCCCACCGTTAAATCTTGATGAGCTCCTCGGCAATCACCGCCAGCCGGCTCCCGACCTTGTCCTTCAAGGCCTCAATGAACCGGGTGATCTTGGCATCGATGAACTGCCGCGACGAGTACACCGCGTACACATTCCGCTCCTCAGTGAAATAATCGGGTAGCACTCGTACCAGTTTCCCAGAACGTAAATCGTCGAGGGCGGCAAAGCCCGCGAGCAAGCCGATACCCGCACCGCTTCCGACCGCTACAGACATGGCCTCCATGTCATTCACACTGAAGCCTGGCCCGCTGGGGATGAACGTTGCATCGCCCATGCGACTCTTGAGCTGCCACTCATCCCGCGCGTAATCCACCGTACCCAGCAAGAGACATTGATGATCAACCAGATCTGCGGGTGTCTCGGGTGTTCCGTGATTCGCCAGATATTCGGCCGATGCCACCAACACGCAGTGGCTGACTCCAATTTTTTGGCTGACATAGCTTGAGTCTGGCAGCACCCTTGCGATCTGAATGGACACGTCCAGCTGATCTTCCAGCAAGTTTGGCATGCGCTGTGAGAGCATCAAATCGACTGTAACGTCACCAAACGTCTTGCGGTATTCCAGTGCAGCCTCAGTTACAAGGTGTCGAGCAAGCCCAGGCACGCAATGGACGCGAAGCGTACCTCGGGGTTTGAGCAATGCATTGCTCGCCTCTGCTTCAGCGTTTTCGAGGTCGGCAAGGATGATGCTACAGCGCTCATAGAAGCGTCTGCCTGCATCAGTGACCGACAAGCGTCGGGTGGAGCGCTGTAACAGGCGCGTATCAAGCATCTGCTCGAGTGCCGACACCGCTCGCGACACATTCCCCACCGTGGAGTCGAGGTGGTTGGCAACCGCTGTGAAGCTGCCCATTTCAACCACCTTCACAAACACCGACATGTTAGAAAACTTGTCCATCGCCTCCTCCCCTGAGCCAGCTCATTCACCCCGCACTGTGTGTAAATCGGTGTGCATTTGAAAGCTACTTTACCTTTCTGCACAACAATCATTCCCTTCAACTGGGCTAAATCCTTCTCGGTGACCTCCATAGACTCAATTCCACGGACCGGCGCCAGCCACCGTCATCCGAGCCCTGCGTAGCTGCGCAGGGGCAGTTCAACAGAGAATGCTATGAAGGCCACAGCCATGAACACACCGTACGACTCGCTTTATCTTTTCATCGCCGGCAAATGGATCGACGCAGACGGCCGTAAAACTGCGACCGTCAGAAACCCCGCCACTGAAGAAATCATTGGGCAGGTGCCGCTGGCTACTGCTGACGAACTTGATCTGGCCCTTGAGGTGGCACAGCGAGGGTTTGAGCAATGGCGCAACACGGTTCCAGCCGAGCGTGCCCGGGTTCTCAAACGCGCTGCCGCCCTGATCCTGGAGCGTACGGCACACATCGCCGCGCAGATGACGCTCGAAGAAGGCAAGCCCATTGGCGAAGCCATGGATGAGGTCACTCGGGCGGCAGAGTATTTCGAATGGTTCGCTGAAAGTGCGCGTCGCATCGATGGCCGTGTGGTACCAGCGAACCGCCCCGGTGTGCTGCAACTGGTCAAGCGCCAGCCAATAGGCCCCGTTGCTGCGTTCACACCCTGGAATTTCCCGGCAATTACGCCAGCACGCAAATTGTCTGCCGCGCTGGCGGCCGGCTGCAGCGTCATTCTCAAACCTGGTGAGGAAAGCCCCTCCACTGCCCTCGCCCTTGCTCGTGCCTTGGATGATGCCGGGCTGCCGAAAGGTGTGCTGCAGGTCGTGTTTGGTGTGCCTGATGAGGTCTCAAGCCAGCTGATCGCGTCGCCGATTATTCGCAAGGTGACCTTCACGGGCTCCGTACCCATTGGCCGTCTGTTGTCGAGTCGCGCAGCCGAAGGCGTGAAGCCGATCACGCTCGAACTGGGTGGCCATGGCCCAGTGCTGGTGTTCGACGATGCCGACGTGGAGCGAGCCGCTGTGGAAGGCGTCGCCAACCGCTTCCGCGGTACCGGCCAGGTCTGTATTTCTTCAACCCGTTTCCTGGTTCAACGGGGTGTCTACCAGCAATTCGTAGATCAATTCGTTGCGGCAACCAAAGTTCTGCGGGTCGGCAATGGCATGCACCCACATACGCAAGTCGGGCCGCTTGCCAACCTGAGGCAACTGAACAAGATGGAGGAGCTGGTGGCTGATGCTGTCGCCAAGGGCGCCCAGGTGTTGGCCGGTGGTGAGGCCTTGCCTGGGCCAGGCTTCTTCTTTGCACCCACCGTGTTGGCCGATGTGCCAATGGATGCCCGCATCATGCACGAGGAGCCGTTCGGCCCCATTGCCATCTTGATGCCATTCGAAGGGCTGGCGGATGGATTGGCCGAGGCTAACCGCTTGCCCTATGGCCTGTCGGCCTATGCCTTCACCACCAATGCACGGACGGCCATCGATGTTGCCGACGGTTTGGAGGCCGGCATGATCGGGATCAATCAATACCGCATCGTCGCGACAGAGCTCCCCTTTGGTGGCATCAAGGAGAGCGGTCACGGTTCGGAAGGCGGCATCGAAGGTATCGAGCACTACCTCACCAATAAATTCATCAGCCAGGTTTGAGGAGCCGCCACATGACAGGTCTCAACTTTGCAAGCCCTCGTGAGGCTATTGCTGGTGGTCATTCAGATGAGCTGCCGGCGCATCTGCGGCGAGCCGTTGCCAACGGCATAACGCATGAAGAGCTCGCCGGAGCCATTACCCACCTCTCCTTCTATGCAGGATTTCCTGCAGCGATCACGGCATCTGCCATCGCCCATTCCACACTCGTTGACTCGGAGCCTTTGAACCCATGAAAGCGATCACCTTTGAAACCTTTGGCGGCCCTGAAGTGCTCCAGGTGAGTGAGGTACTTGTGCCGGAAGTCCGCCCCGCCGACCTGCTGGTTCGCGTGCATGCTGCCGGCGTTAACCGAGCTGATCTGACCCATCGTACCGGTGGCTACGGGCGTCCCAACTTCGGCGACTCGCTGATCATCGGCCTGGAGATTGCAGGTGAGGTGATCGAGGTTGGCAGTGAAGTGTCAGGCTATCAAGTCGGCGATCGCGTGATGGGAGTGGTGGGTGGCGGCGCCTATGCAGAAGTCGCGCGTATCGATTACCGCATGGCGATGCCGATCCCGCGTGCTCTCGACTACGTGCATGCTGCAGCGATCCCGGAAGTCTTTGTGACCGCTCACGAAGCGATGATCCACCTGGCGCAACTGAAACCAGGCGAGTCAGTACTCATTCATGCTGCCGCAGGTGGGGTTGGCTCAGCAGCCGTGCAGCTTGCTTACGCCATGGGCGCCAAGGTCTTCGCCACCGCAGAGGCAGGAAAACTGTCCCGGGTCGAGAATCTAGGTGCCGATTTCACCATCGATTACAAAGCGCAGGACTTTGCCCAGGTCGTCGCGCAGCACACGGATGGGCAAGGTGTGGATGTCATCATCGATTTTGTAGGTGAGCCCTACTTCATGAGGAACATCAAGTCGCTCGCCAAGGGTGGCCGCCTGGTACAGGTCGGTATGCTGGGTGGCGGTGGTGAAGTGAACCTCAAGCTGGAAGACGTTCTATACCGCCACTTGCAGATCATCGGCACAGTGATGAAGTCCCGCACACAGTCTGAAAAACATGCGATGGTCAGACGCTTTCGCGAACACTGGCTTGATCGTTTCGAGGGAGGAGGCAGTCTTGAGCCCGTGATTGATAGCACCTTCCCATTGGCGCGAGCCGCGGATGCTCATCGAAAAATGGAGGCCTCACTCAATATCGGCAAGATCATACTTACGATGCCGCTTGGAGCCTGTCTTAGAGTCAGGCCTAGCCAGTGTTAGCCCCTTTGCCCGCTCCGGCGGGCTTCTTGAAAAACCTCGTGCAGAACTTACAGCGAGGAATTCAACTCAGAGATGAGCTCTTCACGATACTTGAGCGCTGCGACTGCGGTCTCGCCCAAGGCGCCTGCTACCGCACTAAGCAGCCCCTGCGCCAGGAGCATAAAGGCGCACATGCTGTTGCTGAAGAACAGGCTATGGTTGGGCACATAGAAGCTGTGCAGCGCGGTCTTGGCCAAAGGCGAACTGGCAGAGTCCGTCAATGCCACGACCTTTATCCCGTGCCGGTTAGCCACCTCGGCAGTCGCCAGCACGCTCGGGGTATACGGGAAGCAGCTGGCGACAACCAACAGGTCACCTGCATCCAGTTGAGCAAGCGCATCAGCAACACCTTGTCGGCTGGAGTCCAGCGCGCTGACATCCGGCCGAAGCATGCCAAGCCCATAGGACATGAACAGCGCCAAAGAGTTGAATTGCCTCATACCATGGATTCGCACGCGTTTGGCGCTGCAAAGTAGCCCAACAACATCGTCAAACGCAGCGGGATCGACCTGCTCCACCATACTGGCAATGTTGGCGCTTTCCTGGCGACCCAATCGTGCCAATTGGCTAATCGCCCCCACACCTTCCGTATTGACCACTAACCGTGACGCCTGATCGCTGTAGAAGCTTTTGCCCTCTGTCAGCTCTCGTCGGAAGACGTCCTGCAATTTGCTGAACCCTGAATACCCAAGACGCCTGGCGAGCCTGGACAGCGTCGAGGCGTTAACGCCGAACTGCGCGGCCAACTCAGTGATTGAAGACACCGCTGCGTGTTGCGGCGATTCAATCATCTGGGTCAGCACGCGCGTCGAACTGCCGCCCAAAGCGATATCCACCTCTTGTCTATCGATGGCAGCCAGCAGCTGTTTCAGCTCAGTCACTGTTTCTGGTAGGTATTCATTGAACTGCGTCATCGGAGTTATCCGCTATTGGACTAACACAACAGCGCCTTGGGCGTCAGGATGATCTGTCACTCGGCGCGCATAAACCCGCCATTCTACAGCGCTGGATGTCAGCGTGAAGACCGCCGTGGCAAGCGTATTTTCGTCATCAGGATCATCGTCCGCACAGCGGTAGACTGGCAACGTTGCACGCTCCTCGTCGCGCAGTATCTGAAGGGCGAGCGCCAGGTCGAGCTTGCGGTTTGAGCCGGCTAACAGGTGATCGACTCGGTGCTGACGAGCGCCAGAACTCCCTGTCACGATCTGCTTGAAATCCCGAAACGACGGATCGACGAGATGGTTCGAGTGGCCGCTCGATGCTTCAACCTCACGCACTACAACGCCATCTGATGTCGCTTCGACACTGACGACACGAGAGGTACCCGCTTGCCCGAACGCGTGGTGGAAAGCCCCGGCGCGAGGCATCAGGGAGACCGCCGCAATCGCCTCATCCACCGTACGGGCATCCAGCGAAGCACGCCCCAGAATCATCCGTGGCAAGCCGGCGGGGATATCCGTTGGGCGGATGTTGTTGACCGTCGCAACAACGCCGAACGCGTTGACTGCAAACGTATGGCCCGGGATCGAGCCGGGATAGACGAAGCTGATGAAGGCCACACCCTCCTCCGGGTTGGCGTGGACAATGGCACAATCATCGCGCAATTGGGGCAGCCCGTCTTCATTGTGGGCGATCAGTGTCTCCTGCTCTGCCTGACCAAACACAGTGGTACAGCCATCCACACTCACGAGCCCAGGAAAATCGCCCCGGCAGTTCCACATGAAGACTTCGTCGACCGGCAACTCAAGCCCGGCGGCAAGGCCTTCGATCTCCTGCCAGTAACGCGGATACCGTTCACGCACCTGCGTTTTCATTTGCCGCGCCTTATCCGTGTCGGCCAACGAAACGAGGTGTTGCCACAGTGGTAATAGGCGCAGTTTGCCATGTACGGATTGACGACCGAATTCACCCAGGCGCCGTCCGAGTTCGAACGCATTGCCGGCGATGTGAAGTTGAGCGAGCATCGCGTTGCCCCTTATGAAACGTGCTGGAGAAATTCGCGCAAGCGCGGGCTGGGTGGATTGGCGATCAGCTCTTGTGGCTTGCCGTCTTCGGCGATGCGCCCCTTATCGATGAAGATCAATCGGCTGGCGACCTTGCGCGCAAAATCCACTTCGTGGGTGACGATGACCATGGTCATCCCCTCCTCTGCCAGCGCCTTCATCACGGTCAGCACCTCATGCCGCAGCTCCGGATCCAGCGCAGAAGTCGGCTCGTCGAACAGCATCATCTTGGGTTTGACCGCCAGCGCCCGGGCAATGGCCACTCGCTGTTGTTGGCCGCCTGACAGCTGCGACGGATAATGGTCAGCGCGTTCGGCCAGGCCGACCTTGGCCAGCAGCTCACGACCGAGCGCATGCGCTTCGGCCTTGCTTGCCCCGCGCACCCGGATCGGTCCGAACGCCACGTTTTCCAGCGCCGTCATCTGTGGGAACAGATGGAACTGCTGGAACACCATGCCGGCTTCCTGGCGAATCAGGCGCTCATCGACCTTGGGGTCGTTGACCTTCAAACCGTCGACAATCAGCTCACCCTCGCTGATTTCTTCCAGCTTGTTGATGCAGCGCAGCAAGGTGGATTTGCCAGAACCCGACGGCCCGATGATGACCACGACCTCACCGCAGGCAATGCTCAGGTCGATGTTATGGAGCACCTGAGTGCTGCCGAAGTGTTTGGAAACGTTCTTGAATTCGATCACAGGATTTTCAACCTCGCTTCCATACGGCGCAGGATGTAGCTGAGCACCAGGGTAATGATCAGGTAGATCACGGCCACCGCAGACCAGACCTCCATCGCGCGGAAATTGCCGGCGATCACTTCCTGGCCCTGGCGGGTCAGTTCGGCCACACCGATGACGATGAATAACGACGTATCCTTGATACTGACGATCCACTGGTTGCCCAGGGCCGGAATCATCCGGCGAAACGCCAGCGGTGTGATGACATAGCGAAGGGTGTCGCGGCGAGAGAGCCCCAGCGCCAGTCCGGCTTCACGAAAGCCCTTGTTGATCGACAGGACGGCTCCTCGGGTAATCTCGCCGATGTAGGCACCCGAGTTGATCATGATGGTGAACACGGCGGCCCCGAACGGATCGATGCGCACGGGAATCATCAGGGGCAAGGCGAAGTAGATAAACATCACCTGCACCATGATGGGGGTGCCACGAATCAGCTCGATGAATACCAACGCTACCCGACTGCTGAAGAAACCACCGTAAGCGCGGGCGAAGCCCGCGATCACACCGATGATTGCGCCGCCGATCAGGCCCAGGATCGAGATCCAGAGCGTGAGTTTGGCACCTTCCAGCAGAACCGGGAGCGCATCCCAGATGGCGCTCCATTGAAATTGCATAACGGTGAACTCTCAGAAAACTTGGAAGGATTTACTGTGGTTGAGTGCCAAACCACTTTTCATAGATTCTGGCGTAGGTGCCATCCTCCCGAAGTTTCTTCAGGGCTGCGTTGACTGGCTCGCGCAGTTCGCTGCCTTTAGGGAAGCCGATGCCGTATTGCTGCGCCATCATCTGTGCACCCACGGCTTTGACCTGACCTTCGCCGGCGGTCTTGATGTAATAGAGCACGTTTGGCGTATCGTGCATGGCGGCGTCGACGCGCCCCGTGCGCAGTTCCAGATAGGCATTGTCGATGTTCGGGAACTGACGCAGATCTTTGGCCTTGAGATTGGCCTTGGCATAGTCGGCTGCCGACGTTCCGCTCTTCACCGCCAGGCTTTTGCCGGCAATGTCTGCTTCACCCTTGATGGTCTGGTTGTCACTTTTGACCATCAGCAGAAAGCCGCTGTCGTAGTAACCGTCGGAGAAATCGATAGCCTGTTTGCGCTCTTCCTTGATTGTGATCCCGGCAAGCGCCGCGTCCACGTTATGGGTTTGCAACGCGGGAATGATGCCGTTGAAATCCATTGGCTTGAGCTGATAGGTCACACCCAGCTCTTTGGCAATTGCCGCCCAAAGATCGATATCGAAGCCCACATACTCATTGCCCTGCTTGAACTCGAAAGGCACGAACGCCGTGTCGGTTGCGATCAGCAACTCTTTTCCGGCGGCCATCGAGGTGCCTGAAATGGCAAGAGCGAAAGCTGCAAGCGATACCTTAAGAAATTTTTTCATCGTCTTTCCTCTTCAAGGGGGAGGCTCGGTTGCCGTTGTCGGCCCGAGGGAAAGCGGCAGTAGCAAGGTATGGGGCAGGCCCCTGATTGTTATTGGCGGCATTCCATGCCAAGGGCGCGCGTCTACCAGCGCAGTACGAGCGGCGCTTCCTGCGGTGAAATGCAAATATCCGTTGCTTCTGATTTATATGCAAGTAATATTTGCACACCCCTTGGAGGTGATCATGAGCCACGTCTTGCATCGAAGCTTCAGCCATACCTACCCCACAGCCGTAGCAGGTGATGGGCCTTATCTGATTGATAGCGCCGGGAAGCGCTACCTGGATGCCAGTGGAGGCGCAGCAGTTTCTTGCCTTGGCCACAGCGACCCTGAGGTCATCGAGGCAGTACGCCATCAGATTGGGCAACTGGCCTACGCCCACAGCTCTTTCTTCACCACTGATGTCATGGAAGAGCTGGCAGATTTTCTTGTCGCCCGCGCCCCTGAAGGGCTGGAGTCTGTCTATTTCGTGTCCGGCGGTTCTGAGGCGGTGGAAACCGCACTCAAACTGGCGCGGCAATACTTCGTGGAAATTGGCCAGCCCAGTCGCAAGCATGTGATTGCACGTCGCCAGAGCTATCACGGAAACACGTTGGGTGCCCTGGCGGCGGGTGGTAACGAATGGCGACGTCGGCAGTTCGAGCCATTGCTGATCAACGTCAGCCACGTCAGCCCGAGTTATGCCTACCGTGATCAGTTACCGGGTGAAACCGTTGAGCAATATGCCCAGCGACTAGGCGAAGAGCTGGAATCGGAAATCTGCCGCCTGGGCCCGGCAAACGTCATGGCTTTCATCGCTGAGCCTGTCGTAGGGGCCACCTTGGGTGCCGTTCCAGCTGTCGCGGGCTACTTCAAACGCGTCCGTGAAATCTGCGATCGCCATGGCGTGCTGCTTATTCTCGACGAAGTCATGTGTGGCATGGGCCGCACGGGTTCACTGTTCGCGGCTGAACAGGAGGGCATCACTGCCGACCTGATCACCATCGCCAAAGGGTTGGGCGCCGGCTACCAGCCGATTGGCGCAACCATGGTCAGTGCGAAGATCCGTGACGCTATCGCCAACGGTTCAGGCTTCTTTCAGCACGGCCATACCTATATAGGCCACGCGACCGCCTGTGCTGCTGCCTTGGCGGTGCAGAAAACCATCGAGAAACGCGGGCTTTTGAGCCAGGTCGTCACGGTGGGTGACGCCCTGCACGCGCGTTTGCTTGAGCGGTTCAGCGGGCACCCTCATGTGGGTGACGTTCGAGGGCGCGGGCTATTTCGTGGCATCGAACTGGTCAATGATCGGGCAACGAAAACGCCTTTTGATCCTTCGATCAAACTGCATGCACGGGTGAAGAAAGCGGCCATGGCACAGGGTCTGATGTGCTACCCCATGGGCGGAACTGTGGATGGGCAACGAGGGGATCACATTCTGCTGGCACCGCCCTTCATCATCGACTCAAGCCATATCGACGAAATCATTGATAAGCTCGCGCTGGCAATAGACAGCTCAATCGCAGGAGTTTGAGAAAGCGCTCATGAACATTCAATCCCGCTTGACCTCACTCCCTGAAGAGCAGATGAGCCAAGAACAGCGCAAGGTGCTAAGTGACATCCTCCAAGGGCCACGGGGAAATCTGGACGGCCCATTCCTTGCGTGGATCCACAGCCCTGCATTGGCTGATCACGCACAACGCCTTGGGGCGTTCTGCAGGTACCACACTCGGCTGGATTTGCGTTTGAGCGAGTTGGCGATACTGCTCACCGCAGCCTGGTGGCAGTCCCAGGCAGAGTGGCAAATTCATGAGCCCATTGCTCGAAGCAGCGGGCTGAGTGACGAAGTCATCGACGCGCTGCGCGCACAGCGTACACCCACCTTCATCCAGGAAGATGAGGCCATCGTCTACCACTTGGGTGAAGAGCTCTACCGTACGCGTCGGGTCAGTGACGACCGCTATCAGGAAGCGGTGAAGGCTTTCGGCGAGCCCGCTGTAGTCGAGCTGGTTGCGATTTTCGGCTACTACGCCTTGGTGGCCATGACGCTCAACGTCTTCGCTGTCCGGCGCCCTACAACCGCACCTTTGCCATTCCCTGAACCTTGAAAACAGCCGCCATGGAAGGCTTGCGTCAGATCCGTTGATGAAGCGTGGCTGACATGCTCACTGAGCATTCCGCGCTTCGTGGGGCGGCGGCTCAATGCGCTCGATATTTCCCAGGACCAGCGCTCGCCCGGCAAATAGACCGCCGGATGTTTCCAGGGCAAAACGTTCGGCATCGCGGGTGCGTACCTCGTCGGTCACCGCGTCGGCTTCGTGCGCTGAGGCACCCAGGCTCAGCACGGCCTGGTGGCCAAGCAGCAAGGCGGATTCAAAGGTTTCCCGCACGATGTAGTCGGCGTCGTGCTTGACCAGCTCCAACGCGTGCTCGCGGTCAAAGGCGCGCACCAGCACCTTCACCTGCGGGCAATAGTGCCGCGTGCTTTCGACGATGCGTGTCGCGGCCTTCTTGTCATTCACGCACACAATGATGGTGCGGGCGTGATGGGCCCCGGCAGCATGCAACAGGTCGTGCCGGGCACCATCACCGTAATAGACCTTGAAACCGTAAGGCTCGACGGCGCGGATCACCTCCGGGTCCATGTCGATGATTGAAAGCTTGGCGCCATGAGCGAGTGGTGCCTGGCAAGCGATCTGGCCGACACGGCCAAACCCTATGATCAGGACATGACCTTGAAGATTCTGTGCCGGCTCCACACCGTCCATGGAAACCGCCCGGGGCCGCGCGAAGCGCTTGTACAACAGAAGGTTGACCGGCGTAAGGGCCATGGACAACACCACGATAGCCGTCATGTTGGCGTTGATTTCGGCACTGACGACCCTGAGTTTCAGCGCTTCGGCAAACAGCACGAACGCAAATTCACCCCCCTGGGCCATCAGCACGGCACGGTCCAGCGCATCACCATGCTGGCTTTTCGCAAGGCGCGCGACCCCGTAGATACACAGCGCCTTGACCACCATCAGCGCCAGCACGCCAGAGCTGATGAGCAGCCAGTTGCTGGCCACCACCTGCAGATCCAGCGCCATGCCGACGCCGAGGAAAAACAGCCCCAGCAACAGCCCGCGAAACGGTTCTATGTCAGCCTCAAGCTGGTGGCGGAAGGTGGACTCCGACAGCAGCACACCGGCAACGAACGCGCCCATGGCCATTGACAGGCCGCCGATTTCCATCAGCAGCGCCGCTCCCAGCACCACCAGCAGCGCGGCAGCAGTCATCACCTCGCGCGCCCTGGCTTGGGCCAATACCCGAAACAGCGGGTTGAGCAACCACAACCCGATGACCACCAGTGCGCTCAGGGACAGCGCTGCGGTCGCCATGCGCTGCCACAGGGGGGAGCTGGGTTCGGGCACCGATGCAGTAGGTGCCAGAAATGCCACCACCGCCAGCAACGGCACTATCAACAGGTCTTCAAACAGCAGAATGGAGACGATGCGTTGGCCCCTCGGCTCGGTCAAGTCACCCCGCTCCGAGAGCACTTGCATGACGATCGCCGTGGACGTGAGTACAAAACCGGCCGCGCAGACGAATGACACCTGCCAAGGGAAACCAAAGGCCTTGCCGACGACGGTGAGCAGAACGGCACAGATCAACACCTGCAGGCTGCCCAGTCCAAAGATCTGCGCGCGCAGCTCCCACAGATGCGAGGGTTTGAGCTCCAGGCCAATCACGAAGAGAAACATCACCACGCCCAATTCGCCCACATCAATGATGGTGTGAGGGTCATTGACCAGCTGCAGCCCGAAGGGTCCGATCATCATCCCCGCCAGCAGGTAACCGAGCACCGAGCCGAAGCCGATGCGCTTGAGCAGTGGCACGGCCACCACGGCAGCGCTGAGCAACGTGATGACGCCCAACAACAGTCCTGCGTTGCCTTCAGCGGCCATGCCCTCGACCCTCAGCCCCTGTCAGGACCGGTTATGGAGAAAGTAGCGTTCGAGGTTTTCACGCCTCGATCTGAACGCATATGGCATTACACATCCGCGTTCTTTTTCCCGTTGAGTCTTTGCCTTGGCACCATTCACACAGAGCCTAGGCAACTCGATCATCGCGCTCACGCAACAGCCAGTAGGTCAGCCCCAGGGCCAGGGTAGCGCCAGCGAGCGCCGCGACTTTGGCCGGGCTGACATCGGGATCAAGGATCACGATCTTGCGTGACAGCGCGATCAACCCGATCAAGAGGACCGTCTTGACCTGAATGATGCTGCCACGGCGCAACACAACGCGCACGATGGAATGCTTGAATTCCATCGCGATCAGCAGCGTCATGACCATACCGAACACATTCTGGAAGATCCGGTGGTCCAGCGGATTGAACGCATCGATGATCAGCAGGCTGAAGACTATCTGGATCAGCTGCACCAGCGACACCACGATAACCACCGCGATCACCAGCGAAAGAATGTGGGCGACGATCTGCTCGAAACGCTCGTAGAACGTCAACACCGCCCACTCGCGACGCAGTCGCATGCGCGTGGTCTCGGGCTCATTGCTGTCCTTCATGCCTCACCTCTTCAGCAGCAAGATCATTGCAACGAGAAACCGCAGCCTTCGGCCTGCGCTTCACGCACTTTCACTGTCGAGCTCTTTGGCCGGCACGGCTTGCCGGTGCTCGAACCCGACCCGCTCCGCCTTGTCGTCCCAGCGCGCATGGGCGTGATCACCCTTGCCAATGCCGCCGCCGAGCATCTCACGTGCCAGTGCCGTCTCCAGCTCGCTGCGGATCATTCGCTTGAGCTCGCGGGCACCGAATTCGGGCTTGTAGCCGACTTCAGCCAAGTGATCGACCAGTGTCTCGTCGAACGTCAGCGTCACGCCCTGGCTGGCGGCATTGCGGGCCACGCGGTCGAGTTGCAGGCCAACGATGTGGCGGATCTCCTGCTTGCCCAGCGCATGGAAGACGATGATCTCATCGATGCGGTTGAGGAACTCGGGGCGAAAGTGCCCGCGCAGCACATCCATCACCTCGACCTTGGTTTTCTCGTACTCCTCACCCGCTGCTCCGGGCGCCTTCAGCCGCCGCTGAATGATGTCGGAGCCCAGGTTGGACGTGGCAATGATAATGGTGTTGGTGAAGTCCACCACGCGCCCCTTGCCATCGGTCAGTCGCCCGTCGTCGAACACCTGCAGCAGGATGTTGTAGACGTCGGGATGGGCCTTCTCGATCTCGTCGAGCAGCAGCACGCTATAGGGCTTGCGACGGACCTTTTCGGTAAGCTGGCCGCCTTCGTCATAACCGACGTAGCCCGGAGGCGCGCCCACCAGCCGAGCCACGGAATGGCGCTCGCCATACTCCGACATGTCGATACGCAACAGGGCGCTCTCGTCGCCGTAGATGGTTTCGGCCAGCGCCTTGGCCAACTCGGTCTTGCCGACGCCGGTGGAGCCCAGGAACAGGAACGTGGCCACCGGCTTGCTGCCTTCGCGCAGCCCAGCGCGCGACAGCCGAACCGCGTCCGCCACCGCGCGCACCGCCTCGTCCTGCCCCACCAGGCGCTCATGCAGCCGCTGCTCCAGGTGCAACAGTTTCTCGCGCTCCTCCACCGTCAGTTCATTGACCGGAATGCCGGTCAGCCGCGAGACGATCTGCGCCACATGTTCGGCCTTGACCTCGGTGCTGCCCGAGCCGCGCTCGCGCTCCCACTCCTCGACCCGCTGCTTGAGTTCGGCCTCCGTGGCTTCGACGCGCTTGCTGATCTGCGCCGCATTGTCATAGTGCTTGCGCGAAGCCGCATAGTCCTGCTCACGGCGCAACTGGTGCAGTTCCGACTCCATTTCCTGCACCGCAACCGGGCGTGCCGTGGCCGATAGCTTGACGCGGGCGGCAGCCTGATCGAGCAGATCGATGGCCTTGTCCGGCAAGAAGCGCGCGCTGACGTAGCGGTCGGACAGTTCGGCGGCAGCGATGATCGCGTCCTCGGTGATGCTGACCTTGTGGTGCGCTTCGAAGGTGTCGCGCAGGCCGCGCAGGATCATGATGGTCTGCGCCACCGTTGGCTCGGGCACCATGACCGGCTGGAAACGCCGCTCCAGCGCAGCGTCCTGCTCGATGTACTTCTGGTACTCGTTGAGCGTCGTCGCGCCGATCAGGTTCAGCTCACCGCGCGCCATCATCGGCTTGAAGACGTTGGCCACGTCCAAACCGCCTTCTCCACCGCCCTGCCCTGCACCGACAATGGTGTGCACTTCGTCGATGAAGAGAATCAGCTCACCCTGGTGCTCGGCAATCTCCTTCAGCACCTTCTGCACGCGCTCCTCGAACTCGCCCCGGTACTTCGCGCCGGCCACCAAGGAATTGATGTTCAGTTCGACCAGGCGTTTGTCACGCAGCGTCTCGGGCACTTCGCCGGCCACCATGCGCTGAGCCAGGCCCTCGACGATGGCCGTCTTGCCCACGCCAGGCTCGCCGATCAATACAGGGTTGTTCTTCTTGCGCCGCGCCAGTACCTCGATGGTGGTTTCGATTTCCTGTGCCCGCCCGATGACCGGGTCCAGCTTGCCATCACGCGCCATCCTGGTGAGATCGCGCGAGTACTTGTCGAGCTCCGGCGTATCGGTCGGCGCCTCGGCGCGGCCATCCTCGGCACCTTTGCCAACCACCTTGCTTACCCGCTGACGCAGGGCCTGCGGCGTAAGGCCATAGCGGCGCAGCAAGTTGGCGGCCAACCCTTCACCCTCTTCGGCCAGCCCGATCAGGAAGTGCTCGGGGCCTACGTAAGCGTGCCCCAACTCATTGGAGGCGACGAAGGCGCGACTCAGCGCATCCTTCACCCGTGGTGACACACCGACCTCGCCTTCAAACGGTTTGTCGCCGCGCTTGGCTTCGGCCTCGATCTGGCGTTTGAGGTCGTCGACCTTGAGCTTGAACTGGCTCAGGATGGTCTTGACCACGTCGCTGTCGGCCAGGGCCAGCAGCAGGTGTTCGGTATCGACTTCGGACCGACCAAACTCCGTGGCACGCTTGGCAGCTTCCTGCAACAGGGCCTCGGAGTGTTCACTGATGCGGCTGGCCAGCCCGCTGCCGCGACGCCGCGGCGCGCCAGCCCCTGCGCGGGCAGGTTCGCCAGACGACGCTTCGGCCACATCATCGGCATCTGCGGCAACGGTTACCGAGTCTTCTCCGTTGCCGAAGAAATCGCTGCCCATGAATTCTTCGAACAAACCGCTGCGCGAGCCGAAAAGGGCCTCCAGTGGGGAAAGGGTGCGTTTTTGCTGGCGCACCAATTGGCGGTAGTGATCATCACACAACAGCATGGTGCTGTGGCGGCCATTGACCTTGGCTTCCACCCGTGTCGTGGCGGGTTGGCCACAGACCTGACACTGTTTGCTGGCCATGCGGGCGCTCCTTGAATCATAGGGACGACGAGGTGGAGCCTGCCGCAGCGCCTCGTCTGCTGGTGGGCCTTCATGACGACTGCAACGGAATCTCCGAGTCAGCTTCAATTCGGAATCAAACGGCTGTGCTTCGATGCACGCGCTTTGCGCTCGTCGAGGATGATCGTCAGCAGCCCATTGTCGAATGGGCGCTTGATCAAAACCTGATCGGCATCGTCAGGCAGGTTCAAGGGTCGCGGGCAGCAGCCGTATAGCGTTCGGCACGAGGTAGTGCGCACTTCTGCTGCTCTTGTAGCAGTCGTGCGTGATCGGGATGTTCTTTCCTTGAGACCGGGCAATTCGAAGGAAAGCCAGCACTGCATCCGTGAAGTCCAGCGCCAGCATTGAGCATGCCTGGGAGTCAAGCGCTGGAGGGCGAGCGCCGCAAACAGACGCGGCCAAGCCCAGGGGAACTTTTGCAATACTGGCTAAAGTCTGCGCCTGGTAGCCCGGAAGTCAAGCAGTATCTGCGGTTTGTTCCGTGAAAGTCAGCGGGCGGTGGTCAGGCCGTTGCAAGCCGAATTCAGCCGCATGCGCTCCATCTGATACGTTCTTTTTTCGATCACCTGAGTCTTTTTCGTGGCAGGCCCACTGCTTTATAAGATCTCGCGATCGGGGTGCGATCGGACTGCGCCCGGGCACTCACTGCTCGAGACGCTCAGGCAACCGGAAGGCCTCGCCTGTACTCAGCAATCCCCCATGAACACCTCCTGCACGAGCTCTCACAGCATGGCGCTTCCCGAGTCTCAACGCGACATACTCGGTATGATCGCGACCAATCATCAACTGCACGACATCCTCACCGCCATCTGCTTGATGATCGACGCCCAGGATCCCGGCACGCTGTGTTCGGTACTGCTGACCGATGCGCAAGGCAAGCATTTGCTGAAGGGTGCCGCGCCTGGCCTGCCACCGGCCTACAGCGAGGCGATCCATGGCATGCCCATCGGTCCTCGGGAAGGCACGTGTGGCACGGCGGCATTCCGGCGCGAGCTGGTGGTCACCGCAGATATAGCCCGCGATCCGAGCTGGGAGCGTTTTCGCAGTCTGGCGCTAGGTTACAATCTGCGCTCCTGCTGGTCGTTGCCATTACTCTCGCATCAGGGCTGCGTTCTTGGGACATTTGCGCTTTACCAGGATCAGGCGGTTGCGCCAAGCGAGGCGCAGATCGAGCGCTTGACCTGCGCGGCGCGGCTGGCTGCCATAGCGATCCGGCATGAGCGTGACGGCCAGCGCCTGGAGGAAAGCGAACAACGCTTTCGCTCATTGTTCACCTATTACGAGCGCCAATTGAGCATCAATGCCAACCATGACAGGCTGACCGGCTTGCTTAACCGCCTGTCCCTGGAGGGCCGTCTTGGGCTGGAGTGTCGCAGCAGCCGTCAACGTAAGTGCCACCTGGCGGTCATGTACATCGACCTGGATGGATTCAAATCCATCAACGACTCCATCGGGCACTACTTCGGCGATCAAGTGCTGATCGAGGTGGCGCAGCGCATGACCCAGCAGGTTCGTCCGACTGATACCGTCGTGCGTATGGGCGGCGATGAGTTTGTCGTTTTGCTGACGGACCTGCTGTGTGACGAAGACGTTGTCCCGGTGGCCGAGCGACTGCTGGCCAGCATTGGCAAACCCTATTGCATCCATGGCATCGACCTGCACGTCAGCGCAAGTATCGGTATCACGCTAAGCGACGGTCACATCGGGCAGCCGATGCAGCTGATCCAGCAGGCTGACATGGCCATGTATAAAGCCAAGCAACAAGGTCGCAACAACTTTGAGTGGTACACCAGCGATCTGAACCAGCGGGTCTGCGAGCACAGAAGCCTGCGCAACGACCTGCAGAAGGCGCTCGAGACCCGGTCGTTCAGCCTGCATTACCAACCGCAGATCGAGGCGCGCACTGGGCGTGTGGTCGGGATCGAAGCGTTGTTGCGCTGGGAGCATCCGGTCAGGGGGTTCATCTCCCCTGCGGTATTTGTGCCGGTGGCCGAAGACAGTGGTCAGATCGTCCCTCTGAGCCTTTGGGTGCTCGAAACGGCTTGCGCGCAGTTGCGAAACCTGTGTGATCAGGGCTTCACCGACATCTCGATGGCGGTCAATATTTCGCCGATGCATTTCCAGCGCGGTCAGTTCGTTGAATGTATCCAGGCAGTGTTGAGCAAACATGGGCTTAGCGCCGGGCAGTTGGAGTTGGAGATAACCGAGTCACTCTTGCTGCATAACGTTGAACACGCAATTGCAACATTGCACCGCCTAAAAAACCTAGGTGTACGCATTGCGCTGGATGATTTCGGTACGGGATTTTCCAGTCTCAGTTATCTCAAGCGCTTGCCAATAGACAAGATCAAGATCGATCGCTCCTTCATCCAGGATATTTCGACCAACCCACACGATGCCGCCATCACTCAAGGGATAATTTCGATGGCCCACCATCTCGGCCTGTCCGTGGTCGCGGAAGGTGTGGAAACTGCACCCCAGGTGGACTTCCTGGAAAGTGGCCGATGCGATATTTTCCAAGGGTATTACTTTGCCAGGCCAATGTCGCACGAGGCGCTCAGGATTTTCCTGGCTGACGGGAGAACCTTGAATTAACACCAGGGTGCCGGCTGCGCTGACCATTCGCGCCCACAGCCATGAGCACTGACTGTGCTTCTGGCTTTGCCTCCCGTTCCTCCTTGCCCGCCAGGACTACACAACACCCACTTCCCCAATAATGGGTGCTGCATGCCCAACCCAATGCGCCGCGGGCTGTCATGCAGAGACATGACGATGGCCACTGCATCCACGACAAGCACGGCGACGGCGACCAGAAACATGAAACAGTGGTCTTCAAAGAACATTGCCGTATTACCCACTTTGTGGTGTTTTGCAGGCTGCAGCAATTCCTGTTCCAAGGCTCAGGCCGTTGGCAACACAACGCCTTGCTTTTCAAAATATCGGCTCAAGGCAGATGCATTCCCCTCAGGCTCAGCCACTGCGACATAAGTATCTGGCCGCAATAGATAAGCAGCATGCCTGGCCACGCCGGCCCGCTCACATACAGGCTCCCAAGCGAAAACATGCAGTGAAATGCCCTGCTCCCTGCACCATTGGGCCAGCTCTGGTTTGGCTTCGCCGTACACATGCACTTGCCACTCAATGGCGCTCAGTGGTTCGTAGTTATCGGCAACCGCCCCGGGCAGCCACGGTAGACGGTCACCGCCTTGAACCGCACCAGCCCTGCCTTGACTCAGCGGGCTACCACGGTAATCAAGGGTGGTTTGCGAAACCACGCGGAACAGGTATTCACGGACGCTCTCGCGCTTGTAGGCAACGCTGGCGATGACCGGCGCGATGCGCGTGCGCACGAAATCAGCGAAGCCACCCTGGGCGGTAACGAAGCTGAACAGTTTGTCGGTTGTATCCACCAACTTGCGGGCAAATGCCTGACGTTCGATCGGATAGCTGTCGAGCAGGGTATCGGGCGAGTGGCCTTTGATCACCGCAGCCAACTTCCAGGCCAGGTTGTTCGCGTCGAGTATCCCGGTGTTCATCCCCTGCCCGCCTGCCGGGCTGTGAACATGCGCAGCATCGCCGAGCAGAAACACTCTGCCACGGCGGAAATGATCCGTGACGCGGTGATGAACGCGGTAGCTGGAAAACCAGTTCACCTCGGTAATCTGGAGGTTCAAGCCGTTGATGGCATCATGGCCAACGTCCGCGAACGTCAGGTGCTCAGGGTGCTCGGCACGTTCGTCTCGCACGGTACCGATCAGGCGGTATTGATCCTTTTCGCCATAGCACAGAAGCAGCACAAAGTCGGACTTGTCAAAAGCCACGTGTGCCTCACCCGCAGGTTCGACGCCCGCTACCCTGACATCTGCAACATAGAAAAGCTGTTTATAAGTGCCGCCCTCGAAACCGCTGCCGATGGCATGCCGAACGAGGGAATGAGCACCATCGCAGCCGGCCAGGTAAGCCGCAGTGCATGCCCCTTCCCGCCCGTCAGCCTGCTTCAGGGTGGCCGTGACATGGCTTTCCCCCTCCTCAAAGGCTATCAGTTCGGTCTGCCACTCCACGTCCACGCCAAGTGCATGCAGCTGTTGCCCCAGCAAGCGCTCATGGCGATCCTGGGGATAGATCAACACAAAGGGGTAAGGAGAGATTTCAGCGCCTGCATCCTTCAACGGGATGCGCGCCCTGCGGCGGCCTCGCGCCCACATGTTCATGGCAGGGGTTTTATAGCCGGCGTCTATCACCGCCTCGGCCAGATCGAGCTGGCGATAGAGCTCCAGCGTGCGGGCTTGGACAGCCATGGCGCGGGACGCTTCGCCCGGGCCAGCACTCTTGTCGACGACCCTTACCGCAATGCCCTGCCGGGTGAGCCAAAGTGCCAGAGCCAGCCCGGTCGGGCCGGCGCCCACAATGAGAACGTCGGTTTGCGCCATGATCTCATCTCGCACATCAATGATTACACGTCATTTTAGCGGGCACAGAACCTCAAGCACGCGCTGGATCTCGGCAACCACCTGGCTCGTCGCCTGCGCGATCGTGCCTTCATTACGGCACAGCACCCAGCCGTGATCCGCCACCGCCCGCTCGAACGCTTCGGTACAGGCGACCTGCTCATCCAGCTTGTGAATCACCGTACTACCCAGCCCACGCGTGCGTGCCGCCGCCCTCGCCCACGAGGTATCGGGCGAGGTGACCACGCCAACATGCAGGTCTGGCACTTGCACATTGCGTTCACGGTTCATTCGCAGAATCTCGGCAAACGGCACTGTGCGGCGAAACGCGGCATCGGAGGGGTACCAGCGATCGATCAGGATGATGCTGTCCGCAGGTTGCCTGGGCAGTACGTTTTGGGAAATCCACGCACGGCTATCGGCCAGCCGCGCACAGACCTTCAATTCCAGGTCCTTGCAGGGGTTTCTCACGAGCTGGTTGACCAGCGCCATGGTTTCGCCCCTGAAGGGGTCGCTTTTTTTCTCGCAAAGCCGGATCACTTTGCGGTTGTCTGCCCTCAGGGCCTGGGTAATGGCCTCCAGCAGCGTGGTCTTGCCGGTGCCCTTGGGGCCATCTAGCGCAACAAATAGCGGACGTTTCATGTTCAATACTGCGTGGAAGCGGGTCTGGATACCGAGATGAACATGATGCACTGAAAGCGGGCCACGGTCTCGCTTGTCGGCTCGACGAGGTCGACCAACCCTAAAGAATTTGGCCAGCGCAGGGCGATATCAAAAGGCCTTCATGCCAAGGATTCCAGGCTGGAGCACATTTGTACTCCACCCCTCGAATCATCACAGGGTCAGATGTGTATTGCGGGCCAGGCACCCATCAGCGCACCACAGCCAGCATGCTCGCTGCATCACTGACTTCAAACTTGCCAGGCGCCTCTACCGCAATATGCTTGACCACACCGTCGTCAACCAGCATGGCATAGCGCTGCGAACGCCATCCCAGGCCACGGGCCGAGAGGTCCTGGATCAGCCCCAGCGCCTCGCTGAATTCGCCATTGCCGTCGCCGATCATCTTCACCGCGTCGCCCACCTGCAGGCTGTTGCCCCAGGCGTTCATGACGAAGGCATCGTTCACCGAAACACAGAGAATCTCGTCAACGCCGGCCGCGAACAGCTCTGCTGCCGCTGCGACATAACCCGGGACGTGACGCTCGGAACAGGTGGGCGTGAACGCGCCGGGCAAACCGAAGATCACCACTTTCTTCTGCTTGCAGCGCTCACCCACCGAGAACGCGTTCGGGCCGATCGGGCAGGCGCCCTCGCCGTTACTGTATTCGTAAAGGGTAATGTCGGGCAGTTGCTCGCCGGGCTTGATCATCGCAGTCTCCTGGGTAAGTGGATGGCCGAGCTTGCCATGATGCAGCAATCCATCAGGCCATGCTCGCCCCCGTGGCCCTTGCATTTTATCAGCCGCGCAGCTGATACCAGGTCGTCTTCAACTGCGAGTACTTGTCGAACGAATGCAGCGACAGGTCGCGACCGAACCCGGACTGTTTGCCACCGCCAAACGGCACGGTCACATCCAGCGCATCGACCGTGTTCACCGACACCGTACCCGCCTTGAGCGCACGGGCAACCCGGTGCGCCCGGTTCAGGTCATCGCTCCACACCGACGCCGCCAGGCCGTAGACGCTGTCATTGGCCAGGCTGATTGCCTGCTCTTCGGTATCGAACGCACTGACCGCCAACACGGGGCCGAAGACCTCGTCCCGGGCCAGGCTCATGCGCTTGTCGACGCCGGCGAAGATGGTCGGCTCGATGTAGTTGTCCGAGGCCCCGATGGTCAGGCGTTGCCCGCCACAGACCAGCCGCGCACCTTCATCAACGGCCTGGCCGATGGCTCGGATAATGCGCGTGGCCTGCTCGGCATCGACGATGGCACCGGCACGGCTGGCCGGGTCCAGCGGGTTGCCTGGCTGCCACTGGCGGGCCTTGGCCTGCAGGCGTTCGATGAATTCGTCATGGATCGAACGCTGCACATACAGCCGCGAGTTGGCCGAGCACACTTCGCCCTGGTTGAAGAAAATGCCAAAGGCAGCCTTTTCGGCCGCCAGGTCCAGGTCCTGGCAGTCGGCAAATACCAGGTTCGGGCTTTTGCCACCGCATTCCAGCCACACTTGCTTGAGGTTGGACTGTGCCGAGTACTGCATGAAGTACTTGCCGACCTGGGTGGAGCCGGTGAACACCAGGCAATCGACGTCAGGGTGCAGGCCCAGCGCACGGCCTGCCGTTTCGCCAAGGCCCGGGACCACGTTGAGCACACCTTCCGGCACGCCAGCTTCCAGCGCCAGCTCGGCCAGGCGCAAGGCCGAGAACGGCGATTGCTCGGCGGGCTTGAGGACCACGCTGTTGCCCGCCGCCAATGCCGGGGCGAGCTTCCAGGCCGCCATGTCGAGCGGGAAGTTCCACGGCACCACCGCAGCAACCACGCCCAGCGCTTCGCGGGTGATGGTGGCCAAGGCATTGGCGGCGGTCGGAGCGACCTGGTCATAGAGCTTGTCGAGCGCCTCGCCGTACCAGGCGAAGACGTGGGCCGAACCTGGCACGTCGATGTTATAGGCATCCATGACCGGCTTGCCCATGTTCAGCGAGTCCAGCAGCGCCAGTTCTTCGCGGTGGGCCATGATCAGCTCGGCCAGGCGCAGCAACACCTTCTTGCGCTCAACGGGTGCCATGCGCGGCCACGGCCCTTGCTCGAACGCCTTGCGCGCCGTGCTGACGGCCAGGTCGACATCGGCCTGGTCACAGGCAGCGACACGGGCGAGCACCTGATGGGTTGCCGGGTTGATGGCGTCGAACGTTGCCCCGCTGGCGGCACCCAGCTGGCGGCCGCCGATCAAAGCCTTGTCGCGCAAGTTCAGGCCTGCCGCGCGCTGTTGCCAGTATCCGAGATCGTACATACACACTCCTGACGACCGTCCCTGCGGTCCGATTGTTATGGGTCTGGGCAACATTCTTGGCCCAGCCGCAGGCCCGGCGAAACCAGCTTTTTGCTGCCCCTTGCAGAGGAAAATACTCGCCAGCAGCGGGCGCCAGGGTTTACGCGACGGGCGCAGAATGCTCCCCCCAAAGGGTGATTTCGAGGCCTCCCCGAGTGTGGGAGCATTCGAGCCGCCCCACCCCATGCCACGCCTCTATTCAAACGCCCTTACCAGTAGCGAGCCCGCTCGCCTACTGCAGCTTCCTGCATCCCATTTCAGGAGTTAGCAATGCATACAACAACAAATACAGCCCAGCCCCACCCCCACCAGCCTGCGTCACCCAGCAACACTTCAGGTCGTTTCAGAAAGTCCATGGGCATGACCGCGCTGGTGCTGTTCGGCCTCGCCTACATGGTTCCGCTTGCCGTCTTCACCACCTACGGGCTGGTCACCCAGATGACCAAGGGCCACTTGCCCATCGCCTACCTCCTCACCCTGGCCGCCATGCTGCTGACCGCCTACAGCTACGGCCGAATGGTCCAGGCCCATCCCTACTCCGGTTCCGTCTACACCTACACGCGCAAGGCCTTCGGCAGCCACTTCGGCTTCATCGCCGGCTGGACCTTGCTGCTCGACTACATCTTCCTGCCGCTGCTCAGTTACCTGCTGATCGGCATCTACATGTCCGAGTACTTCCCGGCCATCCATGCCTGGGTGTGGGTGGCCGGGTCGATTGCCCTGGTGACCTTCCTCAACCTGATCGGCATCGAGTCGATCACCCGGGTCAACTGGATCCTGGTGGTGGCACAGCTGGTGTTCATCGTGGTGTTCGTTGCGCTGTCGGTACGCCACATGAGCGGCCAGGCCGCGCCGGTATCGCTGCTGGCGCCGTTCCACCACGAAGGCTTCAGCGTGCCGCTGATCATGACCGGGGCGGCGGTACTGTGCCTGTCGTTCCTCGGTTTTGATGCGGTGTCGACCATGGCCGAAGAAACCAGCAACCCGACCCGGCGTATTCCCCAGGCGATCATGGCGGTGTCGCTGATCGGTGGCTTGCTGTTCCTGGTGGTGTCGTACTTCGCACAGATGGTGTTCCCCGACTGGGCCAGCTTCGCCGACCCGGATTCGGCTTCGGTGGACGTGATGCGCCGGGTGGGGGGCGAATACCTGGTGACCGCCTTTACCGCGACCTATGTGGCCGGCTGCTTCGCCTCGGCGATGGTGTCCCAGGCCAGCGTGTCGCGGGTGCTGTTCGCCATGGGCCGCGATGGCGCGCTGCCGAGGGTGTTTGGCCAGCTGGTGACGAAAAAACGCGTGCCGGCGACGGCGATTGTGCTGGTCAGCCTGCTGTCGTTGGTGGCGCTGTTCATCACCCTGGATACCGTGGCCAACATGATCAGCTTCGGCGCCCTGTTTGCCTTCTCGGCGGTGAACCTGGCGGTGGTCAAGCATTACCTGGTGGACCAGCAGTTGCGAGGGATGCGCAACGGCCTGCTGTACGGTGCGATTCCGGCGCTTGGCTTCCTCAGCACGATCTGGCTGTGGACCAGCCTGTCGAGCATGTCCTTCACCATAGGCCTGAGCTGGATGGGCGTTGGCCTGCTTTGCCTGTTCGGGCTGACCAAGGCCTTTCGGGTGAAGTTGCCGGAGTTGCAGATGGCCGAGTGATGGGGTGCCTATGAGATCGAGCGCCGCCACGCGGCGCTCGATCTCATAGGCGCCAGAAACCCAAAGGCGCCCGCCAGCATCAATCCCCTACCCAGCCCGAATCTCACGATTACCACTCATGTAATACTCCAGCCGCCCACGCAGCCAGCGCTCGGCCGGGTCGCTGTCGGTGGTGCTCAGCCAGACCATGGCCAGCTCCAGCGGCACGGTGTCGAACGGCAAGGTTTCGGCCTGCAGGTTGCCCCAGCTGGCCATGGCCTCGGCGGCGTAGTCCGGGCAGCAGGCAAGCAGATCGGTGTCGGCCAATATGGCCGGCAACGAGCTGAACTGGGGCACCGACAACACCACATTGCGCGTATGGCCGATTTCCTTCAGCCAGTCATCGACCACGCCTTGAGTATTGGCCGTTGGCGAGATTTGCACGTGAGGGCGCTGGCAGAACTCCTCCAGGGTCAGTGGTTGCGCCGACTTGTCGGCCCTGAGCACCCGCGCCTGCATGGTACGTAATACTTTACGTTTGGCATTGGCCGGCAGGCCGCGGGTCTGGCTGATGCCCACCGTGACATCCCCCGACGCCAGCAGGTCGGGGATACGCCAGTAGTCGACATGCTGCACCACCACGACCACATGCGGTGCCTCGGTGCGCAGTGCCCGCAGCAACGGCGGCAACAGCCCGGACTCGACGTCATCGGACAAGCCGATCCTGAAGGTCATCTTGCTGGTCGGCGGGTCGAAGTCATGGGTCAGGCTCAGCGCCGCCGACATCGCGTCCAGCGCCGGGGTAAGGTGCTTGATCACCTCCGCCGCCCGCGCAGACGGCTCCATGCGGTTGCCGACGCGAATCAGCAGCGGGTCGTTGAACATCGTGCGCAGCCTGGCCAGGGCCGCGCTGACCGTCGGCTGCGCAAGAAACAGCTTTTCGGCGGCGCGGGTGAGGTTGCGCTCTTGCATCAAGGCCTCGAACACCACCATGAGGTTGATGTCCGCCTTGCGCAGCTCGTTTCGATTCATGCCCGCTCCTGATCGTCGTCCAATCCCAACAGGATAGGCGTCAGGTCAGGGCACCGAAGGTATTTTTCACATTCATCTCACTTATTGATAACACCGCCTGTGTCATCTTTGCATGGCGCATCATTTAATTAATGAAGGCTACTACTTTCATTAACTTTTGTTTCATATGAAACCGGCATTTCGTTAATTGCAACTTCCCTCCCAACGCCCTGACAATCGCCCCCGCTCCGAGCTGAACGCCAGTCCCTGCGCGCTCTAGGCACGAGCTCAAACCTCGATGACAGCCAATAAACTTTTCAGAGGAAGTTTATGAACGCGCCTGCCCCACACATCAACTTCGACCTTCATGAACATCTGCTGCTGACCGGCGCCACCGGTTTTCTCGGTGGCTCGGTAACGGCCCAATTGATCGCCAATGGCCGCAGCGCCAACCTGTGTTTCCTGGTGCGCGCCGACAGCCGTGAGCAAGGCCTCGAACGCCTGCGCGACAACCTGCGCCAACACGGTGTTGGCGAGCAGGACTGCCTGGCCCTGCGCGCCGACCAGATCATTTGCGGCGACTTCCTCGACACCACCTGGCTGGCCGAAGCCACACCCCGGTTGATGCAGATCGACCGGGTGATCAACTGCGCGGCGGTGGCCTCGTTCTCGAAGAACCCGAACATCTGGCCGGTCAATGTCGAAGGCACCTACGCCTTCGCCGAGGTGATGAGCCGCTCGACGCGCCTCAAGCGCTTCCTGCACGTGGGTACGGCGATGAGCTGCGGGCCGCAACGCGAGTCGCCGATCAGCGAGTCTTGGGAATTCCCGGCCGCCGAGCAGCAACTGGTCGACTACACCGCATCGAAGGCCGAAATCGAACGGCGCATGAGCGAGCAACTGCCGCAACTGCCGCTGGTGGTGGCGCGGCCGTCCATCGTGGTTGGCCACCGCACCCTCGGTTGCCAGGCCTCGGCGAGCATCTTCTGGGTGTTCCGCATGGGCTTTGCGCTGGAGAGCTTTACCTGCGAGCTGGATGAGCAGATCGATGTGATCCCGGTCGATTACTGCGCCGAGGCGTTGATCGGCCTGACCCTCAAGCCACGCCTGGAGCACAACCTGTACCACATCTCCGCCGGCCACCAGGCCGCCTGCACCTTTGGCGAGATCGACCAGGCCTTCGCCCACGCCAACGGCGCGGAGCCAGTGGGCGAGCGCTACCGCAAGGTCGATGTCGATGACCTGAAGAGCCTGGCGCAGGACTTCGAGGCGCGCATCGGCCCGGCCAACCCGCGCCTGGTACTGCGCGCCCTGCGCCTGTACAGCGGTTTTGCCGACCTCAACTACCTGTTCGACAACAGCCGCCTGCTTGAGGAAGGCATCGCCGTGCCGCCGCGGTTCACCGACTACCTGGATGTGTGCGTGAAGTCGTCCAGCGGGGTCAGCATCGCGACCCAGATGCAGTGGGATTTCAAGTAAGCGCTTACCCTGTGGGTGCCGGCAAGCCCGGCGCCCACATCACCTTTGTGCTTCCCGTTATATGGGGTTGACCAGGTTCGGCGGACGCTGGCCTGCCAAGGCACTTAACAGGTTTTCAACCGCACAGCGTGCCATGGCCTCTCGCGTCTCATGGGTGGCTGAACCGATATGCGGCGTCGCCACCACATTGTCGAGCTGCAACAGCGGCGAATCGGCAGCCAGCGGCTCCTGCACGAACACATCCAGCCCAGCCCCACGAATCCGCTTGCGCTGCAGCGCTTCGATCAACGCGGCTTCATCCACCACCCGCCCACGGGCAATGTTCACCAGGATCGCCTCGGGCTTCATCAAGCCCAGCTCGCGGGCGCCGATCAGGCCCTCGGTGCTGGCACTGAGCGGCACCGTCAGGCATACATAATCCGCCTCGGCCAACAGCGCATCCAGGCTGCAGTAACGCGCCGCATAACGGGCCTCCACTTCAGGCCTGGCCCGCGAACTGTGGTACAGCACACGCATGCCAAACCCGGCGGCGCCGCGCCGGGCCAAGGCTTCACCAATACGCCCCATGCCAACGATGCCCAGGGTCTTGCCGTGCACATCAGTGCCGAAGTGCGCCGGTCCCAGGCTGGCCTGCCATTTCCCCTCACGTACCCAATCGGCCAGTTCAACCACCCGCCGCGCGGCCGCCAGGATCAGGGCGAAGCCGGTATCTGCGGTGGTCTCGGTGAGCACGTCAGGGGTGTTGGTCAGCATCACCCCGCGCCGTGTCAGGTCGGCGACGTCGTAGTTGTCGACGCCCACCGACACACTGGAAATCACCTCCAGCTGTGGAGCAAGGTCGAGCAGCTCACTGCCCAGGCGCAAACTGGCGCCCAGCAGGCCTTGCGCCCCCGGCAAGGCATCGCGCAGGCGCGCCAGCCCATCTGCAGCGCCGGTGTCCACCCAGGTGACTTCTACCTGTTCCTCCAGCTTTGCCAGCAAGGCGTCGGACAGGCGTTTGTACAAGACGATGCGTTTCTTCATGGCTGCTTCCTATTGGCTCATGGCAAGGCGTGGGCCGCCGCGCTTGGCCCGGCCTGAGGTCTGTGAAGTTTTCAGTACGGCGGTCAGTGCGACTGCGCTCAGCAGCGCCCCCGACATGAACAGGTACGAGGCGCCCGGGCCGCCGGTAGCGCCATTCAGATAGCCCACCAGCCACGAACCGCCGAACGAACCCAGCGCGCCCATGCTGTTGATCAGTGCCATGGCGCCACCGGCCACGTTGCTCGGCAGAATCTCCGGCACGATGGCGAAGAACGGACCGTAAGGTGCGTACATGCACGCACCGGCAATCACCAGCAGCGCATAGGACAACCAGAAATGCTCGGTGCCCAGGGCATAGGAGCCATAGAACGCCACGGCAGCGATCAGCAGCGGCGGCCAGACGAAGCGCTTGCGCTTTTGCAGCCGGTCCGACGCCCAGGACACACCGATCATGCCCACCACGGCCGCCAAGTACGGCACCGAGGCCAGCCAGCCGGCCTCGACGATATCGACATTGGCCGCCTGCTTGAGAATCGACGGTAGCCACAGCACGAAGCCATACACGCCGATGCTCCAGCAGAAGTACTGCAGCGACAGCACGATCACCTGTGGCGAGCGGAAAGCCTCGCGGTAGTTCTTCACCGGCTTGATGCCTTGCTGCTCGGCAGCCAGGGCCTGTTGCAGATCAGACTTCTCCTGTTCGCTCAGCCACGTCACCTGGGCTGGCCGGTCATCCACCAGGCGCCACCAGATGAAGGCCCAGAGCACCGCCGGCAAGCCCTCGATGATGAACATCCAGCGCCAGTCGAAATGTTTGATCAGGTAGCCCGACACTACCGACATCCACAGGATGGTCACCGGGTTGCCGAGCATCAGGAAGGTGTTGGCCCGCGAACGTTCGGCGCGGGTGAACCAGTGGCACAGGTACACCAGCATGGCCGGCATCACCGCCGCTTCCACCACGCCGAGCAGGAAGCGGATGGCGATCAGCAGGTGCACGTTGCTGATCATCCCGGTCAGGGTCGCCAGGCCGCCCCAGAGGATCAGGCTGACGAAAATCAGTTTCTTCACGCTGCGTTTTTCGGCGTAGATCGCGCCGGGTACCTGGAAGAAGAAATAGCCGAGGAAGAACAGCGCCCCCAGCAGCGAGGACAGCACAGGCGTGATCTTCAGGTCGTCGGCCATGCCCGAGGCTGCGGCAAAGCCGTAGTTGGCGCGGTCCAGGTAGGCCAGGCTGTAGGTGATGAAAACGATCGGGATGATGTACCACCAGCGGCGTGGTGCGAGGCGAGTCGATTGCATGAAACGTTCTCCTGAGCTTGTTGTTCTTGTCGCAACAGGGCCGGCATGCCGGCGTTCAGCGGTTCAGGCACTTCTGCGCAGTTCGTGCGCTTGCAGCTCATGGCGCTGTGGCAGGCCTTCCATGTCGCCACGCGATTGCACGGCGCGGCTGCCGCACCAGTTGCCGCGCGCCACTGCGTCAGCCAGCGGGTGGCCTTCGAGCAGCGCGCTGACCACGCCAACGGCGAAGGCATCGCCGGCACCCACGGTGTCCACCACCTTGGCCACCGGCACCGGGGCCACCTGCCCCGAGCTACGGCTATTGCGGTAGTAGGCACCCGCATCGCCAAGCTTGATCACCACGTGCTCCACCCCTTGGTCGAGGTAGAAGGCAGCGATGTCGGCAGGCGTGTGCTGGCCGGTCAGCAAACGGCCTTCCTCCAGGCCGGGCAGCACCCAGTGGGCCTTGACGGCCAGGGCGTTGATTTCGCGGACCATGCTCGTGTGGTCGGGCCACAGCGACGGGCGCAGGTTCGGGTCGAAGGAAATACTGCGCCCGGCCTCGCGCATGCCATCGATCAGGGCATGGGACAGTGCCCGGCAGCTGGCCGACAGCGCGGGCGGAATGCCCGTGGCGTGCAGGTGGCGGGCCTGCAGCAATGCCGGGTCGAGCAGCGCGGTGGAAAGGCGGCTGGCGGCGGAGTCGCTGCGGAAGTACTCCACAACCGGGTCGCAGCCATCATCGCAGCGGCTTTTCAGCTGAAAGCCGGTCGGCCGGCTGCCATCGACTTCGACACGGCTGCAATCCAGGCCTTCCTGGCGCAAGCTGGCGAGCACGAAACGCCCCAGCGAGTCATCACCGACCCGGCTCAGCCAGCGCACGCGAAAACCCAGCCGGGCCAGGCCGATGGCAACGTTACTGTCGGCGCCAGCGATGCGTTTGCCGAAGGTGCCGACACTGGCCAGGTCACCGGTCTGCTCGGCGACGAACATGGCCATGGTTTCGCCGAAACACAGTACGTCATGCTCAAGCATGGCTCACCTCCTCGCTCACCCCCAGCCTGGCCAGGTTGTGCACGTGGGCGCGGGTCACCGCCAGCAGGTCATCGCCGACCAGCGGGTACTCGACCGCACGCACCAGCCCAGGGCTGAACTCATCGAACAGCGCCTCCCAGCCCAGCAGGTCGACAGCCTTCGGCGGCACGGCGTGCAAGCGGCCATCTGCACCTTGCTGCACAGCCTTGCAGTGCACGTAGCGCACCCACCGACCGAGCTGGCGCGCAGCCTGCAACGCGGACTCGCCCTGCCATTGCCAGTTGCCAATGTCGAAGGTCATGCCCAGCGGCAGCGCCCAGCCCTGTGCATGCTGGAAGAAACGCAGCAGCGGCTCGATGCGCCCGCCTTGTGCGGTCTGGTCATTTTCCACCAGCAGCACAGGATCACCCTCGCGCAGCAGTGCCTGCAAGGCGCTGACATCGCATTGTTCACGGTAATGCCCAAGTGAAACCTTCAGCGCCACGGCGCCCAAGGCCTTGGCCAGCGCCAGCTTGGCAGGCAACTGCGGGGCTGGCGCGCCTTGCGCCGTCCACAGCTCCAACGGCGAGGAATACAGGCACTCCAGCCCCGAGGCGGCGATCGCCGCCGAAAGCGCGGCAGTGTCGGGCGCTGCGTCGAACAACTCTTCGCGCAATTCAATGCGGCTGACGCCGGCGGCCGCCAGCAGTTCGATGAAACTCGCCTGGCCACGCTGGCGCACAAGGCTGGCGCCGTAGCTGGAGAGACTGATGGAAACGGGGTTCGCGTGCATTGTTGTTGTCCTTATGAAACCGGTTTCATTTTTGGTTGCAGGCATGCGGGCAGCCCGGCTGCCCGCGGGTTATGCGTGTGCTTGAGTGGAACCTCGGGTAATCAGCTGTGCCTTGAAATCGATGCGTCGAGGCGCATCATTGCTGCCGCGCAGGCGTTCGAGCAGGCACTCGAAGGCAGCCACGCCGATGCGCTCGGTGGGCTGGGCCAGTGCGGTGATGCCGCTGCCGACCAGGGGGTACCAGTCGAGTTCGTCAAGGGCGATCAGGCCCACTTCGCTGAACAGCTTGCAGCCCGAATCATGCAGTACACGGGTGACCGCCAAGGTGGCCACGCCGTTGAAGGTGAAGATCGCCTGCGGGCCATGGCCCTTGCTGGCCAGGAAGGCGCCGAGCTTGGCCGGCAGGCCGGCGTCGACCTCCAGCAATTGTTGGCGCATGCCGTTACGGTTGCTGATCGACGCGGTAAAGGCTTGCACCCGCTCCAGGCGCGAGCTGGTGCCATCCAGCGGTTCGGTAACGGCGAGAATGTCGCGATAGCCCCGTGCCTGCAGGTGGTCCAGGGCCTGCTCGATGGCATCGGCGTTGTCCAGGCCGACCAGGTCGACCTTGAGCTCCGGCAGCTGCCGGTCGACCAGCACCATGGGGATGTCGCGCTGCAGGTTGAGCAGTTCGCCGGGGTGGCGGCCGAGGGTGTTCACGATCAGCCCTTCGACGTTGTAGGACTGCAGGGCCGTCAGGTGGTGGCGCTCCTGCTCGTCGTCGCGGTTGGTGTTGCACACCACCAGGCTGTAGCCGTGCTGGCGGCAGGCGGTTTCCACGCCATGCATCACGGCCACTGAATAGGGGTTGAGAATGTCGGCCACGAGCATGCCGATCAGCCGCGTCTGGCCACGCTTGAGGCCGCGGGCCATCTGGTTGGGCCGGTAGCCCAGGCGCTCGATGACCTCTTCCAGGCGCTTGGCGGTGGCGTCGGCCAGTAACTGGCGATCGCCGCCGATGTAGCGCGAGACCGTGGCCTTGGACACACCGGCCACACGTGCCACTTCGCTAATGGTCACCCGCTCGCGGGGATTGGAGGGTGAATCGGTCATTGCGGGTCCCTTGTGATTGTTGTCGGTGACGGCGAATGAAACCGGTTTCAATACAGCAAAACCTTGCGCGTTCGTCAACCTCCCTTTTGTCGGGAGTGTCACAGGGAGCATGAGACAAGGCAACAAGTATGCGCCCTAACCCATTGATATAAATATTGAACAGGATGCAGAAAAGTGTGTGGGTTTACCCGCGAATGCGTCATCGAATCCAAAATCGCATTCGCGGGTGAACCCGCTTCTACAGGGTGACGGCGATACCGTTAGCGGAGGTGTTTCACCTCAGTGGCGCTGACCTCGCTGCCTTGGTTCCCCCAGCTGCTGCGAATGAAGTTCACCACATCCGCCACTTCCTGGTCGCTCAAGCGCCAGCCGAACGCCGGCATGGTGAAGTTCGACGGCGCCGTGTGCGTCGCCGGCACGGTCCCGCCCGCCAGCACCACATGGATCAGCGAAGTGGCATCCGCCGTCTGCACCACCGGGTTGCCCGCCAGCGCCGGGAACACCCGGGTATAACCGTGGCCATCGGTGCGGTGGCAGGCCGCGCAGTTGTCGATGTACACCGACGCCCCTGGCTTGCTGTCGTCGCCCTGCCACAAGGCATCGGCCACCTGCTTGTCATACACATGTGGCTTGTCGTCCGGGTTGCTCGGCGGCAAGGTCTTAAGGTAGCGGGCAATGGCCGTCAGGTCGGCATCGCTCATGTGCTGCATGCTGTGCTCGACCACATCGCTCATGCCACCGAACACCGCGCTGCGGTCACTGCGGCCGGTCTTGAGGAACTGCGCCAACTGCGCCTCGCTCCAGCTACCCAGGCCGTCCTTGTAATCGCCCCGCAGGTTCTTGGCGATCCAGCCCTCCAGCGGCGCACTGCCGGCCAGGAACTGCTCGCCATCGGCCGGGCTAAGGGCCTTTTCCTGCAGGGTCAGGGCCCGCGGGGTGTGGCAGGCGCCACAATGGCCCAGGCCTTCGGCCAGGTAGGCGCCACGGCTGACCACCGGGTCGGCGCCAGCTGGCGCCTGCCAGGCTTTCGCCTCGGGTGCGAACAGCCCGCGCCAGATCGACAGCGGCCAGCGCATGCTCAACGGCCAGGGGATGTCGGCCGGCTTGTTGGGCTGCGCGACCGGTTCGACGCCTTGCATGAAGTACGCATACAGCGCCTGCATGTCGTCGTCGCTGACCCGCGCATAGGACGGGTACGGCATGGCCGGGTACAAGGTACTGCCGTCCTTGGCGATGCCTTTGCGCACCGCCTGGTCGAAGTCGGCGAAGCTGTACTGGCCGATGCCACTGGCATCCGGGGTGATGTTGGTGGAGAAGACGGTACCGATCGGGGTTTCCATCGGCAGCCCGCCGGCAAAGGGTTTGCCGCCCTTGGCGGTATGGCAGGCCACGCAGTCACCCGCACGGGCCAGGTATTCACCCTTCTTCACCAGGCCATCGTCGGCCTGGGCTACCGCCGTGGCGCCCAGCAGCAGGGTGGCGATCAACAGGTTCTTCATGTTCATCGCTCCTCAAGCCTGGACCAGCGGGCCGGGGTTCTTCAGGTATTGCTCGCGGATCGCCCGGGCCGACCAGTAGGTCAGCGCCGCCACCAGGCCAGTGGGGTTGTAGCCCAGCCCCTGGGGGAATGCCGACGCACCGGGGACGAACACGTTGTGCACGTCCCAGCTCTGCAGGTAGCGGTTCAGTGCACTCGTCCTAGGGTCGCTGCCCATGATCGCGCCACCGTTGAGGTGGGTGGTCTGGTAGCTGGCAGTGTTGAAGTGTTCCTTGACCTTCTTGCCGAGGATGGCGATGGACTTGGGGTTCATCGCCTGGGCGATCTTGCTCAGCTTGTCGACCATGAACTGGTTCATCCTGATGTCGTTTTCCTGCCAGTCGAAGGTCATGCGCAGCAGCGGCTGGCCGTAGGCATCGCGGTAGGTCGGGTCGAGGTCGAGGTAGTTGCCGCGGTACGACTGGTGCGCACCGTGGGCGTCCATCGAGACCTGGTGGGTGTAATAGTCGGCGGTGGCCTTTTTCCAGGCGCTGCCCCAGGCCGGGGTGCCGGGCGGGTTGGCGACCCCGGCGATCGGCCGGCTGCCGGCCTGGTTGACCCACATCGGCGAGCCGCCGACGAAACCGTGCGGGCCGTGGTCGAAGTTGTCGGCGTTGAAGTCGTCGATGGCCACGCCGTTGCCGCCGGCACCGATGAAGTTGTTGGTGTAGGTGTCCTTGTCGAAGAACGCCTTGACCGTGCCCATGTTCTGGTAGGCGAAGTTGCGCCCGACCACCCCTTCGTTGTTGATCGGGTCGTAAGGCTTGCCGATGCCGGACAGCAGCATCAGGCGCACGTTGTTGAACTGGAAGGCGGCGAGGATGACGATGTCCGCCGGCTGCTCCACTTCGCGGCCCTGGGCGTCGATATAGGTCACGCCGGTGGCCTTGCGCTTGCTGTCGTCCAAATTCACCCGCAGCACATGGGCGTTGGCCCGCAGCTCGAAATTCGGCAGCTGGCGCAACGCCGGCAGGATGTTCACGTTCGGCGAGGCCTTGGAGTACATGTAGCAGACGTAGCC
This sequence comes from Pseudomonas sp. TWI628, assembly GCF_039673865.1. Taxonomy (NCBI): domain Bacteria; kingdom Pseudomonadati; phylum Pseudomonadota; class Gammaproteobacteria; order Pseudomonadales; family Pseudomonadaceae; genus Pseudomonas; species Pseudomonas sp. TWI628. Next base: position 28,197 of record NZ_JBDJMM010000011.1, on the reverse strand, counting down.
GCTGCAGAACCCGCAGAAGTTGCACGGCCCCATCTGCGCGCCGTACGGGTTGGTGTACGGCCCGGAGGTGTTGGCCGACGGCAGGTTGTAGGGCTTGTAGCCGAGGCTGGCGGCGGCCTTTTCGAACAGCTTGGCCGACACCACGTTCTTTTGCGCTTGGAGTGGGAACGGGTTGGAGCGGTCAGGCGCGTAGGGGTTGCCGCCCTTCCCTTCACCCACCCGTTTGCCATTGACGGTCCAGGCCTGGCCCGAGGTGCCGAACACCTTCTCGGCAAAGTCGAAGTGTGGCTCGAGTTCCTCGTAGCTGACGCCGAAGTCCTGGATGGTCATGTCTTCGGGGATGAAGCGCTTGCCGTAGCGCTCCTCGTAGTGGCTGCGCATGCGCAGCTCCATCGGGTCGACCCGAAAGTGCACGCCCGACCAGTGCAGGCCCGCGCCGCCGACGCCCTTGCCCGGCAGGAAGGCGCCGAGCTGGCGGTTGGGCAGCGCGACATCGTTGACGCTATGGCGGATGGTAACGGTCTCTTTCGACACATCGACGAACAGCTTCTTGCGCACGCTGTAGGTCAGTTCGTCGATCACCTGCGGGTAGCTGCCCTCCGGGTAGGTGTCCTGCATCGGCCCGCGCTCCAGCGCCACCACCTGCAGCCCGGCTTCGGTGAGCTCCTTGGCCATGATCGCACCGGCCCAGCCGAAACCGACGATCACCACGTCAGCCTTCTTCATTGTATTGGCCATGCCTTACGCCCTCTCGCCACGTATCGAAACTGCCGGGAACGGGTACGGCTCGTTGCGTTCGACCCAGTCCATGAAATCTGCCCGGGCGCCCGGGAAGCCGATCTGTGTCCAGCCGACCATGCCCTTGTTGCCACCGTGAATCGGGTCGCAGAAGAAGCCTTCGCGGGTGTTCTGCACCAGCAGGCTGAAGAACACCTTGGCCGGCAACTGCTCGAAAATGATCTCACCGGCTTCGATCTTGCCGAGAATCTTGTCTCGGGTAGCGCTATCTTGCTCGGCAAAGCTTTTACCGCTGGCGTTCTTGCACCAGGCCTCCGTGGCAGCGATGCCCAGGCGGTAGATCTGTTGCGGGCTGAGTTGCAGCTGGTAACCGAGCTCCGGGGCGGCATCGGCCTTGAACGGGCCCTGCATGTACCACTGGGCACCGGTGGCATACGGGGTGTTCATCTGGCGGTCGATGAACTCGACGGCGCCAGCTTCCAGCGCGCCGGGGCCGAGTTCGTCGGCGGGGATGATGCGCGACACGGCCGCTTGCACGAAGGCCCATTCTTCGGCGCTGAAGAAGGTTGGCTGATAGTTGCCTGCAGGTGGCGTGGCCGGCACCTTGCCGTGTAAGGGTTCGGCGCGCACCGGCTCGGCCAGCAGCTGGCTGGCACCCAGGCCGGTACTGGCCACGGTGACCACCGGGATCAGGGTCAGGGTCTTGCGCAGGAAGTCCCGGCGCGGGTTGTCGGGGGCATGCTCAGGCATTTCGGGTCCTCATCAGCATCGGGGCGGCCTTGGGTTGCGCCATCTGGTGTCCGGCCGGGGCCGGAAAAGCCGCGTAATCTAGCTGGTTTGGACATCTTTTGAAACCGGTTTCATACCCTGCGACATCCTGAACCTTGACACGCCTCCCACCTTAAAACTGCCAAACCCTAGAATTCGAAGCTATAGCCAACAATCACCCGGTTCTCGTCCGCCGCATCGGCAAAGTTCGAGCGCATGCTTGCATTGCGCCAGCGCAGCGACACGTTCCTGAGTGCCCCCGACTGCACCACATAGGTGATGTCCGTGGTCCGCTCCCACTCCTCGCCTTCACCACCCCGTACCTCGAGCGCCCTGCCCTTGGCCGTGGCGATACGCTGCGGGTCGACCTGATCACCCTTCACGTAGCGCACGTTGAAGGTCAGGCCAGGTATGCCCAAAGCGGCAAAGTTGTAGTCGTAGCGCAGCATCCAGGCACGCTCGTTGGCCAGGGCAAAGGTGCTGACCTGTTGCTCGCTGAACAGGTAGGTATCGGTACCGCCGACATAGGCGTAGGCGGTATCACCGCTGACCTTCTGATAGCCACCACTGAAGGTATGGCCGCGCAGGCTGTAGCCAACGTTGGTGCTCAAGGTGCGGTTGTCCACCTCCCCCAGCAACGCCCTGCCCTGTTCCCTGGCGTTGAACCAGCGCCACTCGGTGAACGCCTCACCCGGCCCAATGGCGACGCGGTATTTGAAACCTGCGAAATCACGGTGGAACAGGTCTTCGAGCTCGCTGGTGTGCAGGCTTACGGTCAGGCTCTTCAGTGGCTGGTAATCCGCCCCGGCGTAATACAAGCGGTCACTGCTCACCGTCGCTGAATAGGCGCCCTGTTGCGCCATCGCCGTCAGGTCTTCGAAATCGGTGGAGTCCCGCAGCTTGGTCGCATCCACCTGCAGCACGGTGAAGGTGAAATCGTCCAGATCCTTGCTGACCAGTTGCGCGCCGTTGAACCACTGCGGGAACAGCCGACTGTAGTTCGACGCCAGCAGCGGCAACTGCGGGCTCAGCCCGCCGACCTGCAATTCGCTGCGCGACAGCTTCGCCTTGAACGTGGCGACCGCCTTGCCGTAGTCGTCCACCGCGCGCTTGTCGCTGCCACGGGGCAACAACCCGGTGCCACTGCGGTCGGGCGAAGAATCGAGCTTGATGCCCAGCATGCCGGCTGCATCCAGGCCAAAGCCGACAACCCCGTCGGTGTAGCCGGACTGCCACTTGAGCATGAAGCCCTGGGCCCATTCGCCGCGCCGCGACTGGGTGGCGGTATCGCCATGGAAATCGCGGTCGAAGTAGAAGTTGCGCAGCTCCAGGCTGCCCTTGCTTTCGTCGACAACGCCTGCCTGGGCCACCTGGCACGCGCAGCCAAGCGCCGCGAGCATCAGCGATGCCCGCCGGGAGAGGGAAATATTCATGGTTACGCCTTGTTGTTCTTGTAGGAAAGCGTTGGGGTTCAGGCTTTGGGGTTTTTGACGTAGCGCATCACCACCAGGCAGGCGATCAGGATCAGCGGGGCAATCGACAGCATGCCCATGTAGCTGCTGCCGCTGAGGTCGTTGATCTTGCCGACCATCACCGGCGCGACGATGCCGCTCAACTGGCCGACCGAGTTGATCGCCGCCGTACCGGTGGCGATGGCCAGGCCCGAGAAGGTCGACTGGGGGATGGTCCAGAAGATCGGGATGGCGATGAAGGTGCCTGCCGTGGCCAGCACCAGCGCCGCCATCATCGCCCAGGACGAGTCCGCGAACAGGCAGGCCAGCAGGTAGCCCAGCGCCGACGCCAGCAGGCAGTACACCAGGTAGCGTTTGCGTTCGCCGGTGCGGTCGGAGTGCCGGGTCAGCAGCACCATGCCGATGCAGGCCACCGCATAGGGCAGTGCCGACAGCATGCCGACCCACAGCATGTCCTGCACGCCGGACGACTTGATCAGGTGCGGCATCCAGAAGTTCAGGCCGTAGGACGCGGTTTTCACCACGTAGTAGATGAACGCCATGATCGCCACTTCACGGGTCAGCAGTACCCGCCAGATCGACCCCATCACCGGTTTCTGCACGCGCCTGTCCTGGGCCAGGTTCTCCGCCAACAGGTCTTTTTCCTCGCGGCTCAGCCAGCGGGCCGACTCGATGTCGCGGTCCAGCTTCCACAGCACCAGCACGCCCAGCAACACACACGGCAACCCCGACATCAGGAACAGCCAGTGCCAGCCGGCCAGGCCCAGCACGCCGTCCATGGTCCCCAGCAGGAAGCCCGCTGCCGGCCCACCCACCGCGCCAGCCAGGGGCACGGCGAGGAACCACAGGCCGTTCATCTTCGCCAGGTGCTTGCGCGGGAACCAGCAGGCCAGGTAGAACAGGATCGCCGGGCCGAAACCGGCCTCCATCACCCCGATCAGAAAGCGCAGGAAATACAGCGTGTACTGGGTGTAGGCGAACACCAGCGCCGCCGTGGCCAGGCCCCAGGACACCATGATCCGGCAGATCCAGGCCGGCGCCCCGTAGCGTTTGAGGCCCAGGCTGCTCGGTACTTCGAACAGCACATAGCCGATGAAGAACATGCTCGCGGCCAGGCCATAGGCCGCGTCGCTCAGGCCCAGTTCAGCCTGCATCTGGGTCTTGGCGAAGCTGATGTTGATGCGGTCGAAGTAGGAAAACAGGAAGCAGATGATGGCCAGCGGCATGATGCGCCAGGCCACGCGGCGGTACAGCAGCAGTTCATTGATGTGGCTGTCGGCGCGCTCGCGCGCCACTTCGCCGGTCAAGGCAACCATGGTGGATCTCCATTCTTGTAATTATTGGAGAGCGACGGCGCCCGTGGTGGGCACCGCGTGCAACGGGTCAGCCAATGCGCACGAGCTTGTCCTTGAAGGCCCGGCCCTTGTGCACGTACTCGGCGGCATTGGCGTGCATGCCGGCGATGGCTTCGGGGCTCAGTTCACGTACCACCTTGGCCGGCGCCCCGAGGATCAGCGAATTGTCAGGGAACACCTTGCCTTCGGTGACGACGGCGCCGGCACCGACCAGGCAGTTGCGGCCAATCACCGCGCCATTGAGCACCACGGCCTGGATCCCGACCAGCGCGCCATCACCGATGCTGCAGCCGTGCAGCATGGCCTGGTGGCCGATGGTGACGTTGCAGCCCACGGTCAGGGCAAAGCCTGGGTCGGCATGCAGCACCGCCCCTTCCTGCACGTTGCTGTGCTGGCCGATGCGGATCGGCTCGTTGTCACCGCGCAGCACCGCCTGTGGCCACACGCTCACACCCTGCGCCAGGGTGACATCGCCGATAACCGTGGCGTCCTCGGCAACGAACGTTTCCGGGTGAATGTGCGGCGTCAGTGTGTCGTATCGATAGATCGCCATTCAGTGCGCTCCCTGGCTCTGCTCGTCGGTTTTCAGCACGCCGGCCGCACACAGCTCGGCGATGTGTTCATCGCTGTAGCCCAGCTCGCGCATGACCTTGTGCGTGTGCTCGCCAATCCGCGGGATCGGCCGGCGCGGCTGCAGGCGCTGGCCATCCAGCGAAAGCGGCAGCAAGGGCATCGGCGTGCTGCTGCCATCCTCCAGCAGCAGGTCCGCCATGCCACCGCTCTGGGTCAGGTGCGGGTCGTCGAACAGCTCTTCCGGGCGGCGGATCGGCGCGAACGGAATGCCGTTGGCCTCCAGTTCCACGGCCAATTGCTGGGCATCAAGGTTGGCGAACACTTCGGCCAGGTGCGCCAGCAACCGCGGCCGCTGCAATACCCGGTCATTGTTGGTCGCCAGCGTCGGGTCATCGAGCAAGGCCGTCTGGCCCAGCAACTGGCACAGGGCCTGCCACTGGCCTTCGCCCGTGGCAGCGACGAACATCTGCTCGCCGCCCGCAAAGGTGAACACGTCATAGATGGCCCAGGCGCTGATGCGGTTGGGCATCGGCGCCGCAGCCTGGCCGGTGACCACGTACTGCTGCATGTGCTGGGCCGCGAGCAACACGCAGTTCTCGTACAGTGCGCTCTGCACTTCGCGGCCGACACCCGTGGCGTTGCGCTCGTTGAGCGCGGCCAGCACACCAATGGCGCCGAACATGCCGCCCATGATGTCGTTCACCGAACTGCCGGCGCGCAGGGGGCGGCCCACCGGCCCGGTCATGTAGGCCAGGCCGGCCATCATCTGCACCACTTCGTCGAGCGCCAGGCGGTTGTCGTACGGGCCACTGAGAAAGCCCTTGTGCGAGGCATAGACCAGGCGCGGGTTGCGCTGGCGCAACGTGGCGCAGTCGAAGCCCAGTGTGTGCATGCGCCCGGGCTTGAAGTTCTCGATGAACACGTCGGCGCTGTCGATCAGCGCCAGCACCGCCTCACGGCCCTGGGGCGTGTCGAGGTCGACGGCGATGCACTGCTTGTTGCGGTTGAAGGTGCGGAAGAACCCCGCCCCGGCCCCCAGCAAGCGGCGTGTGCCGTCACCGCGAGTGGGCTCGATCTTGATCACTTCGGCACCCAGGTCGCCCAGGATCATGCCACAGGTGGGGCCCATGACCATGTGCGAAATCTCGACGACACGAATGCCGTCCAACGGGAGTCTGGACATTACGCATTTCCTGGGTAGTTGAGCGGCAGGCCGGCGCGGGCAATGGCGCCATAAAGCGGTTCATCCGGCAGCGCCTCGCGCAACAGCTGGCGCGAGGCGATCAGCGCCGGCAGGTCGATCCCGGTGTCAAAGCCCATGCTTTGCAGCATGAACACCAGGTCCTCGGTCACCGTATTGCCCGACGCCCCCGGTGCGAACGGGCAACCGCCCAGGCCGGCGAGCGAGGCATCCAGCTCGCGGATGCCCTGCTGCACCGCCACCAGGCTGTTGGCCAGGGCCAGGCCACGGGTGTCGTGGAAGTGCGCGGCGCGCAAGCGCTCGCCGGCAATCGCCCGTACGGCCTGGATCACCGTCGCCACCTGGGCAGGGTTGGCGTAGCCGGTGGTATCGCCCAGCGAGACCAAATCACAACCTGCCTCGATCACCTGTCGGGTCAATTCGCACAGATCGCCCAGCGGCACCTCACCCTGGCGGGTGCAGCCAAAAGCCACCGACATGCCGGCGATCATCTGCACCTCATGACGCCCCAGTTCACTGCGCAGCTGGCACATGCGCCGCAGTTCCTCGACCATTTCCTGGGGTGTGCGGCGCACGTTGGCCAGGCTGTGGGCGGTGCTGACCGATACCGGTGCGACAATCCGCTGGGCGCCGGATTCCAGCGCATCCTGCGCTCCGCGCAGATTAGGCGCCAGCACCGTCACCAGCAGATCGGGATAGGTCAGAGCGTGGGCCACTACCTGCTTGGCATCGGCCATCTGCGGCAGCAGCCGGGCCGGCACGAACGAGGCGACTTCCATATGGCGCACGCCAGCGGCATAGGCACTGTCGATCCAGCGCAACTTGGCGGCGGTCGGCATCACCGTGTGCAGGCTTTGCAACCCATCGCGCATGCCGACTTCATTGATTGTTATTGTTGTCATCGCGGTCTCTCTGTCTGAAGCGTGGGGCCAGACTAAGAGCAGGACGACAGGCAGAAAAGACGTGTTTCACGGGCTGATCCATCGTCAGCCGCGATGGATCAACCCCGTGTTTGCCAGGCCGGCGCGCGCAGCAGCAAATGGTCGAGCAGGCGACGCGCAGACAGGCTCAAGGCATGGCGGTCGCGCATGCAGATGACGAACTCGCCCAGCGCCCAGTCATCGCTCAGCGGGATCACCCGCAGGCCGAACAGCTGCGCGTAGCGCGCCACTGCCTCCTGCGGGAACACCGCCAGGCCCAGGCCAAACTGCACCAGGCGATAGGCCGCATCGAACGACGACACGTACGAGCGAAAACGCAATTCCTTGCCCGCCGCCTCGGCGCTGTTGCGCATGAAGGTATTGAGCGTGGCGAAGGCCGACAAACCCAGGTGCTCGTAATCCAGCGTCTCTTCGAAAGCGATGCTGCCACGCCCGGCCAACGGGTGATCGGCGCCGACCACCACGGCCAGGTGGTCCTGGCGGTACGGCACGAACTCCAGATCACCGACGGCCATGGACTTGCGGCAGATGCCCAGGTCGGCACTGCCTTCCGCTACCCCGCGTACCACGTCCGGGCTGAAACGCTCCTCGATATCGGCCTGGATCAGCGGGTTGGCGAGCATGAACGCCGACAGCTCCTCAGGCAGGAACTCCATGATCGACGACACGTTGGCCAGCACCCGCACATGCCCGCGCGCGCCTTCGGCGTACTCGCTCAATTCGCTGTCCAGGCGCTCCATGGCCCGGGTCAGGTCACGCGCATGGCGCAGCAGCGCGAGGCCCGCCGGGGTCGGCTCGACGCCACGCTTGCTGCGCTTGAGCAACGCCGTGCCAAAGCGCGCCTCGATGTCCGAAATCCGCTTGCTGACCGCCGACGGCGCCATGAACGCGCGCTCGCTGGCGCGCGCAATGGTGCCGGCTTCGCAGACCACGATGAACAGGTGCAACGACAGGTGATCGAGCGGTTGCATGGCAGTACCTGGCCGGGAAATGGCAGCCATCCTAGCACCTGCCGGGCGCATAAGGCCGTATCATGGCCCCTCTACTTCAGAGGCCCGCCATGTTCGATTGGGAAGACCTGCGCCATTTCTCCGCCTTCGTCGGTACCGGCTCGCTGTCAGCAGCGGCCAGGCAGTTGGGGGTCGACCACGCCACCGTGGCCCGGCGCATCGCTGCGCTGGAAGCCGCCTTGAACCTCAAGCTGGTGGACCGCCGGCCCAGGGCCTACGCGCTGACCGAGGTAGGTCGCCGGGTTGGCGAATACGCTGAGCAGATGACCCAGTCGTCGTTCGCCCTGGAGCACTTTGCCAATGCCGGCCAGCAACAGGTGGAAGGTGAAGTGGTGCTGGCCGCCCCGCCCGCGCTGCTCGGCAGCATCATTGCCCGGCGCCTGGATGCGCTGATGCAGCGCTATCCGCAACTGCGCCTGAAGCTGGTCGGCAGCAAGTCGCGCGCCTCGCTGGCCCGACGTGAAGCCGATATCAGCATCACCCTGGCCAGGCCCACCGAGCCGACGCTGGTCGCCAGCCTGCTCGGTTATCTGGATTACCGGTTATACGCCGCCCCCACCTACCTGCGCAGCACGGGCACGCCACGCTACATCGGCTACGACGAATCCCAGGCCAAGTCACCGCAGCAACAATGGCTGCTCAGCCAGACCGGCAACCAACCCTTCGTGTTGCAGAGCAACGACCTGCGCATCCAGGCACAGGCGGCGGCCGGCGGGGTCGGTGTCGCCTGCCTGCCGGCGTTCATGGCGCAGGAGCATGGCCTGGAGGTTGCCGGCAAGGATGAACAGACCATGAGCATCGAGATCTGGCTGGCGGTGCACGAGGATGTACGCAACACGCCGCGCATCAAGGCCGTCACCGACTTCCTGCAGCAACAGGTGAAGCCGCTGCTGCGCTTGTGAATTTTTGCGGATGGCGCCTGCACCGATTCGGAATTTTCGCAGCCAGCCAGCACCGCTAAGCTTCCCTGCATCGCACAACCGATCACTGAGGAGCAGCGGATGCAATACGTCAAACTGGGCAACACCGGCCTGGACATCTCGAAACTGTGCCTGGGCTGCATGACCTTCGGCGAACCGGATGCCGGCACCCACCCGTGGACCCTGGGCGAAGCCGACAGCCGCCCGATCATCCGCCACGCCGTCGAGCAAGGCATCAACTTCTTCGACACCGCCAACAGCTACTCGGCCGGCACCTCGGAAATCATCCTCGGCAAGCTGCTCAAGGCGTTCACCCGCCGCGACGAGACGGTGATCGCCACCAAGGTGTTCTTCCCCGCCAACATGTGGGAAGGCAGCACCCGCCCTAACGAGCAAGGCCTGTCGCGCAAGGCGATCATGGCCAACATCGACGCCAGCCTGGCCCGCCTGGGCACCGACTACGTCGACCTGTACCAGGTCCACCGCTGGGACTACCACACGCCCATCGAAGAGACCATGGAAGCCCTGCACGATGTGGTCAAGGCCGGCAAGGCGCGCTACATCGGCGCGTCGTCGATGTATGCCTGGCAGTTCGCCAAGGCCCAGCAGGTGGCGGCCAGCAACGGCTGGAGCCGCTTCGTGTCGATGCAGAACTACCTCAACCTGATCTACCGCGAGGAAGAGCGCGAGATGATCCCGCTGTGCCTCGACCAAGGTGTCGGCCTGATGCCCTGGAGCCCGATGGCCCGCGGCCGGCTGACCCGACCCCATGGGCAGCAGACCGCACGTACCCGTACCGACATTTCTGGGCAGTCGTTCTACGAAAAGACCGAAGTGGAAGATGGCCGGGTGATCGACGTGGTCGAGCAGATCGCCGGCGAGCGCGGCGTGCCAATGGCGCAGGTGGCGCTGGCCTGGGTGCTGGGCAAGCGCGGTGTTTCAGCGCCGATTGTCGGGGCGTCGAAAGTGGCACAGCTGGATGATGCGATTGCGGCGTTGGCGTTCCAGCTGAGCGCCGAGGAAATCGCCCGGCTGGAAGCGCCCTACGTGCCGCATGCGGTGACGGGCTTCAAGTAAGCCTGCGTCAACCTCGCGACGACTGGAGTACATCTGTACTCCTTTCGGTCTTGGCGTACCACCCCTGCAGCAACACCGCCAATGCCGCCAGCCCCGCCGGCACCAGCAGCGAGGCGAACACCTGGGCGAAACTCCAGCCCAGCGCCAGCATCTGCGCCCCGGCAAAGGCGCTGAGGATGGCACCCAAACGGCCGATGCCACTCATCCAGCTGGCCCCCGTGGCGCGGGCCTCGGTCGGGTAGAAGGCGGCCGCCAGCGCATTCATGCCCACGCTCGCGCCGTTCAGGCCAAAGCCCACGGCCCAGGCGATGGCGCACAGCCAGGCGAAATCACCGGCCACCTGGCCAATGGCGAAAATCACCGCGCCACTGAACAGGAAGGTCAGCATCAGCACCCGCTGCGGGTGGCAGCGGTCCATCGCCCAGCCTACCGAAACAGCGCCGAGCGGCCCGCCGATCTGGAAGCAGGCGGTGACGATGGCAGCTTGTGACACCGAGAAGCCACCGCCCTCCTTCACCAGGGTCGGCAGCCAGCCGCTGAACAGGTAGACCAGGAACAGCGCCAGCACATAGCCCGTCCACAGCATCAGCGTGCCAAAGCGGTAACGCGGCGAAAGGATGGTGGCGATGGCGCCGCCCTTGTGCGCGCTGACCGCAGGTACCACGAAGGTACTGTCGGGGCCGCAGTACGCCGGTGCCAAGCGCTGGACGATGCGTCGGATGCGCTGCGGGTCGGCGCCTTGGCTGACCAGGAAGGTCACCGACTCGGGCAGCCGCCAGCACAGCAACGGCAAGACCAGCAGTGGCAATACGCCGCCCAGCGCCAGCACACTGCGCCAGCCCAGGTTGGGGATCATCCAGGCGCTGACGAAGCCGCCCAGCGCCGCACCCAGCGAAAAACCGCAAAACGCCAGGGTGATCAGCAACGAGCGGCTGCGCGCCGGGGCGTATTCGCTGACCAGGGTACTGGCGTTGGGCATCGCCGCGCCCAGGCCCAGGCCGGTGAGAAAGCGCAACGCAACCAGGGTTTCCAGGTTGGGGGAAAAGGCCGAGGCCAGGGTCCACAGGCCGAACAGCAGCACGCTGCCGAGCAGCACCGCCTTGCGCCCGTAACGGTCAGCCAAGGGGCCTGCGACCAGGGCGCCGAGGGCCAGGCCGATCAGCGCGGCGCTGAGCACCGGGCCGAGCGCCTGGGCACCGAGTTGCCATTCGCTTTTCAGTTGCGGGGCGATGAAGCCGATGATGGCAACGTCCAGGCCATCCAGGGCGATGATCAGGAAGCCGAGGAACACCACCCACTTCTGGTAGGCGCCGATGGGTTGCTGGTCGATCAGTTGGCGTATGTCGATTGCGTGATTCATTTACCTGACCTCTTGTTGTTCTTATTGAGGGTGCTGGCTAGCGGGCAACATCAACTGCGCAGGTGCACCGGCTTGATGATTCGCGTTTCCTGCGCCACCACCAGGTCGCGGGTAGCCTGCAGGTACGCGGCAAAATCCGGGTCGGCATCGCGCGCAGCGCTGCGTCGCTCGAAATCCTCCAGGCTGTCATAGCCCCACAGGTGCACCACCTGGTTAAGCGGCCCGATGCTGCTCACATAGAACCCCAGCGGCGTACCCAGGTGCCGGCGCAGGATGGGCATCGCCAACTGCTCGAAGGCTTCGAGAAACGCCGCCATGCAACGCGGCCGAATGGTGTAGATGCGGTGGTCGACAATCGCCTTGTCCATCACGCCACCTCCCGTGCCTGAGCGGCACTGGCCAGCCCCTGCTCGACCCCGGCCAGGTGGCGCCCGGTGATGTAGCCGAAGGTCATGATCGGCCCCAGGGTGATGCCCGCACCGGGGTAGTTGCCGCCCATGATGCTGGCCCGGTCGTTGCCCACTGCGTACAGCCCGCTGATGGCGCGCCGTTCGCCATCGAGCACCTCGCCGACCACGCTGGTGCGGATGCCATCGAAGGTGCCGAGGTCGCCCATGACCACCTTCACCGCGAAGTACGGCCCGTCACCCACGGGCGCCACGCAAGGGTTGGGCTGCTGTTGCGGGTCGGCCAGGTAGCGGTTGAACGTGTTGCTGCCACGGCCGAATTGCCGGTCCTCGCCGTGCACTGCGCCCAGGTTGTACTCGCGTACCGTGCGCTCCAGGCCTTGGCCATCGATACCCGCCCTGGCTGCCAGTTCGGCAAGGGTGTTGCCCTTGAGCAAGTAGCCATTGCGCACCAGCGGCCCCAGCGGCATCGGCGCAGGCTTGGCATAGCCCAGGCCATACTTGGCCAGGGTGCGCCGGTCGCAAACCAGCCACATGGCGGTTTCCGGCTGGTCGGCGCACGCGTCGATCAGGGCCGCACCGACATCGTGATACGAGTTGGACTCATTGGTGAAGCGCTTGCCTGTACGCAGCACGCCAATCACCCCAGGCTTGTAACGGTCGAGCAGGTGCGGGAACGCCACCTGCTTGCCACCGGCCATCGGCACCTTGGAGACTGGCATCCAGGCCGCCGCAGCCTGCAGGCGGATATCCACCTTGCCGCCCAATGCCTCGGCCATGCGCGCACCGTCGCCAGTGTTGCCAGCCGGCACCGGCGAGAAGTGCTCGCCGCCCCGGCGCACATGCGGGTAAGCCTCTTTCAAACGCTGCAGGTCATGAGAGAAGCCACCGCACGCCAAGACCACACCGCGCCGCGCTTCTATCCGTAACTCACTCCCCTGCTGCTGCGCCAGCGCCCCGCTCACCCGCCCGCCTTCGCGCAGCAGCTGCCGCGCCGGGGTGCCGGTGAGGATCGGGATGCCCAGGTCCAGCGCCGACTTCACCAGCCGCGCCGCCAGGGCATTGCCGCTGGTGACCTGGGTGCCGCGACGGTACAGCAGCAGTTCCTTGAAGTGGGTCAACAGCCGTTTGGCCACATAGCTGAACGAGGTCAGCGAACGGGTGACATTGAAGAAATGCTTGAGGTCGGCATTCGACGAATTGAACATCATGCCAATGAAGGTGATGGTCTTAAGCGGCGGGCGCAGCCGGGCCATGTCCGCCCCGAGGCCGCGGATATCGTAGGGTGCGGCCAGGATAGAGCGGCCGATATCGACGCCGCCCTCGACCTGCGGATGGTAGTCCGGGTACAGCGTGGGGACGAACTTGACCGTGGTCTCACGCTCGAAAAACGCCACCATCTGCGGCCCATATTGCAAGAACGCTTCGACGCCAGCGGCATCGAAACAGGCGCCGGTTTCGTTGCGTAGGTAGGTCAACGCCTGTTCATGGCTGCCGTTCACGTCATGCCGGTTGCCCGGCACCCACAGCACGCCACCGGAGAAGGCCGTGGTGCCACCAAAGCAGTCGTCCTTCTCGATCACCAGCACATCCAGGCCATGTTTCCTGGCGGTGATCGCCGTCGCCAGGCCACCCGCCCCGGCGCCGATCACCAGCACATCGCAGCTGCGCGTGTTCATGCCTTCACCCCCTCGAAGCCGGGGCGCGGGATCAGCGCCATGGGCATGCTCTCCAGGCCACCATCCACGGTCAGTTCCGCGCCGTTGACATAGTCCGCGCGCGGGCTGGCGAGGAACAACACGGCGTCGGCGATATCCTGCGGCTCGCCGATGCGCTGGTTGGCGGTCATCGCGCTGCGCTGGCGCTCCACCTGCGGGTCGGCATAGAACGCCGCCGACAGCGGCGTGCGGATCAGCCCTGGGCACACGGCGTTGCTGCGCACGCCACGCGGCCCCCACTCCACGGCGATTTGCCGCGACAGCATGCTGACCCCGGCCTTGGCCGCGCTGTAGGCACCGCTGTTGGGCTGCGGGTAATGCGCGGCGATCGAGGCCACATGCACGATGCGCCCCTGGCCACGGGCAAGCATCGCGCGGCCGAAGCCTTGCGCGCACAGCAAGTAGCCGCTGAGGTTGACCGCCAGCACCTGGTTCCATTGCTCCAGGCTCAGGGCCTCCAGTGCCCCCGGGCGCAGCACGCTGGCATTGTTCACCAGCACATCGCAGCGCCCATGCAGCGCTTGCACCTGGGCGGCGGCCTGTTCGACGCTGGCTGGGTCGGCAATGTCGCAGGCCAGTGCGCTGACTTCGCCAACACTGTGCTCGCCCAGGCTGGCGGCCAGTTCCCGGCACTTGTCGAAGTCACGGTCGAGCAACACCACATGGGCCTGTTGTTCGACCAGCGCGGCGGCCAGCGCGGCGCCGATGCCACCGGCCGCACCGGTAACCACGCAAACGGCTGAATCCAGGCCCAGCCAGTTGGAGTAAATCTTGTTGTTATGCATGCTGCTCTCCAGAGTGTCGCTTGATCTGGCGAACAGCCTAGGGCCGACGGGCCGGCCGGCAGAATGGACAAAACCTGCAAGCGTCGCCACATTCCGCTCAATTTTGTACCTGCCCCCTGAAGCCGGCGCCTGGCTGTGGCACAGTGGCCCGGTAGCGATCAGAACAATTACAAGCACATGAACAAGATCCCCAACTACGCCCTGTACGGCGAAACCGCGCAGCCAGTGTGGCACGAGTCCCTGCATGTGGAGCGGATCTCCCAGCGCTCCGGCGCGCACAACTGGGAAATCGCCGCGCACCGCCACGACGGCCTGCTGCAGCTGCTGTACCTGCAGAGTGGCAGCGGCGAAGTGCTGTTCGACAGCGAGCGCGTGCAGGTCTGCGCACCTTGCGTGGTGTATGTGCCCGCGCAGGTGGTGCACGGTTTCCACTGGTCCGGTGCGGTCGAAGGCCAGGTGATCACCGCTGCGCAGCCACCGCTGGAAAGCGTCGCCCAGGTACTTGCGCCCAACCTGCTGGCACCGATCCGCAAACCCCAGGTCATCGCCTTGCCCCAGTGGCCCGCCGAAGAAGACCCGCTTTTGCCGCTGTGCCTCGCCCTGCGCGAGGAGTACCACAACCGCGCCCGCGAACACGTGGCCAGCAGCATGGCGCTGCTGCTGACCCTGCTGATCCAGGCGCTGCGCCATGCTCAGGAACCGCCGGCTTTCGGACAGCGCCCGGTATCACGGCGCAGCCAGCAACTGACCGGGTTTCGTGAACTGGTCGACAGGCATTACCGCGAGCACCGGCCGATGGGCTTCTATGCCAGTGAACTGGGCATGACCCTGGCGACGTTGGGGCGCTTGTGCCAGGAGCATCTGGGGATGACCCCAATGAATGTGATCAACGCCCGGCTGGTGCTGGAGGCCAAGCGGGTGCTGGGGCATTCCGATGCGAGCGTGAAGGCGATCGCCCATGAACTGGGCTTTGCCGATGTGGGGTATTTCAGCCGGTTCTTTCGCAAGCAGTGCGGGGTCAGCCCGAGTGCGTTTCGCGGTGACAAGCCGGTGTAATGTACTGCCTGAGCTAATACCCCGTCATTTCCAGATACCCCCGTCCTGGTGCGCTGCCAGTCACCCGCACCGGCCCCTCCCAATAGGGGAACCGCGTGCCCATCCAGGCCTTGGTCTGCACCGCCTCGACTTGCACATCCAGTTGCACCGCGGGCACTTGAACTCGCCAGCGGGTCGGCACGCGCTTGCCGTTGTCCTGATCGGTCCAGGCCAGCGGTGTCAGCTCGACCTCAGCCGCCAGAAGCGCGCGCACCTGCCCGTCAGGGCCAACCCAGGTGCCGGCCCGGTACGGCTGCCCCTGGTCCTCACGCACCTGAAACAACATCAGCTTGGCGCCACTGCCCAAGTGCAGCGAAAACCAGTCCCAGCCACTTTGCCCGGCCGCCAGCGGCTGGCTGCTCCACTCCCGGTCAAGCCAGGCCTGCCCGGTTACCGCAAGGCGCTGCCCGTCCCGCTCGACCTCGCCACTGACCTGGTAGAACGGCTGGCTGTAATAGTACGAAGCCTGGCCCTTGCCGGACTTTTCGCTGTACCCCCGATCGCCGTGCAGCACCAGCGGCTTGTCGCTGGCCAGGGTCAGGTCATAGCGAAAACCCTGGCCGCTGGCGCGCATCTGCAAGCGCTGGATGCTGTCATCGCCTTGCAGCGACCAATCGTTGATCCACGCCCGGAACGGCCCGGTTTCGACGCCGGCCTGGCCGATGCCGCCGCGTGCCAGCGTTTCGCTGACCTGGTGGCCGCCGGGGTCGGTCAGGGCGGCGTGACCCATCCACAGGTTGGGGCTGTTCCAGCCGTAGGTCTCGGGGCCGGGGCGCAAGGCTGAGCGGAACAGCGTCCATTGCACCCCCCAGTCACGGCCCTGGGCATCGCGCAGGTTGGCGGTGACGTACCACCACTCGATGCGATAGCCATCGTGGGCGCCGTGGTCGCGGGGGAACACCAGCGCAGTGTCGCGCCTAACCTGCTTGAACGCTGCCGCCTCGGCGCCCAGGCCGGCATAGCTCCTGGCTGGCGGCGCAGGCGCGTCACACCCAGCCAGCAGCAGGCAGGCCAGCAACAGCCAGGTTTCAACCCTCATCGCTGAACCGCCGCAACAGCTCGCCCGGCTGGCGCCGCGCCAGTTGCCACAAGGGCCAGGCGCTGGCCAGCAGGCTGGTCAGCACACCCAGCGCGGCCAGTTGCGCGAGTTGGCTGGCAAACACGTGCCAAGGCAGCCGCCAGCCGAATGCCTGCACGTTCACCACCGCCACCAGGCACCATGCCAGCAGCAACCCGAGGGGGATCGCCAGCAGCACGGTGAACCCGCTGAGCATCAGCATCTGGCCCAGGCTCAGCCAGGCCAGCCAACGGCGCGGCACGCCCAGCGCCCACAGCGGTGCCAACTGCCCCAGGCGCTGCTGGCCCAATGTCAGCTGGCTGATGAACAGCGCCACGCCAGCGACACCCAGGGTGAGGCTGTTCAGGGCTGCGGTGACGGCGAAGGTACGGCTGAATACCTGCGTCGACCAGGCTTTCAGGCTGGCCTGTTCCACCAGTTGCGAGTCGTCCAGGCCGTAGCGCTTTTGCAAATCCTCCTTCACCACCGCAACCTGCCCGCATGGCATCAGCAAGCTCAAGCCACTCAGGCTGGCCGTGGTCGCATGCTCACGCAGCCAGCCGGCATTGACCAGCACATGCCCTTTCGGGTTGCCATAGTCAGCGTGGATGCCCACCACCCGCATGCCCTGCGGCGGCTCGCCCGGCAGCTGAACTTCATCGCCGATGCCCACGCCAAGGCGCCGCGCCAACTGTTCGCTGAGCATGGCGCCTTGCCCATTGGCCACCTGCGCCCAGGCGTGCGGAGCTTGCTCCAGCAGTGGCCAATGGCTGCGGTAGAACGGATGATCGATCACCCCTTGCACCTGCACCGGCCAATGCTGCAGGCGCCACTCCACTCGCCAGCTTGGCAGCACGGCGTTGACGTCGGGGTCATGCTGCAACTGCTGGTAGATCTGCAGCGCCTGAGTGCCGTCGCGGGGTGTGACATACAGGTCCGCGGCCAGGCGCTGGTCGAGCCAGCCGACAAAAGTGCGGCGGAAACCTTCGGTCATACCGCCCACGCCGACGCTGGCGGCCAATGCCAGTAGCAATGCCATAAGCGCCAGGCTCAGCGCCGGCAATTGCTGACGGCTGTCGGCGACGAACCACTGCGCCAGCGGCCGCCGGGTATGTCGCGCCAGCCCCGCGAGCAACAGGGCCAGCACGCCTGGCAACGACAAGGCGGCCGCCAGCAACAGCGCGGCAAGCAGGGTGAAAGCACTGGGCAGGCTGTTGCCGACGTAACCGCAGCCCAGCGCAACTACCGCAAGCACGGCGGCGGCCATCGCCTGGCGCTTCAACCAGGGCACCTGTGCCAAACGCCAAGCCTGAGGTTGGGCCAACGCCAGCAACGGCAACCGCGCTGCGCGCAACAGGCTGTCGATACCGGCCAGCAAGGCACCGAGCAGGCTCACACCTATGCCCATCAACCACCAGTACAACGGCAGATGCAGGTGCCCCGAGACCTGGGCGCCATACAGGCCGCGCAGGCTGGAAGCAAAATCGGGCAGCAACAGCGCTGCCAGCAGGTAACCCGCCGCCACACCGGCCAGGCCACCGGCCACGGCGAACACACCCAGTTCCAGGGCCAAAGCCGCCAGCAACACCTTCAGGCTGACACCACACGCGCGCAAGGTGCGCATCAGACCGCGCCGTTGCTCCAGCGCCAGGCCGATGGCCGCATGGGCGATGAACAGCCCGACCACGAATGCCAGCAGGCCGAGGGCCGTCAGGTTCAGATGAAAGCTTGCGGTCAGGCGTTGCAGGTCGGTGTCATCGTCTGCTGGCTGTACCTTCAAACGGTCAGCGAGCGCCTGCGGCAACGGCTGGTCGGTGTCGCTGACCAGCCGTGACAGCTGCCCCGGCGCATCGAGCAAGGCCTGGGCCACACCGACATCAACCAGCATCACGCCGGGGGCCAGCTGTTCATTGAGCATCAGCGGCGGCAACGCCTGGCCATCGACCGTGCGCCGCTTGCCCGCCAATTGGCGCAAGGTATCCGGGCCGACCCAGGCTTGCCCGGGGCTGCCGATGAAGGCCGGCAAGTCGAAGCTTGCCGGGTCGGCACCCGCGACGGCCATGCCCGGCAGCAGGCTCAACGGCTCGATGCCGATCAGCCTGACGGCAACGGCTGGCTCGCCGGCCAGGCGCAAAAGCCCTTCCAGCACGGGCGTCACTTGCCAGCCTTGCCTGCGCAGTTGCACGTAAAGCGCCTGGTCGAAACGCGGCCCAGCGCGGGCGACGATCTGCAGGTGCGCCGCCCCGCTCAGCACGGCACTGGCCTGGGCATAGTCGCTGCGCGCCTGGGCGTTGAGGGCCTGCACGCCGGTCCACAAGGCCGTGGCCAGCCACAGGCCGGTGAAGATGCTAAGGCACTGCAAGCGGTGGCGCCACCAATGGCTGCCCAGCGCCTGCAGGGCGATCAGCAGGTTGTTCATGCCCCTTGCACCCGGCCCTGGTGCAGCACGCAGCGGTGTTGCAGGCAAGCGGCCAGGCGCGGGCTGTGGGTCACCATCAGCACGCTGCTGCCGGCCTCGCCGACCAGTTGCAGGAGCAAGGCCAGCACCTCGTCGCTGCTGGCTTCGTCGAGGCTGCCGGTGGGTTCGTCGGCGAGCAACAGCGCCGGCCGGCTGGCCAGTGCCCGGCCGATGGCGACACGTTGCTGCTGGCCGCCGGACAGCTGTTCTGGATAACGATCCAGCAACGTCGACAAACCAAGGCGTTCGGCCAGGTAGGCCAGCCACTGCGGGTCGTGGCGGTTGGCCAGACGCGCCTGGAAGGCCAGGTTAGCCCCCACGTCGAGGCTGCTGATCAGGTTGTATTGCTGGAAGACCAGGCCGATGCCCTCGCGCCGCCAGCGGGCCAGGGCGGCTTCGCCGTGGCCGTGAAGGGGTTCACCGTCGATGAGGATGCGCCCGCTGTCGGCACGGTCGAGGCCGGCGACCAGGTGCAGCAAGGTGCTTTTGCCGCTGCCGGATTCGCCCATCAGGGCCAGGCTGCTGCCGCGTGCAAGGGTCAGGTCGACGCCGCGCAGGACCTGGAGCGGGCCTTGGGCGGTGGGGAACGACTTGTGCAAGTGCTCGATGACCAGCATGGGAGTTGCCTTTGGGGAGGTAATTGCAAGTGTATGCCTTGAAATTTGTGGCGGCGCTCGATCGCGAAACCACCAAGCATCTACCGCCAAACACCCCTAACCCACCAACGCATCCTGCACTTCCCCGACAGTCGCCGCCAGGCTGTTCAGGTGCAGGCTCATCACCTGTTCCACCGGCGCCTGATCCAGTGGCCAGTGCAAGGCAATGCTCCCGGCCAGTTGCCCCTGTACCCGCACCGGCAAGGCAATCGCCCGGATCAGGAACGGCAAGCGCACCGGATACTCCCAATACCCCTCGGTACGCTGCCCAAAACCCTTGAGCGCATCCCCTTCCAGGCCGCGCATCAACTCTTCGCCGCCGCCCCGCTCATGCCGGGCCAGGCGCTGCACCTCATCTACCTCCAGCTCCTTCAGGCACGCCCGGCCCATCGCCGAATGGAACAAACTGGCATGCTGGCCGACGATCTGGCAGTTGCTCGGATAACGCTTACGCAACACCTGCGGAATCGCACTTTCCATCACCTCCAGCCGCTCGCCGTCGAAGCTCGACAGGTCGACTACCAGCCCAGTGCGCTCGCTAAGCTCCAGCAGCAACGGCGCAGCGCTTTCCACCAGTTGGCGCTTGAAGCGCTGCTGGCGGTCGCCGAACAGGCGGCGGGCACACAGGCGGTAACGCCGGTCGCTGAGCCCGCGGTAAACCCAGCCCTGCTCCTGCAGGGTGGCGAGCATGCGCGAGGCCGTGGCCTTGGGCAGGCCGGTGAGGTAATGCAGCTCTTCCAGGCCCAGGGCCTGATGCTCGCCAAGCAATTCGACGATGGCCAGCGCACGCTCCACCGAACGCACGCCGCCGCTGTCTGTCGCTGTGCCCATGGATCCGACCTCCCTGTCTGTGCGTGGATGGTCATCATGCCCAGCAAGATACGGGCCGGGCCAGCCCCTTCAGCGTGCCAGGAGGCTTGGCGGTGGTCGCCGCGCCACCCAGCGGGTCAGCTGTTCATGGGCGTAGGCCAGCTGCAGCACGGCATGGTCAGCCTGGGCCGGGCCTATGATCTGCAGGCCCGTGGGCAGCCCCGCAGCATTGAAACCGACCGGCACGCTCATGCTCGGCAGGCCTGCCAGGGTCGGCCCGATCACCACCTCCATCCAGCGGTGATAGGTGTCCATGGTCCGCCCCCCGACCACCTTCGGCCAGGCCTCGGCTGCGTCGAAAGGGAACACCTGGGCCGAGGGCAACAGCAGGAAATCGTAACGCTCGAACAGTGTGTGCAGGGCCTGGTACCACGCGCTGCGGTCCAGCGACGCCTGATAAACGGCGGCGGCGCTGAGCTGCAGGCCACCCTCCACTTCCCATTGCGCCTCGGGTTTGAGTAGCGCCCGCTTGCCTGGGTCGGCATAGGCCGCCGCCAGGTTGCCGTGCACCAGGAAGTGGCGGTGAGTCAGCCAGCATTGCCACAACCGCGCCTGATCGAACGCAGGCTGGCAAGCCTCCACTTCGCAGCCGAGCTCGGCGAAATCGGCCAGGGCCGCTTCGCACAGGCCCAGCACGCCGTCTTCCATCGGCAGGTAGCCGTCGTAGTCACCCAGCCAGCCGATCCGTGCGCCTTTGAAATCTCGCTGCAGCCCGGCCGCAAAATCCCGCCCGCCGTCATTAAGCGACAACGGCACCCGCGCATCATGCCCGGCCTGCACCGTCAGCAAGCGGGCCACATCGGTGACGCTGCGCCCCATCGGCCCCTCGGTGGCCAGCTGCTGCATGAACAGCTCCGGCGTCGGCCCATAAGGCACCCGCCCCAGCGACGGGCGCAGGCCGAACACGTTGTTGAACGCCGCCGGGTTGCGCAGCGACCCCATCATGTCGCTGCCATCGGCCACCGGCAGCAGGCGCATGGCCAGTGCCGCCGCCGCGCCACCGCTGCTGCCGCCGGCCACGCGGCTGTGGTCGTAGGCATTGGTGGTGGTGCCGAACAGCGTGTTGTAGCTCTGCGAGCCCAGGCCGAATTCCGGTACGTTGCTCTTGCCGATAATGATCGCCCCACTGGCCCGTACCCGCGCCACGCTGATGGCGTCGTGTGCCGGCACCTGCCCGGCGAACAACGGCGAACCCAGCGTGGTGCGCAGCCCGGCCGTGGCGGCCAGGTCCTTGATCGCCTGGGGCATGCCGTGCATCCAGCCACGGGACTGGCCGCGCGCCAGTTCGCGGTCGCAGGCATCGGCCTCGGCCAGCAGGTCTTCAGTGGCGCGCAGCGACACCAGCGCATTGACCTGCGGGTTGCAGCGCTCGATATGGCCCAGGTAAGCCTGCATCACCTCGCGGCACGCCACCTGGCGGGCATGGATGGCCCGGGACAGGGCCTCGGCGTCGAGGGCGACGATCGGATCGATAGCTAACGCGTTCACGGTTTCACTCCAAGGTTGTAGGCGACGGCCTTGCCGGCGCGCGGCGCTTCTTTCAGGCAATAGGTGCCAAGCAGGGTCAGCAGGCAGGCGAACAGCACGTAGAACGACGGTGCCACCGGGGTGCCGAGCACCTTGCTCAGCCAGGTGACGATCAGCGGAGCGAAGCCGCCGAACACCATCACCGCCACGTTGTAAGCCACCGATACGCCGGTGGAACGCACCTCGACCGGGAACTGCTCGGCCAGCGCGGTCGGCGCCGGGCCGAAGAAACCGCCGATGGCCGTGCACAGCAGCAGCTGCATCACCAGCAGGCGCTCGATCGAAGGCGCTGCGGCCACCCACACATACAGCGGGTAGACCATGACGAAGAACGCCAGGGTGAAGGCCATCAGCACCGGCCTTCGGCCGAGCCGGTCCGACAGCGCGCCAGACAGCGGAATCACCACGGTCATCAGGCCCACGGCGAGCATCTGCACCAGCAGCACCTGGTCCAGCGGCAGGCCGAGGTTCTTGTGGGCGAAGGTCGGCATGTTCACCAGTACCACGTAGAACGACACCGTCGCGCCACAGGCCAGGCCCATCGACACCAGCAGGCTGCGGCGGTGCTCACGCAGCACCTGCCATAGGCCCGGCGCCTGCCCCTTGGCCTGCTCTCGTGCTTGCAGAAACTCCTCGGGCTCTTCCATGTGCTTGCGAATCCACAGCCCCACCGGGCCGATCAGCAAGCCGAGCACGAACGGAATCCGCCAGCCCCAGCTGTCCAGCGTCTCGGGCGTGCACAGGTGGGTGACCAGCGCGACCATCGCCGCCCCGGAAAACACCGCCAGGCACTGCCCCACCAGCTGCCACGAGCCATACAGCCCCTTGCGGTTGGCCGGTGCGCTCTCCACCAGGAACGCCGTGGCACTGGCGTACTCGCCGCCGGTGGCAAAGCCCTGCAGCATGCGCGCGACCACGATCAGCAGCGGCGCGCCCATGCCGATGGCGAGGTAGCCGGGGGCGAACGCGATCATGGCGATCGACACCGTCATCAGGCGGATGATCAGCTGCATCGCCGCCTTGCGCCCCTTGCGGTCCGAGTACACACCCAGCAGCACCCCACCCACCGGGCGCATGAAAAAGCCCACGCCGAAGGTGGCCAGGGCCATCAACAGCGAGCTGTATTCGTCGTCCGAAGGGAAGAACTGGCGGGCGATGATGCTCGCCAGAAAGCCGTACACGATAAAGTCATACCACTCCAGCGCATTGCCGATGACCGCCGCCACCACTTGCCGGGTACGCGACGCGCCTGTATTGGAAATCTGCATGCGGAACACTCCATCTTCTGTTCAAGTGATCGCCCGGGCGCAGCCGCACCCGGGTGCCAGCGGCAGTCGTCAATACAGGGTCGATCAGGCCGGCTTGAGCCAGCTCTCGGTCAGCGCGCCCCAGTAGGCAGCGCCGGTCAGCAGGATGTCGTCGTTGAAGTCATAGGCCGGGTTGTGCACCATCGGCCGCTGCAGGCCATTGCCGATGAACAGGTAAGCGCCCGGGCAGCGCTGCAGCATCCAGGCAAAATCCTCGCTGCCCATCAGCTTGCGGGTGTTGCCATCGACCTTGTCGGCGCCCAGCAGCGCTTCGCCGACCTGCTGGGCAAAGGCGTTCTCCGCGGCGTGGTTGACCAGCACCGGGTACGCTGGCCGGTGCTCGATGCTGGCCGTGCAGCCAAAGCTCTCGGCCTGGCTGACGATGATCGCCCGCACCCGCTCCAGAGTCTGCGCCCGCACCTGGGCATCCAGCGCCCGCAGGCTCAGGCGCAGCAGCGCCTGCTGCGGAATCACGTTGGCCGCCTCGCCCGCCTGCAGCGCGCCGACCGTGACCACCGCCGCCTCCTGGGCATCGATGTTACGCGCCACCACCGTCTGCAGCGCCATCACCACACTGGCCGCCGCCACCAACGGGTCGACCGTCAGGTGCGGCATCGAGCCATGCCCGCCAACGCCCTCGAGGGTGACGGTGAGCAGGTCCTGCGAGGCCATCATCGGCCCCTCGCGCAAGCCAAGGTGCCCTGCTGGCAGCCCCGGCATGTTGTGCATGCCGAACAGTGCATCACAAGGAAAGCGCTCCAGCAGCCCATCGGCAAGCATCGCCTCGGCCCCACCCTGGCCCTCCTCGGCCGGCTGGAAGATCAGCGTCAACGTGCCGTCGAACTGCCGTGTAGCGGCAAGGTAACGCGCTGCACCCAGCAGCATGGTGGTGTGGCCGTCATGGCCACAGGCATGCATGCAGCCCTGGTGGCGGCTGCTGTAGGCGGCGCCGGTGGCCTCATGGATCGGCAACGCGTCCATGTCGGCGCGCAGGCCCAGCTTGCGCGGGCTGCTGCCGTTGCGCAGCACCCCGACCACACCGGTCTTGCCGATGCCGGTGTGCACCTCGTAGCCCCACTGCTGCAGCAGCGTGGCGACCAGGGCCGAAGTGCGGCTTTCTTGGAAACCGAGTTCAGGGTGAGCGTGGATATCGTGGCGGATGGCGTGCAGGTCGCTGGCCACGTCGTTGAGCCAGGCCAGGATGTGGTGGTGTTGCTGCATGGGGAATCTCCTCGCGCGGGTGGGGCCCGTTCTTGTTGTTCGCTTTGAGATCACGACGGGGAAGGCAGGTCGTGCTTGGCGACAGATAAGCGCGAGTGGCGAGGGAGTACAAACGAATGTGGTTCCGCGTAGTGGAACCACCTTAGAAAAAGTGATTGTAGAGCGCGTATCCACATGCCAGAACGCAGAAGTTCAGGATGATCATCGACAGGTTTCGCCCTTCATAGATATGGCTCCAGGGCACCACTTGGACCAGCTTCTCTGGCGGTACGCTCTTCAGGTAACGGTGGCGGATGATGAAGTAGATGATGCTGATCACGGGGTAGATGAAGATGGCGATCATCGCAGCACGCAGGCCACCCAAAAGCGCCAGGAACGCCGGTGTGAACAGGTAGGCGCACTTTACCCAGAAATCCATCTCCACCAAGTTGTCGTGGACCTCACTGCCCGGATGCGGTGGCTTGTTCTTGCGTTTTGTCGTCCTTGCGGGCATTTGAACTCCATTTCCATTCAGGTTACTTGCGCTTTGACCACCCCGCCTCCATGGCCATCATTCGCCTTCGAACAAGCCAACATAGCGCAGGCCGTTATAATGTTCTTTGAGCGGTGTCGGGATCACCAAGCTGCCATCAGAATACCAGAACATTGCATTCATCTTCACAATGCCAAGACTCAAGCAAATGGCTTTGACCCTGTTCCATTCGCTTCTGTCGATTGCGGAGTCACCCAGCATGGCGTCGATATCAACCAGTGTGGGTTTGCGTGGGATGATGCCAATGAAATCCTCGTCGTACCAGCGTTCGCCGACATCGGTACAGAACTGACAGACCGGGTATTGAGGGTCGTCAATCTCATAGTCGCCTGAGTAGTCGATTTCAAAGTATTTCAGATTTTCTTCCTCTTCGGTAAAATTCACGCCTAGCCAGAGGTGAACCCTGTTGAACCTAGACAAACATTTATTCAAAGCTCATCTTGTAAACCGCAATCGCGACCTTGGAGAGATACACCTTATAAGCATCTAAAATGAAGACCCACCACATCGACATGGGGCTCATATCGAGTCTCAATTAAACCCTATAGACGTAAATCTTTGATTCTTTACTAGAGAAATACAGACCAATCAAAACCTCACCATCCCGCTCTACAAATATCTCGGTACCAGGCACGCTATTAGAGGCATAAACAATCATTGAAGCCACCTGTTGCCCCTTACACTTATACTCATAGCACCAGTACTCACCATCATCCTCGAGATGACATGATATATATGGTTTTCCGTTTTCAAAAACAACACCAGAAGCGCGAACTGCCTTTCCATCGTCGTCAAATCGAACTGAAGACCTCAATTGACCCTCCACCTGACATATTTCAGTCTCTATTATTGTCGAGCTCACACCATATATATCTGACCTATAGAACTCCCCCGCCTCGTTGCAATAAAATTTAAAGCAGTTTTTTTTGCTTTTTGGCTCATTTTCCAGGATAGGTGAAGGAGTCACTCCAGCCAACTCCAACCCATAGGGTAATATTGAAAAACTAGGCCCCTTCGACCATTTCGCATCTTCATTTTTGATGCGCTGCGCACCCGCGACGTCGGGAGGGTCCATTTCAAGCTTAGACTGTAATTTTTCGAATAAGGCCGTAAATTTATCTGGAATCACAACTACCTCCTAACAGCAAATGTTTTACCGCCACTTAACTGCTCTTTGAGTTCGGCACGTCCATTCAAGAACTTTTTCTTGGTTGTCTTGCCTGCCAGCGTACCATACACGTGTTGTTTGTAGGCATTACCATGTATGCCGGCGCCCTTGTGTGGCGTTGCAAGTGTGCCGGGGACCTTGCAGACTCTGTATTTGGTAACCAGATGCCGTTTTTCCTGTTATTGATATCGACCCCCAGCTCCTTCATCTGTTTCCTCAAGGCAATCATTCTGACGTCCTTTGAGTTGGAAATTACGATGTGATGAAGCTGAAGCTGCGCACGGTGTCGCCGTTGCGGTTGATCACCGTGGTCAGCTGGCCGTGTTCGTCGTAGCGGTACTGGGTGAGCGTTTCGACGGCCTGGTTGTCGACTACGCGCTTGATGTCGGTCAGGCGGCCCAGCGGGTTGTCGTAGTGCAGGTGCACGCGGGTGCCATCGGAGGTGTGGGAGAAGTGCGGAAAGTGGCCGTCCTGTGTGCAGACCGGACACATCTGCTCGGGAGGCTTGTCGTTACACTTGCTAGCAAATGCCGTAAAAATATTGGCTCCACCAAGGATCTAGCAGAGCCAATTCATCTATTAATTGTTAAAGATCAGATTCTTTTTCAATCAAAGCCCCACAGCCATCCCTACCTTCTAAACACCCACACAATAAACCCAGACAAGCTTAGATCCACAGATATCTAAGGCGTAAATTGCAGACCGCGAACTGAGTTGCTCTCAAAAATAGACTTAACACGAGCAGACACGACAATAGTAGCACTTTCCTCCTTAGCCCTTACAACATCACTAGACAGTTCAGCCTCATCATTCAGAACAATCTTACTAAACCACCGCGGACCATCAGGCATATAGCTAAGCAACGGCTCACTGATAGATTTTTGCAAATCAAAAGCAGACGAACTATCAATCACATTAAAAACCTTATAACCGACATGAGACACACCACCCAAGACCAGTTCTGCATCCACAAATTGCACACCGGTAATACCTTCTTGGCACATCAACTCGTGTAGTCGCGGCGAGATCAAGTTAGGCCCATCACTAAAGAAAAAATCATAAGCCAACAGCTTGGATGCACTAACCTTTCTCGCCCCCTCGAAACAAACTTTTATATCCTCCCCTACAACCACGCCCTCTTTAAAAACTCCAGAATCCCTACCTGACAACATCTTTATCTTAAGCCAATAGCTTTCCGGATAGTCTTCTGCAATAGATAATATAAAGTTTTTAGCCACAAGCTGCTCCTCGGACAGAGTTCTTATTCAGCATCGTTTTACCTGCGCGAAGTCCCTTCCTCTCATCCACCATTACTCCGTGAATGGCCTTTTGGTAGTCGGCTTTTGCCCAACCGTTTTTCTTGCCGTACTCGTGAATTATATCCAGCTTTTTCTCTACAGCCGAAGTATATTGTGCATGTGAGCCGCGATGAACTGTTCGCGTCGGATGATTCTCTTCATATTTCGGCAGATAAATAATGTTTGACAACTTATGAATATTTACCTCCCCCGCCTGCATAGCAGCATGGTTAGATAGCTGCTGCGGGATAATATGATGCTTTTGGAAACCATCTATCCCAGGCATTGTATTGTAGGTAATCCACCCTAAGGGATCGAGCCAGCTAATTGGGTTCGCCGCATATTGGTACAAGTTTACGCCACCCAACAAACCTATTGGGTCGTGCGATACATACCTCCCAACTTCCGAATCAAAATAACGGAAAGTATTGTAGTGCAGCGCAGTTTCGTCATCGAAGTACTGGCCTTGGAATCGTAGGTTCTGTTCGACTTCACTAACGTCCAGCTGCTCAATGGAACCCCACGAGCGATACGTCGCCTGCCAAACAATCGTGCCATCACTGTCCGTCAGTTCCAGCGGCGTACCAATCTGATCCGTATGGAAGTAATAAAGCTTCTGCCCTTCCCCTTCCGCCTGATCAACCCGCGCCAACGGCGCATAGCTACCCGGCTCGTACACATAC
>NZ_JBDJMM010000010.1:0-169171 GCF_039673865.1 Pseudomonas sp. TWI628 | reverse complement strand
GGGGTGTTTGGGTGTGGTTTTTGGGGGGGGGTTTTTTTGGGGGGTTGGTCCCCCCCCCCCCCCCCCCCCCCCACGCCTCAGCGGACCTTGCCTTGTTCCGGCAGTAACTGCGCCTTGTCGAAGGCATCCACATCGATCACTTTGCGTCGAGCCTGTTCCGCTGCCTGCAGCCGCTGCCCTTCGCCAGGTTGCAATGCACCGGCGTCAACAGCTGCATCGATCACCGGCTGCCCAGGTGCCGGCCGCACCTTGCCTTCCTTGATTGCCTGATGCAGCGCCTTGTGTAGCGGCGCCGCTTCATCCAGCAAGTCGCAGGCCCGTTGCAGCGCCGCCACCGGGTCACCGTCAGCCTGTGGCCTGAAGCAGCCGGCGAGTAGCTCTTCCAGTGCAGGATCGCCTTTGCTGCGGCCGATCAATGCCGCCACCTCGGCATCCAGTTCATCACTCGGCCCGGTATGGCGGCGGCCAAAGGGGAATACCAATACGCGCAGGGCGCAGCCGACAAAGCGGTTGGGGAAGTTGTCCAGCAGCCGGTCCAGGGCCTTTTCCGCCTGACCCAGGCTTTCTTCCATGGCCCAGCGCAGCAAGGGCTGCATGTGTTCCGGTGAGCCGAGGTCGTGATAGCGCTTGAGCGCGGCGCTGGCCAGGTACAGGTAGCTCAGCACGTCACCCAGGCGTGCGCTCAGGCGTTCGCGGCGTTTGAGCGCGCCACCCAGCAGCATCATCGACAGGTCGGCCAGCAGCGCAAAAGCGGATGCCTGGCGGTTGAGGGCGCGGAAGTAGCCTTGGCTCAAGGCATCGCCCGGCACGCTTTCCAGGCGCCCCAGCCCCAGGTTGAATACCAGCGTGCTGGCTGCGTTGCCGGCAGCGAACATGATGTGCTTCATCAGCAAGTCGTCGAATTCGCGCAGCGCCTGGTCATGGTCTTCCCGCCCGGCCAGGGCCATTTCCTTGAGTACGAACGGGTGGCAGCGGATGGCGCCCTGGCCGAAGATCATCAGGTTGCGCGACAGGATGTTGGCACCTTCCACAGTGATGAAGATCGGCGCGCCTTGCCAGTTGCGCCCCAGGTAATTGTTCGGGCCCATGATGATGCCCTTGCCGCCGTGCACGTCCATGGCGTGCTGGATGCACTCGCGGCCGCGTTCGGTGAGGTGGTACTTGAGGATCGCCGACAGTACCGAGGGTTTTTCGCCCAGGTCCACGGCCTTGGCAGTCAGCAGGCGCGCGCTGTCCATCAGCCAGGCGTTGCCGCCGATGCGTGCCAGCGATTCCTGAATGCCTTCGAAGGCTGCCAGCGGCACGTTGAACTGTTCGCGGATATTGGCGTATTGGCCGGTGACCAGGCTGGTGTACTTGGCGGCGCCAGTGCCCACGGCGGGCAGGGAGATCGAGCGGCCGACCGACAGGCAGTTCATCAGCATCATCCAGCCTTTGCCGAGCATGGCCTGGCCGCCGATCAGGAAACTCAACGGCACGAACACGTCCTTGCCGCTGTTGGGGCCGTTCATGAACGCGGCGCCCAGGGGGAGGTGACGCTTGCCGATCTCCACGCCGGGGGTATCGGTGGGGATCAGGGCCAGGCTGATGCCCAGCTCTTCCTCTTCGCCCAGCAGGTGGTCCGGGTCGTAGGCCTTGAATGCCAGGCCCAGCAGGGTGGCGACCGGGCCGAGGGTGATGTAGCGCTTTTCCCAATTCAGGCGCAGGCCGATGACTTCTTCGCCTTGCCATTGGCCCTTGCAGACCACCCCGGTGTCGGGCATGGCGCCGGCATCGGAGCCGGCCAGCGGACCGGTGAGGGCGAAGCAGGGGATTTCCTCGCCACGCGCCAGGCGCGGCAGGTAGTGGTTGCGTTGTTCGTCGGTGCCGTAGTGCAGCAACAGCTCGGCCGGGCCCAGGGAGTTGGGCACCATCACGGTGGAGGCCAGGTCGCCGCTGCGGGTGGCGAGTTTCATCGCTACCTGGGAGTGGGCGTAGGCGGAGAAGCCTTTGCCGCCGTATTCCTTGGGGATGATCAGGGCGAAGAAGCCGTTCTGCTTGATATGCGCCCAGGCTTCGGGCGGCAGGTCGAGGTCCTGGCCGATCTGCCAGTCGCTGACCATGGCGCACAGCGCTTCTGTCGGCCCATCGATGAAAGCCTGTTCCTCCTCGGTCAGCTTCGGTGCCGGATAGCTGAGCAGGGTGCGCCAGTCGGGGCGGCCGCTGAACAGCTCGCCATCCCACCACACGGTGCCGGCGTCGATAGCTTCACGCTCGGTCTGTGACATCGGCGGCAGGGTGCGCTGGAACCAGTTGAACACCGGGGCGGTGAACACCTTGCGCCGCCACTCCGGTAGCGCCACCAGGGCGATTTTAAGCGCCAGCATGATCCAGATCAGGGTCAGCAGCCAGCCGGGGGCGTGGCTGAAAATGCCCATCAGCAGCACATAGGCCGCCATGATGCCGAGAATCTGCAAGGGCGCCAGACGTCGGTGCGTGAGGTACGCCGCGCCGATGACCAGCACTACCAACCACAACAGCAACATAATCGGTCCTCCTTGGAACCAGGGCTTGAGCCGTCCCAGACAGCTTAGACGCAACGCTGTGAACGGCAGGATCAGAACAGTGACAGGGTGTGGCGGCGGGAGTTTCAGTTCATTGTTTGCTTGTGCCGGGAGTAGACTGTCCCACCTCCGCATTCATAAGGACGTTGCCATGCTGAAGATCTGGGGCCGCAAGAATTCGAGCAATGTGCGCAAGGCGCTGTGGGTCGCCCATGAACTGGGCCTGGATTTCGAGTCGATCGACGCCGGCGGCGCCTTCGGCGTGGTCAATGAGCCGCACTACCGCGCCCGCAACCCCAACGGCCTGGTACCGATGCTCGAAGACGGTGACCTGACGCTCTGGGAGTCCAACACCATCGTCCGCTACCTGTGCGCCGAATACGGCGCGGAGCAGGGCTGGTACCTGGAAGACCCACGCCAGCGCGCCCTGGCCGACAAGTGGATGGACTGGGCCACTTCGTCCTTCGCCGGCCCGTTCCGCCCCCTGTTCTGGGGCCTGCTGCGCACCCCGGAAGACCAGCGCGACTGGGTGGCAATCAACGCCGCACACAAGCAATGTGCCCAGTTGCTGGCCATCGCCGATGAAACCTTGGCCAAACAACCGTACCTGTCCGGTGACCAGATCGGCATGGGCGACATCCCACTGGGTAGCTTCGTCTACGCCTGGTTCGAACTGCCCATCGAGCGCCCGGCCATGCGCCACCTGGAAGCCTGGTATGAGCGCCTCAAGGCCCGCCCGGCTTATCAGGCTGCGGTGATGACCGCGCTGACCTGATCGAACACCACGGCTGTTTCGATAGTCACTATCAATACACATGACTGTACTTGTGCGGCCTGGCCTTGCACCATGGCCGCACTCACTGCGCCAGTGATCTGCCCTGGCGTGTCCTGAACCTAATTTTTCGGTAAGTGACCCGCTATGAGTTCCGCCCTGTCCATCCGACAGCTGACCAAGACCTACGGCAACGGCTTCCAGGCCCTCAAGGGCATCGACCTTGATGTCGCCGAAGGCGACTTTTTCGCCTTGCTCGGCCCCAATGGCGCCGGCAAGTCCACCACCATCGGCATCCTCTCGACCCTGGTCAACAAGACCAGCGGCACGGTCAACGTGTTCGGCCACGACCTGGACCGTGAGCCCTCGGCGCTCAAGCGCTGCCTGGGTGTGGTGCCGCAGGAGTTCAACTTCAACCAGTTCGAGAAGTGCTTCGACATCGTCGTGACCCAGGCAGGCTACTACGGCATTCCGGCCAAGGTCGCCAAGGAGCGCGCCGAGCAGTACCTGACCCAGCTGGGCTTGTGGGACAAGCGCGACGTGCCTTCGCGTTCGCTGTCCGGTGGCATGAAGCGCCGCCTGATGATTGCCCGCGCGTTGATCCACGAGCCGCGCTTGCTGATCCTCGACGAGCCCACCGCGGGCGTGGACATCGAGCTGCGCCGTTCGATGTGGAGCTTCCTCACCGAGCTCAACCAGAAGGGCATCACCATCATCCTCACCACCCACTACCTGGAGGAGGCTGAGCAGCTGTGCCGTAACATCGGCATCATCGACCACGGCACCATCGTCGAGAACACCAGCATGCGCCAGTTGCTGGGCAAGCTGCATGTCGAGACCTTCGTCCTCGACCTCAAGCAGGACCTGGCTGCGGCGCCGTTGTTGCAGGGCTACCCGTGCCGGCTGCTGACCCCGCATACGCTGGAAGTGCAGGTTGAGAAAGACATCGGCATCACCGCACTGTTCGGCCAGCTGGCGCTGCAGAACATCGAGGTGCAGAGCCTGCGCAACAAGACCAACCGACTCGAGGAGCTGTTCGTGTCCCTGGTGGAAAAAAACCTGTCGAAGGTGGCCGTATGAGTGTGGAACTGCGCACCAACTGGGTCGCCCTGCAGACCATTGTCTACCGCGAAGTGCGGCGCTTCCTGCGCATCTGGCCGCAGACCCTGCTGCCGCCGGCGATCACCATGGTCCTGTACTTCGTGATCTTCGGTAACCTGATCGGTCGGCAGATCGGCGACATGGGCGGCTTCACCTACATGCAGTACATCGTGCCGGGGCTGATCATGATGTCGGTGATCACCAACTCCTATGGCAACGTGGTGTCGAGCTTCTTCGGCAGCAAGTTCCAGCGCTCGATCGAAGAGCTGATGGTGTCGCCGGTGTCGCCGCACACCATTCTGGTCGGCTATGTGCTGGGCGGCGTGCTGCGTGGTCTGGCGGTGGGCGTGATCGTGACCATCCTGTCGATGTTCTTCACCGACCTGCAGGTGCATCACCTGGGCGTGACGGTCATCGTGGTGCTGCTGACCGCGACCATCTTCTCGTTGCTGGGCTTCGTCAACGCGGTGTTCGCGCGCAACTTCGACGATATCTCGATCATCCCGACCTTCGTGCTGACGCCGCTGACCTACCTGGGCGGGGTGTTCTACTCGATCAACCTGCTGCCGCCGTTCTGGCAGACCGTGTCGCTGGCCAACCCGGTGCTGCACATGGTCAACTCGTTCCGCTACGGCATCCTAGGGGTGTCGGACATCAGTATTGGTACGGCGATCACCTTCATGCTGGTGGCCACTGCGGTGCTCTACGTGCTGTGCGTGCGCCTGCTGGTCAGCGGCCGCGGCATGCGCGCCTGACACCCGTTGCTTGCGCCGGCGCCACTGCCGGCCAATCCACCAGCGCCAGTACAGCAGGGTGGCGAAGTAGGCGACCACGCCGAGCACCACCCCGCACACCACCGAGCCCAGCAGAAACGGCTGCCACAGCGTGGCCAGCTGGTCGGTGATCCATTCGAAGGTCAGTTCGTCGGGCAGGGAGCGCGGCGGGATCTGCATCAGCCAGGCGCCGGTCATGTAGGTGACGAAGAACACCGGTGGCATGGTCAGCGGGTTGGTCAGCCACACCAGGCTGACGGCGATCGGCAGGTTGCCGCGCACCGGAATCGCCAGCGCCGCAGCCAGCAGCATCTGCATGGGAATGGGGATCAACGCCGCGAACAGGCCCACACCCATGGCCCGCGCCACCGAGTGGCGGTTGAGGTGCCAGAGGTTCGGGTCATGCAGCAGCTTGCCGAAAAAGCGTAAGGACTTGTGTTCCCGAATGCTGGTCGGATCCGGCATGTAGCGTTTGAAAAGTCGGCGCGGCATGTAGGCTCCCGGAGCGTTGATCGGGGCAGTATGCCTCGATTCGCGTTCAGCCTCGTTTAGAGTTTGTGACAATTGTTGAGCGGGCAATGCCGGCTTTTCGTCTAAGCCTCAGTAAGCGATTGTGCTTCTGGAGCTCTACCTCATGCGCACAGGGATGTTTGCGCTCGCGCTCGGGCTGTTGTGCCTGGGCTTTCTCCCCGCGTTGCCGTCGGTCGGGTGGCTTTTACTGCTGTTGCTGGGTGGTCTGGCCTGCCTGTTCACCAGGCTGCGGCCGCTGGGCTGTTTTCTGTTGGGGCTGTGCTGGGCGTGTTGGTCGGCCCAGCAGGCGCTGGACGACCGCCTGGCAGCGGGCGTGGATGGCCGCACGCTATGGTTGGAAGGCCAGGTTGTCGGGTTGCCGACACGTACCGCACAGGGCGTACGCTTCGAGCTGGCACAGCCGCATTCGCGCCGCGCCGAGCTGCCTCGGCGCCTGCTACTGAGCTGGTTCGAAGGCCCGGCCATACGGGCCGGCGAGCATTGGCGCGTGGCGGTGACCTTGCAGCGCCCGGCTGGGCTGCTGAACCCGCATGGCCCGGATCGCGAGGCGCAGCTGCTGGCCCGGCGCATCGGCGCCACGGGCACGGTCAAGGCGGGGCAGCGGGTGCACGCAGTGGCACCGGGGTGGCGGGATGCACTGCGCGAGCGCCTGCTGAAGGTCGATGCCCAGGGGCAGGAAGCGGCATTGGTCGCCTTGGTGCTCGGCGACGGAGCGGGCTTGGCCCGCGAACAATGGCAGGCGTTGCAGGCGACCGGCACGGTGCATTTGCTGGTGATTTCCGGTCAGCACATCGGCCTGGTCGCGGGCTTGCTGTATGCCTTGGTCGCGAGCCTGGCGCGTTGGGGGGGCTGGCCACGTGGGTGGCCGTGGTTGCCCTGGGCGTGCGGCCTGGCGCTGGCTGCGGCGCTGGGCTACGGCTGGCTGGCCGGTGCGGGCGTGCCGGTGCAGCGTGCCTGCCTGATGCTGGCGGTGGTGCTGCTGTGGCGCCTGCGCTTTCGCCAACTGGGGGCGGTATTTCCGCTGCTGTTGGCGTTGATCCTGGTGTTGCTGGTCGAACCCCTGGCCGCGCTGCTCCCCGGCTTCTGGCTGTCGTTCGCGGCGGTGGCGATCCTCATCTACAGCTTTGCTGCACGGCTTGGCGGCTGGCGCCCCTGGCAGGCATGGACGCGGGCCCAGTGGGTGATCGCTGTTGGCCTGCTGCCGGTGCTGTTGGCGACGGGGTTGCCGGTCAGCCTGAGTGCGCCTGTGGCAAATGTGCTGGCGGTGCCCTGGGTCAGCCTGGCGGTGTTGCCACTGGCATTGCTCGGTACGCTGTTGTTGCCGCTGGCGGGCATTGGCGAGGGGTTGCTGTGGGTTGCGGGTGGCTTGCTGGAAATACTGTTTCGACTGCTTACCCTGATGGCGCAATGGCAGCCGGTATGGACTCCGCCAGCTCTGCCAGTGTTGGCCTGGTTACTGGTTTGTATTGGGGCTCTGCTGCTGCTGTTGCCTCGTGGTGTGCCGTTGCGTGGCCTTGGTGGGGTCATGCTGCTGGCCCTTTGGCTGCCGCGAGATTCGGTACCGCATGGGCAGGTCGAGGTGTGGCAGCTGGACGTTGGCCAAGGCTTGGCGATGCTGTTGCGCACGCGGCACCACACCCTGCTGTACGACGCCGGGCCGGCCAAGGGCGAAAACGACCTGGGGGAACGGGTGGTGCTGCCGACCCTGCGCAAGCTGGGGGTGGACCGCCTGGACCTGATGCTGATCAGCCACGCCCATGCCGACCATGCGGGGGGCGCTGCGGCCATCCAGGCAGGCTTGCCGGTCAAGCGGGCGATTGGCGGTGAAGCGCTGGATGACGTGCAGTTGCAACCTTGTGCCAGTGGCGAGCAATGGACCTGGGATGGCGTGCATTTTTCGCTATGGCGCTGGGTGGACGGGCAAAGCAGTAACGACCGTTCCTGCGTGCTGATGGTCGAGGCACAAGGCGAGCGGATGTTGCTGGCGGGGGATATGGAGGCCGGCGCTGAGCGGGCTTGGCTGGCGGATACCGAAACGCCCGCTATCGATTGGCTGCAGGCGCCGCACCATGGCAGCCGTACATCGTCCACCGAGGCCTTCATCCGCGCCACGGCACCGCGTGGGGTGCTGATTTCGCGGGGGCGCAACAACAGCTTCGGGCATCCGCATGCTCAAGTGGTCGAGCGGTATGGGCGGCATGGGGTAGTGGTGCATGACACGGCGGTGGATGGGGCTTTGCGCTTGGTTTTGGGCGGGCAAGGTGAAGTTGAAGGTGTGCGCCGGCAGCGACGTTTCTGGCGTGATGCAGGCTGCGGTTGATTTCCCTGACCTCCGGCAGATGAGCCCCTTGCGCTCCTGTGTTAGAGTGGCGGCCTTTTTCCAGAGGGGCGTTTACTGTGTGGGAATTGGTCAAGTCCGGTGGTTGGATGATGCTGCCGATCATTCTGAGCTCCATCGCCGCCATGGCTATCGTCGTCGAGCGCCTGTGGACCCTGCGCGCCAGCCGCGTCACCCCGCCGCACCTGCTGGGCCAGGTGTGGATGTGGATCAAGGACAAGCAACTCACCAGTGACAAGCTCAAGGCCCTGCGCGCCGACTCACCGCTGGGCGAAATCCTCGCGGCGGGCCTGGCCAACTCGCGCCATGGCCGCGAGATCATGAAAGAGTGCATCGAAGAAGCCGCCTCGCGCGTCATCCACGAACTCGAGCGCTACATCAGCGCCCTCGGCACCATCGCGGCCATGGCGCCGCTGCTCGGCCTGCTGGGCACCGTGCTGGGCATGATCGATATCTTCAGCGCCTTCATGGGCTCGCAGATGACCGCCAACGCCGCTGTGCTGGCCGGTGGTATCTCCAAGGCCCTGGTCACCACTGCGGCCGGCCTGATGGTCGGTATCCCGGCAGTGTTCTTCCACCGCTTCCTGCTGCGCCGCATCGATGAGCTGGTGGTGGGCATGGAGCAGGAGGCGATCAAGCTGGTGGAAGTGATCCAGGGCGACCGCGAAGTGGAAGTGGCCGGAGGCAAGGCGTGAAGTTCCGGCGTAATCGCCAGCGGGAGAACGTCGACATCAACCTCGCATCGCTGATCGATGTGGTGTTCGTCCTGCTGCTGTTCTTCGTGGTCACCACCACCTTCACCCGCGAGACCCAGTTGCGTGTCGAGCTGCCCGAAGCGGCCAGCGCCGAGCAAGCGCCAGCGGACCAGGGCAAGCTGGTGGAAGTGACCATCAGCGCCGATGGCGTGTATTCGGTGAACAACCACCTGCTGCCCAAGAGCGACCTGGCGACCCTGACCGAGGCCATCGAGCGTGAGTCCGGCGGCGACAACAAGCTACCGCTGGCCATCAGCGCCGACGGCAAGACCCCGCACCAGGCCGTGATCACCGCAATGGATGCTGCCGGCAAGCTCGGTTTCAGCCACCTGCGCATGACCACCGTCGAGGCCGCCCAGGGGACCCCTTGATGGCGCTCGCCGACCGCTTGCTTGCCGCCTGGTACGCCGGGCATCCGGCCTTGGCGCTGCTGCGTCCGCTCGAAGCGCTGTACCGGCGCGTGGTGACCCGCAAGCGTGCGCGTTTTCTCAGTGGTGAAAGTGCCAGCTATCGGGCGCCGGTGCCTGTCATCGTGGTGGGTAACATCACGGTGGGCGGCACCGGCAAGACGCCGATGATCCTCTGGCTGATCGAACATTGCCGCCGCCAGGGCCTCAAGGTCGGTGTGGTCAGCCGTGGCTACGGTGCCAAGCCGCCGCAATACCCCTGGCGGGTAGAGGCGAGCCAGCCAGCCGAACAGGCCGGTGACGAACCCTTGCTGATCGTCCAGCGCACCGGCGTGCCGCTGATGATCGACCCTGACCGCTGCGCCGCAGTACAGGCGCTGCTGGCCAGCGAGCCACTGGACCTGATCCTGTGTGACGATGGCATGCAGCACTACCGCCTGGCCCGTGACCTTGAACTGGTGCTGATCGATGCTGCCCGTGGGCTGGGCAATGGCCGTTGCCTGCCGGCCGGGCCGCTGCGCGAGCCTGCCGAGCGCCTGCAGGAAGCTGACGCCGTGCTGTTCAACGGCGCCAGTGAAGACTGCGCCGAGGGTTTTGCGTTCCGCCTGCAGCCATCCGCCCTGGTCAACCTGCGCAGCGGTAAGCGCCGCGAGCTCGATCATTTTCCGGCAGGCCAGCGCCTGCACGCGGTGGCCGGCATCGGCAACCCGCAACGTTTCTTCAATACTCTGCTGGGGCTAAACTGGCAGCCGGTGCCGCATCCCTTTGCCGACCATGCGCAGTTCAGCGCCCAAAGCCTGGCGTTCAGCCCGCCGTTGCCGCTGGTCATGACCGAGAAGGATGCGGTGAAATGCCGTGCCTTCGCTGCCGATGACTGGTGGTACCTGGCTGTCGAGGCACAGCCCACGCCGGCCTTCGGCGCCTGGTTCGACAGCCAGCTGCAGCGCTTGCTGCGCAAGCCCTGAGCCCTTCTTCAACTTCCGGCCATCCGGCCTCAAGGACGCTTCCATGGACACCAAACTGCTCGATATCCTGGCCTGCCCGATCACCAAGGGCCCGCTCAAGCTCAGCGCCGACAAGACCGAGCTGATCAGCAAGGGCGCGGGCCTTGCCTACCCGATCCGCGACGGCATCCCGGTGATGCTGGAAAGCGAGGCGCGTACCCTGACCGACGATGAGCGTCTGGACAAATGAGCGTGAATTTCACCGTGGTCATTCCTGCCCGGCTGCGCTCCACGCGCTTGCCGGGCAAGCCATTGCTGCCAATCGCCGGCAAGCCGATGGTCCAGCACGTCTGGGAGCAGGCGCGCAAGAGCGGCGCCTGCCGCGTGGTCATCGCCACCGATGACGCCAGCATCCTCGAAGCCTGCCAGGCCTTCGGCGCTGAAGTGCTGATGACCCGCGCCGACCATGAGTCGGGCACCGACCGCCTGGCCGAAGTGGCCGCGCACCTCGGCCTGCCAGCCGATGCCATCGTGGTCAACGTGCAGGGTGACGAGCCGCTGATCCCGCCCGTGATCATCGACCAGGTGGCTGCCAACCTGGCCGCTCACCCGGAAGCCGGCATCGCCACCCTGGCCGAGCCGATCCATGAGCCGGAAACGGTGTTCAACCCCAATGCCGTCAAGGTGGTCAGCGACAAGAACGGCCTGGCCCTGACGTTCAGCCGCGCGCCGCTGCCATGGGCCCGCGATGTCTTTGCCAAGGACCGCAGCGTGCTGCCGGAAGGCGTGCCGTATCGCCGCCACATCGGTATGTACGCCTACCGCGTCGGTTTCCTGCAGGACTTCGTCAGCTGGGGCCCGTGCTGGCTCGAGCAGACCGAGGCCCTGGAGCAGCTGCGTGCGCTGTGGCATGGCGTGCGTATCCACGTCGAAGACGCCATCGAGGCGCCAGCCGTGGGCGTCGATACCCCTGAAGACCTGGAGCGCGTACGGCGCTTGCTGGAGGCCTGATGCGCGTCCTGTTCGTCTGCCTCGGCAATATCTGCCGCTCGCCCACCGCCGAAGGCGTGCTGCGCCATCAGTTGCAGGTGGCTGGCTTGGCTGAGCAGGTGCATGTGGCGTCTGCCGGTACCGGTGACTGGCATGTCGGCAAGGCCCCTGACAGCCGCACCTGCAAGGCTGCGCTGGCGCGAGGTTATGACTTGTCGCAGCAACGTGCCCAGCAGGTCAAGGCGGCGCATTTCGCTGAGTACGACCTGATCCTGGCCATGGATGAGAGCAACCTCGGTCACCTGCGAGCCATGCGCCCGCACAACGCCGCTGGCGAGCTCGACCTGTTCCTGCGCCGCTACGGTGCGGCCCTGGACGAAGTGCCGGACCCTTACTATGGCGGCGCCGAAGGCTTCGAGCAGGTGCTCGACCTGATCGAGGCTGCGTGCCGCGAGCTGGTCGTGGAAATCAAGGGGCGGCTATGACAGCGGTTTGGCAGGAACAGGTTTCGCTGAAGGCCTACAACACCTTCGGCATTGATGTAAAAGCCCGCTATTTCACCCAGGCGCACTGCGATGACGAAGTGCGCGAGACGCTGGCCCAGGCGCGTCAGCGTGAGTTGGCGGTGCAGGTGATCGGTGGTGGTAGCAACCTGCTGCTGACCCGCGATATCGATGCCGTGGTATTGCACATGGCCAGCCGTGGTCGACGCGTGCTGAGCGACGACGGCGAGCGGGTGGTGGTCGAAGCGGAAGCCGGCGAACCCTGGCACCCGTTCGTGCAATGGTCGTTGACGCAAGGCTATTGTGGCCTGGAGAACCTCAGCCTGATCCCAGGCACCGTGGGTGCTGCGCCGATGCAGAACGTCGGCGCCTATGGCGTGGAGATCAAGGATGTGTTCGCCGGGTTGACCGCGCTGGATCGTGATACCGGTGAGCTGCGTGACTTCGACCTCCCTGCGTGCGCTTTTGGCTACCGCGACAGCGTGTTCAAGCGCAACCCGGGGCGCTGGTTGATCCTGCGCGTGCGCTTTGCCTTGAGCCATAGTTTGCAGGCCCACCTGGATTACGGGCCTGTGCGCCAGCGTCTGGTGGAGCAGGGCGTCGAGCAACCGACTGCGCAGGCGATCAGTGACGCCATTTGCAGCATTCGTCGCGAGAAATTGCCGGACCCGGCCGAGCTGGGCAATGCCGGGAGCTTCTTCAAGAACCCGGTGGTGTCGGCAGAGCGGGTGGAGTGCATCCGTGCCCAGTATCCAGGTGTGGTCGCCTATCCCCAGGCTGACGGCCAGGTGAAGCTGGCCGCAGGCTGGCTGATCGAACAGGCGGGCTGGAAAGGCTACCGCGAGGGCGATGCCGGTGTGCATCGGATGCAGTCGTTGGTACTGGTCAATTATGGCCAGGCGAGCGGGGCGCAGGTGCATGCGCTGGCGCAGCGGATTCAGGCGGATATCCTGGAGCGGTTCGGGGTGGTGCTGGAGATGGAGCCCAACCTCTACTGATTGTTCTGCCTGTGTTGGCCTCCCCGCAGGTAAGCAGATAGCCAAGAAAAAGCCCCGCCAGTTCGCACTGGCGGGGCTTTTTCATTCAGCCTTGGCTATCAACCGTGATGAGGCTTGTGCTCATCGGCGGTTTCCAGCACTGGCTCGGCAGCTTGCTGAGCGGCTTTGGCTGCGGCCTCGGCTTCACGCTTGCGGCGACGCACTTCACGTGGGTCGTTCGGCGCGCGGCCGTTTGGCAGCATCACGGTGGCGGCTTCCACCGGGGCCGGCTCGACAGCTACCGGTGCGGCTTCGACGACCACAGGTGCAGGTTCTGCAGCCTCTTCAGGCTGGGCTTCGGCGACAGGCGCTGGCTGCTCGGCAACCGGTGCTTGCTCGACGACTACCTGGGGCTTCTCGGCCTCACCCGCCTCGACGATCGCTGCTTCGACAACTGGCGCTGCTTCAGCTGCAGGCGCTTCGACCGGTGCTTCAGCAACGACCACTGGCTCAGCAGCGGCAGCGGCTTCTTCAACCACCGGCTGCGGTGCGACTTCGACCACTGGAGCGATCACAGCTTCCTCGGCTTGAGCAACCACTTCAACCTGCTCGGTCGGCTGGGCGACTTCGCTGTTTTCGGTGGTTACGGCTTCGGCGCTGGCGCGTTCGGCCTGCTGGTTGGCTTCAGCTTCGGCATTGGCGCTGATGTGGCTGCTGGCGACAGCGGCAGTGACGGCCAGGCCGGCAGCCAGTTCGGCGCCAAGCTCGGTAGCCTGGTGCTGTTGTGGCTGTTCTTCGCTGCCTTCTTCGTCGCTACCTTCGATCAGCTCGCCATTGGCATTGCGCTGACGCTCACGGCGGTTGCTGCGGCGACGCTGGCCACGGGAGCGACGACGCGGACGCTCGTCATCGGTGCCTTCCTGCTCGTCCTGCAGCAGCTCTTCGTTCGGCAGTTGCTCCTCGGCGAGTTCGGCAGCCTGCTCGGCGGCTTGTTCGGCCGGGCGTGGCTGGCGCTCTTCGCGCGCTGGGCGAGGCTGGCGTTCTTCGCGAGGCGCACGCTCTTCACGCGGGGCGCGTTCTTCGCGAGGAGCGCGCTCTTCGCGTGGGGCGCGTTCTTCACGAGCTACTCGCTCTTCGCGAGGGGCACGTTCTTCACGCGGGGCACGTTCTTCGCGAGGTGCACGCTCTTCGCGGGCTACACGTTCTTCACGCGGCTGACGCTCTTCGCGTTCTGCCGGTGTAACGTCCAGCGGCTCGCGCAGTTCACGTACGCGTTCTTCACCGCGGTTGCCGCGGCGGTCTTCACGTGGCTGGCGTGGTGCACGCTCTTCACGTGGAGCACGCTCTTCGCGAGGGGCTCGCTCTTCACGTGGAGCACGTTCCTCACGAGGTGCGCGTTCTTCGCGTGGTTGGCGCTCTTCACGCGGGGCGCGCTCGGCACGCTCTTCACGCGGCTTGCGTTCTTCATCGCGACGGCCGTTGCGGTTGCGGCTCTGCTGGCGGCCGTTACGGCGCTCTTCGTTGCGCTGGCTGCGCTCGGCGGCCGGCTTCTCGGCGGCAGCAACGACCGGTGCGGCGGCAGGTTCTTCCTTGCCGGCGAACAGGCTGACCAGCGACTTCACCAGGCCCTTGAACAGGCTTGGCTCAGGTGCGCTCGGTGCAGGGGCTACCGGGGCGGCCGGCTGGGGCTGCTCTTCGGCGGCGCTCGGTACCGGGGCGTTGGCGCGGGCCGGGGCGGTCTTCACCGCGGCTTCCTGGCGAACCAGGGTGCGGGTGGCGGTCGGCTGCGGCGCTTCTTCGGTTTCGGAGGCGGCGATTTCGTAGCTGGACTGGTTGTTCAGCACTTCCGGGTTGTCGTCGCGCAGGCGCTGGACTTCGAAGTGCGGGGTTTCCAGGTGGTCGTTCGGCAGGATGATGATGCGTGCGCGAGTACGCAGTTCGATCTTGGTGATCGAGTTGCGCTTCTCGTTGAGCAGGAAGGCTGCGACCGGGATCGGCACCTGGGCGCGTACTTCGGCAGTACGGTCTTTCAGGGCTTCTTCTTCGATCAGGCGCAGGATGGCCAGCGACAGCGATTCGACGTCACGGATGATGCCGGTGCCGGAGCAGCGTGGGCAGACAATGCCGCTGCTCTCGCCGAGCGATGGGCGCAGGCGCTGACGGGACATTTCCAGCAGGCCGAAGCGCGAGATGCGGCCGACCTGGACGCGGGCGCGGTCGGCTTCCAGGCATTCACGCACGCGCTCTTCTACCGCGCGCTGGTTCTTCGCCGGGGTCATGTCGATGAAGTCGATGACGATCAGGCCGCCAATGTCACGCAGGCGCAGCTGGCGGGCGATTTCCTCGGCCGCTTCCAGGTTGGTCTGCAGTGCGGTTTCCTCGATGTCGCTGCCCTTGGTGGCGCGCGCCGAGTTGATGTCGATGGATACCAGGGCTTCGGTCGGGTCGATCACGATCGAGCCGCCGGACGGCAGGTCGACCACACGCTGGAAGGCGGTCTCGATCTGGCTTTCAATCTGGAAACGGTTGAACAGCGGCACGCTGTCTTCGTACAGCTTGACCTTGCTGGCGTACTGCGGCATCACCTGGCGGATGAAGGTCAGGGCTTCTTCCTGGGCATCGATGCTGTCGATCAGCACTTCGCCGATGTCCTGGCGCAGGTAGTCGCGGATGGCGCGGATGATGACGTTGCTTTCTTGGTAGATCAGGAATGGCGCGGCGCGGTCCAGGGACGCTTCCTTGATGGCGGTCCACAGTTGCAGCAGGTAGTCGAGGTCCCACTGCATTTCTTCGCTGCTACGGCCAAGGCCGGCAGTGCGCACGATCAGGCCCATGTCGCCCGGCACGGTCAGGCCGTTCAGGGCTTCACGCAGTTCGTTGCGCTCTTCGCCTTCGATGCGGCGGGAAATGCCACCGGCACGCGGGTTGTTGGGCATCAGCACCAGGTAACGGCCAGCCAGGCTGATGAAGGTGGTCAGGGCGGCGCCTTTGTTGCCGCGCTCTTCCTTCTCGACCTGGACGATGACTTCCTGGCCTTCGCTCAGGACTTCCTTGATGTTGACCCGGCCTTCAGGGGACTTCTTGAAGTATTCGCGGGAGATTTCCTTCAGCGGCAGGAAGCCGTGACGTTCGGAGCCGAAGTCGACGAAGGCGGCTTCGAGGCTGGGCTCGATCCGGGTGATCTTGCCTTTGTAGATGTTGGCCTTTTTCTGCTCGCGCGCGCCGGACTCGATGTCCAGGTCGTAGAGACGTTGGCCGTCCACCAGGGCTACACGCAACTCTTCGGGTTGAGTTGCGTTAATCAGCATTCTTTTCATGTTGTACCGTCGGTTTCCGGGCTGCCGGAAACGGCGTGCGGCACACACGACTTCTCATGGTCGGTGCCAAGGTGCGCAAAGGGTGGCCGGGCCACCCCCGTGTCGAGCAACGTTCGGCACCAGCCGGTTGCCCAGCCTGCCGTTGTCGCGACGACGCGTCCTGTTTGCTGCGGTGCCTACCAGGCCCCGGTGGCTTCGAATGGGTATCCGAATCAACCAAGCGGGCCTCGTGCACTCAGTCAGGAGGAGGAATCAACCGTCAGCCGTGGACGCCCGGGGGGCATCTGTTCAGGACCTTATCCGCTCGCCGGCCATATCAGTGGGCCGGTGGCCGGACGCGGTGCTACACGGTCCGAGGGCTGTGCATCTCCACCCTGCACGTATCCCTGATAATTCGGGT
Organism: Pseudomonas sp. TWI628; assembly: GCF_039673865.1. Classification (NCBI taxonomy): domain Bacteria; kingdom Pseudomonadati; phylum Pseudomonadota; class Gammaproteobacteria; order Pseudomonadales; family Pseudomonadaceae; genus Pseudomonas; species Pseudomonas sp. TWI628. The sequence continues at coordinate 152,820 of NZ_JBDJMM010000010.1, read as the reverse complement.
GCTGCCGCGCGCTGAATCCGCAACGGGTTGCATTTTTCGCCAGCTTCAAACGGGAAGCTGACGCCATTACATATCCAAGGCAGGTATTTCCGAAGCATTCGCCTTGCGTTGCGTGGAAGCGACGGGGGCGGGCAGAGGTGCAGCGAAAAGAATCGGGAAGCAGGTGAAAAACCACACTTGTCGTTTTTTTTCGGTCTTCTCTACACAGCGCTGGTGGCGATTCCAGGCAATTCGGTAAACTGGCGAAAACCCCGTAGGACGGCCTCGCGTCCTGGAGAACTGCGTAGGTCAGGAACCGGCCCAGGGCCTGGTTTCACTGGCCTGCCGCTTTTGGCGGCGTTCGCGACTATAGCAGTAATGATTAAGTGCTTCAATTCCATAAATAATTGTTATGATCCCCGCCATGACGACCAATACCCCTCCGACTTCCGGCGTTCAGCTGATCGAAGTCGCGCCGGAACTTGCCGGCCAACGCATCGACAATTTCCTGATCACGGCGCTCAAGGGCGTGCCCAAGACCCTGGTCTACCGCATCCTGCGCAAGGGTGAGGTACGCGTCAACAAGGGTCGGGTCAAGCCCGAGTACAAGATCCAGGCCGGCGATATCGTGCGCGTGCCGCCTGTCCGGTTGCCTGAGCGTGACGAGCCGGCGCCGGTGGCCCAGGGGCTGCTGCAGCGCCTGGAAGCTGCCATCGTCTACGAAGACAAGGCGCTGATCGTGATGAACAAGCCGTCCGGCATTGCCGTGCACGGCGGCAGCGGCCTGAGCTTCGGCGTGATCGAGGCGCTGCGCCAGCTGCGCCCGGACGCCAAGGAGCTGGAGCTGGTGCACCGCCTGGATCGCGACACCTCTGGCCTGCTGATGATCGCCAAGAAGCGCAGCATGCTGCGCCACCTGCATGCTGCCTTGCGCGGTGATGGCGTGGACAAGCGCTACATGGCGCTGGTGCGTGGCCACTGGCCAACATCGAAGAAACAGGTCAACGCGCCGCTGCTCAAGAGCAACCTGCGCTCCGGCGAGCGCATGGTCGAAGTCAATGACGAAGGCAAGGAAGCGCTGACCCTGTTCCGCGTGCTGCGCCGCTTCGGCGAGTTCGCCACCATCGTCGAGGCGCGCCCGATCACTGGCCGTACCCACCAGATTCGCGTGCATACCCTGCATGCCGGGCACATGATCGCCGGTGACAGCAAGTATGGCGACGAAGACTTCAGCCGCGAGATCCGCGAGCTGGGTGGCAAGCGCCTGTTCCTGCATGCCTACGCATTGACCGTGCCGTTGCCAGATGGCGGCGAGCTGAAACTCGAAGCGCCTGTGGACGAAGTCTGGGCGAAGACCGTGGAGCGTTTGAGTGCGTCGTGACTATGAGTTGCTGATCTTCGACTGGGACGGCACCCTGGCCGATTCCATCGGCCGTATCGTCGAGGCGATGAATGCCGCTGCCGAGCGTGCCGCAGAGGCGCCAAGCCCTGAAGACGCCGTCAAGGGCATCATCGGCCTGGCGCTGGGGGAAGCCATCTCGACGCTGTACCCACACCTCGACCCGCTGCAGGTCGAAACCTTCCGCCAGCATTACGCCGACATCTATATGGCCCTGGATCAGCAGCCTTCGCCGCTGTTCGAGGGTGTGGTCGAGTCGCTGGATGCCTTCCGTGCCGAGGGCTATCGCCTGGCGGTAGCGACCGGCAAGGCGCGCCGAGGGCTGGATCGCGTGCTCAAGGCCAATGGTTGGGAGCAGTTCTTCGACATTACCCGTGCCGCCGACGAAACCCGTGGTAAGCCTCACCCACTGATGCTTGAGGAAATCCTCGCACATTGCGGCGTCGAACCCGGGCGGGCACTGATGGTCGGAGATTCGGCATTCGACCTGCAGATGGCCAGCAATGCCGGCATGCATTCGGTGGCGGTGGGCTACGGTGCCATGTCGCTGCAGGCACTGGCCGAGTTTGGCCCGCAGGTATGCATCGATCATTTTTCCCAGCTGCGCGAGTGGCTGGCTGGTTCCAGGCAAGTCCAATTCCAAGGTAGGTGAGCATGGCTGACGAGTGGAAAGCGCCGGTTAACGAAACCGAAGAGGAGCGCCTCGCTCGTGAAGCGCGTGAAGCGCAGAACGAAGAGGCGCGTGTCGAGCAGAAGAGCTGGAAGCTGCTGGAAAAGACCCTGCTGGCCGGGGTTCAGGAGCAGCGTCGGTCGCGGCGTTGGGGGATCTTCTTCAAGCTGCTGACCTTCGTCTACCTGTTCGGCATTCTCGCCCTGTTCCTGCCGTTCATGGATGTGGACAAGGCTGCGTCGCGCAGTGGTAATCACACGGCCCTGGTTGAGGTGCGCGGGGTGATTGCCGATCAGGAAGCGGCCAGCGCCGACAATATCGTCAAGAGCCTGCGCGATGCGTTCAAGGACCCCAAGACCAAGGCGGTGGTCCTGCGCATCAACAGCCCGGGCGGTAGCCCGGTGCAGGCGGGCTATGTGTATGACGAAATCCGTCGCCTGCGTGGCGAGCACCCGGATACCAAGCTGTATGCGGTGATCACCGATCTGGGCGCTTCCGGTGCCTACTACATCGCCAGTGCGGCGGATGAGATCTATGCCGACAAGGCCAGCCTGGTGGGTTCCATTGGAGTGACGGCGGCCGGCTATGGCTTCGTGGGGTCAATGGAAAAACTGGGTGTCGAGCGGCGCACTTACACCGCTGGCGAGCATAAGGCTTTCCTTGATCCGTTCTCGCCTGAAAAGCCTGATGAGCGAGCGTTCTGGCAGGGTGTGCTGGACACCACGCATCAGCAGTTCATTGCCATGGTCAAGCAGGGGCGAGGAGATCGCCTGAAGGACAAGGAGCATCCGGAGCTGTTCAGCGGCCTGGTCTGGTCGGGTGAGCAGGCCAAGGCGCTGGGGTTGGTGGATGGGCTGGGCAGTGCCAGCTATGTGGCGCGCGAGATCGTGGGTGAGAAGGATCTGGTCGATTACACCGTGCAGGAATCGCCGTTCGATCGCTTCTCCAAGCGCATCGGTGCCAGCGTGGCCGAGCATCTGGCCATGTGGATGGGGTTCCAGGGGCCGCAGTTGCGCTGAGTTCGACGCGCTGCTTGTGGTGGTTTTGAAATCGAGCGCCGCCCGCGCGGCGCATCGCGAGCAAGCTCGCTCCTACATTTGTTGCAACGTGCCGAACCTGACAGGCCATGGTTGCTCGCCTTGGTGCATGGCTGAAGACAGGTGGAGCGGCATCAGCGTCCACCGGGATGCATCGCCATGCCAACAAGGCGGGCCCTGTTGGCGGCACAGGAATGACTGGCCCGAAACAGATGTAGGAGCGAGCTTGCTCGCGATGCGCTGCGCGGGCGGCGCTCGATCTCGCAGGCGCCACAACTCTCAAGCCAGGCTCAAGGAACCACCACCCCCTCCAGCGTCAACATGTCCACCAGCCGAATCAGTGGCAGCCCGATCAGGCTGGTTGCATCGCACCCATGGGTGCTCTGAAACAAACTCACACCCAACCCCTCCGCCTTGAAGCTCCCCGCGCAATCCAGCGGCTGCTCCGCTGTCACATAACGCTCCACCCGCTCCCGATCCAGCTCGCGCATTGTCACCGTGAACGGCACGCAATCGACCTGGCAATGGCCGGTCGCGCTATTGAGCAGCGCCAGCCCGGTCAGGAAGGTCACCTGCTGGCCGCTGGCTTCGAGCAGCTGCTCGCAGGCACGATCAAAGGTGTGCGGCTTGCCGAGTATCTGCTCGCCCAGTACCGCCACCTGGTCGGAGCCGATGATCAGGTGCTGCGGATGGTTGGCGGCAAGTGCTTCGGCTTTTTGCCTGGCCAGGCGCCTTACCAGCTCCACGGCGGGCTCGTCAGGCAGGCGCTGCTCGTCTAGGTCGGGGCTTGCCCAGGTGAAGGGCAGGCGCAGGCGCGCGAGCAGTTCGCGCCGGTAGGCAGAGCTGGAAGCCAGCAACAGAGGCAGCATGATAGACTCCTGGTCAGTTGAACCTGATTCTAACATGCGAGATGTCGCCTAATTTCCTTTGACAGGGGCGGGGGGCATCCCTAGAATGCTGCGCCTATGTTGAATGACCCGATTCCACCTCACGTTGACCCGCGCAAATTAGCCGACCGAGGCGTATCCATCACTGGTACGCTGCAACTCGCTGATTTGGAAAGACTCTGCGACCCGCTTTCCGACAATGTCGGTACGGTGCAGGCGAAGTTCGATTTTGAACGAGATGAACAGCACGTGGTGGTTATCCACAGCGAGCTGGACGTCGAAGTCAAAATGGTTTGCCAGCGTTGTCTTGAGCTGGTCACCCTACCGATCCGCAGCGAATGTACTTACGCCGTGGTGAAGGAGGGTGCGAATACCCAGTCGTTGCCGAAAGGCTATGACGTGCTGGAACTGGGCGAAGATCCATTGGATCTGCAGGCCTTGGTCGAGGAGGAGCTGCTGCTCGCCTTGCCTATCGTGCCTGCTCACCATCCGGAAGAATGCCAGCAGCCGGCGGGCGCAGACGAGCCCGAATCGAGCAAGGACGAGGTATCGCGGTCCAACCCGTTCAGTGTTTTGGCGCAGTTAAAGCGTGACCCAAACGTTTAGGAGTTAATCAATTATGGCTGTTCAGCAGAACAAAAAATCCCGCTCTGCCCGTGACATGCGCCGTTCGCACGACGCCCTGTCGGAAAACGCGCTGTCGGTAGAAAAAACCACTGGTGAAGTACACCTGCGTCACCACGTTTCGCCAGAAGGCGTTTACCGTGGTCGTAAAGTGATCGACAAGGGCGCTGACGAGTAATCCTTGTCCGCTCAGATCATCGCGATCGACGCAATGGGCGGGGACTTCGGTCCCCGCAGCATTGTCCAGGCTAGCATTGCCTGTCTTTCGGCTACACCCTCGCTGCACCTGACCCTCGTCGGTCAACCCTCCCTCCTTGAAGATCTTGTCAGCGGCCTTGCGGCTGCGGATCGCGCGCGCCTGCAAATTGTCGCCGCCAGTGAGGTGATCGGTATGGACGAGCGGCCATCCCAGGCGTTGCGCGGCAAGCCGGACTCGTCGATGCGCATCGCCCTCGAACTGGTGCGTGACGGCAAGGCCCAGGCCTGCGTGAGTGCCGGCAATACCGGGGCGCTGATGGCGTTGTCGCGTTTCGTGCTCAAGACCCTGCCGGGTATCGATCGGCCCGCCATGGTCGCGGCGATCCCGACCCAGGCGGGTTACTGCCAACTGCTCGACCTGGGCGCCAACGTCGACTGCAGTGCCGAAAACCTCTACCAGTTCGCCGTCATGGGCTCCGTGGCTGCCCAGGCCTTGGGTATTCACCGGCCGCGCGTGGCGCTGTTGAACATCGGTACCGAGGACATCAAGGGCAACCAGCAGGTCAAGCTGGCGGCCACGTTGCTGCAGAATGCCCGCGGCCTCAATTATGTCGGCTTCGTCGAAGGTGATGGCCTGTACCGCGGCGAAGCGGACGTGGTGGTGTGCGACGGCTTCGTCGGCAACATCCTGCTCAAGTCCAGCGAAGGCCTGGCGACCATGATCGGCGAGCGCATCGAAAAGCTGTTCAAGGGCGGCGCGTTGTCGCGGGTGGCTGGGGCAATGGCGATGCCGTTGCTCAAGCGCCTGCAGGCCGACCTGGCGCCGGCGCGGCACAATGGCGCGAGCTTCCTCGGCCTGCAGGGCATCGTCATCAAGAGCCATGGCTCGGCAGGCGTGCAGGGCTTCCAGAGCGCGATCCAGCGGGCGCTGATCGAGATCCAGGAAAACCTCCCGCAGCGGCTGCATGGCCGTCTCGAAGATTTGTTGCCTTAGGCATTTCGCCGATGAAGTGCTTAAATGTGACCGCTTGGTCTGTGTTTCCATCCAAGTTTTCAGATTCCGCGCCCGGCCCAAGGCCCGGCGCACCCTATCCGACGACAAGATCATAAGGGCTTGTTCAATGTCTGCATCCCTCGCATTCGTCTTCCCCGGTCAAGGTTCCCAGTCGCTGGGCATGCTCGCCGAGCTCGGCGCTGAAAAGCCGGTGGTCATCGAGACCTTCAAGGAGGCTTCCGAGGCTCTGGGCTATGACCTGTGGAAGCTGGTCCAGGAAGGTCCGGAAGAACAACTCAACCAAACCGACAAGACCCAGCCGGCGATCCTCACCGCCTCCATCGCCTTGTGGCGCCTGTGGCTGGAAGAGGGCGGCGCGCAGCCGGCCTTCGTTTCCGGCCATAGCCTGGGTGAATACAGCGCCCTGGTCGCTGCCGGCGCCCTGTCGCTGAAAGACGCCGTGCGCCTGGTCGAGCGTCGTGGCCAGTTGATGCAGGAAGCTGTGCCTGCCGGACACGGTGCCATGGCTGCGATCCTGGGCCTGGATGACGCCGTGGTGGTGGAAATCTGCGCCGAAGCGGCCGAAGACGAAGTGGTCAGTGCCGTGAACTTCAACTCGCCAGGCCAGGTGGTCATCGCCGGTAACAAGGCAGCGGTCGACCGCGCCATGGAGCTGTGCAAGGCCAAGGGCGCCAAGCGCGCCCTGCCGCTGGCGGTCAGTGTGCCGTCGCACTGCGCCCTGATGAAGCCGGCTGCCGAGCGCTTTGCCGAATTCGTCAACGCCATCGATTGGAAGGCCCCGCAGATCCCGGTGGTGCAGAACGTCACCGCCGCCGTCGCCGCCGACCTCGATGCCCTGAAGCAGGACCTGCTGGCGCAGCTGTACCAGCCGGTACGCTGGGTTGAATGCGTGCAGACCCTGGCCGCCAACGGTGCGGTCAACCTGGTCGAGTGCGGCCCGGGCAAGGTCCTGGCTGGCCTGAACAAGCGTTGCGCCGACGGCGTGACCACCTACAACCTCAATACCCCTGATGCTGTCGCCGCCACCCGTGCGGCGCTGGCCTGATTTGGAGAAGCTTGCATGAGCCTGCAAGGTAAAGTTGCACTGGTCACCGGCGCCAGCCGTGGTATTGGCCAGGCCATCGCCCTCGAACTGGGCCGCCAGGGCGCTACCGTGATCGGTACCGCCACTTCGGCTTCCGGTGCCGAGCGTATCGCCGCCACCTTGAAAGAGCACGGCATCGCCGGCACCGGCATGGAGCTGAACGTCACCAGCGCCGAGTCCGTGGAAGCCGTGCTGGCTGCCATCGGTGAGCAGTTCGGCGCCCCCGCCATTCTGGTCAACAACGCCGGTATCACCCGCGACAACCTCATGCTGCGCATGAAGGACGACGAGTGGTTCGACGTGATCGACACCAACCTGAACAGCCTCTACCGTCTGTCCAAGGGCGTGCTGCGTGGCATGACCAAGGCGCGCTGGGGTCGTATCATCAGCATCGGTTCGGTTGTCGGTGCCATGGGCAACGCCGGCCAGGCCAACTACGCGGCGGCCAAGGCCGGCCTCGAAGGCTTCAGCCGCGCCCTGGCGCGTGAAGTGGGTTCGCGCGGTATCACCGTCAACTCGGTGACTCCGGGTTTCATCGACACCGACATGACCCGCGAGCTGCCAGAAGCGCAGCGCGAAGCCCTGCAGACCCAGATTCCGCTGGGCCGCCTGGGCCAGGCTGACGAAATCGCCAAGGTGGTTTCGTTCCTGGCGTCGGACGGCGCTGGCTACGTTACCGGCGCCACCGTGCCGGTCAACGGCGGGATGTACATGTAAAACTGCAACGCAATGTGACGGATTGCTTCAAAAAAGAGTCATACTGCGAGCCTAAAATCCGTTATAAAGCTGCAACCAGATTCCAGGCAGCGGGTAGGGTGGCTCAAGTGAAGGTGCGTTCCGCTTGAAAAGCGAACGTCTTTCTATAAACTTGGTCACCGGCCAGCTGCCTGACATATGTCCATTAGGAGTGAAAACTAGGTATGAGCACCATCGAAGAACGCGTCAAGAAAATCGTCGCCGAGCAACTGGGCGTCAAGGAAGAGGAAGTGACTGTCGAGAAGTCCTTCGTCGATGACCTGGGTGCCGATTCGCTTGACACCGTTGAGCTGGTGATGGCTCTGGAAGAGGAATTCGAGACCGAAATCCCTGACGAAGAAGCCGAGAAGATCACTACCGTTCAAGCTGCAATCGACTACGTCAAAAACCACCAGGCTTAAGACGTTGTAGTCGACGCTTCTTGTCGAGAAGAACCGCACTGCCTTTGCCGGCGTGCGGTTTTTTCTTTGCGAGCCAGCGCCGTCGTATCGCTTGCTACGAGAGCTTGTTGCCATTTCATTCCATTGCTTGAATGCAATGGCAAGAAACTCTGTGATTAGAAAAGGAGAGTACTGTGTCGCGTAGACGCGTCGTGGTCACCGGTATGGGCATGCTGTCGCCACTGGGTACCGATGTACCGAGCACTTGGCAGGGCATTCTGGCTGGCCGCAGTGGCATTGGTCCGATCGAGCATACGGACCTGTCTGCCTACTCCACCCGTTTTGGCGGCTCGGTGAAAGGCTTCGAGGTTGAGCAGTACCTGTCGGCCAAAGAGGCCCGCAAGCTCGACCTGTTCATTCAGTACGGCCTGGCGGCCGGTTTCCAGGCGGTGCGTAATGCCGGCCTGGAAGTCACCGACGCCAACCGCGAGCGCATTGGCGTGGCCATGGGTTCGGGTATCGGCGGCCTGACCAACATCGAAGAAACCAGCCGTACCTTGCACGAGCAAGGCCCGCGCCGTATTTCGCCGTTCTTTGTGCCGGGTTCGATCATCAACATGATCTCCGGTTTCCTGTCGATCCACCTGGGGCTGCAGGGGCCGAACTACGCCATCGCCACCGCCTGCACCACGGGCACCCACTGCATCGGCATGGCTGCGCGCAACATCGCCTACGGTGAAGCCGACGTGATGATCGCCGGTGGCGCCGAAATGGCCGCGTGTGGCCTGGGCATGGGCGGCTTTGGTGCGTCCCGTGCGCTGTCGACCCGCAACGATGAGCCAGCCCGTGCCAGCCGCCCGTGGGACAAGGGCCGTGATGGCTTCGTGCTCTCCGACGGTGCTGGCGCCCTGGTGCTCGAAGAGCTGGAGCACGCCAAGGCCCGTGGTGCGACCATCTATGCCGAGCTGGTCGGTTTCGGCATGAGCGGCGACGCTTACCACATGACTTCGCCGCCCGACAGCGGTGAAGGTGCTGCCCGTTGCATGGCCAACGCCCTGCGCGACGCTGGCATCCAGCCTGAAGCCGTCAGCTACATCAACGCCCACGGTACCTCGACCCCGGCCGGCGACATTGCCGAAGTTGCGGCGATCAAGCGCGTGTTCGGCGAGCATGCCTACAAGCTGGCGGTCAGCTCGACCAAGTCGATGACCGGTCACCTGCTCGGTGCGGCCGGTGCAGTCGAGGCGATCTTCAGCGTGCTGGCGATCAACAGCCAGATGGCGCCGCCGACCATCAACCTCGACGAGCCGGACGAAGGCTGCGACCTCGACTTCGTGCCGCATGAAGCTCGCAGCATGCCGATCGACGTGGTGCTGTCCAACTCGTTCGGCTTTGGCGGCACCAACGGTTCGCTGGTGTTCCGCCGGTTCGCCGGTTGATGCACAGCTGGATCGACGGCCAGCCCGCGACTGCGATCAATTTGCAGAACCGCGGCCTGGCCTACGGTGATGGCCTGTTCGAGACCATCGCCGTGCGCGCTGGCCGGCCCAGCCTGCTGGACGGCCATCTGGCCCGCCTGGCACTGGGTTGCCAGCGGCTGATGATCGACGCCGACCTGGCGCTGGTGCGTGATGAAATTTTGCGCTTTGCCAGCCAGCTGGGTGACGGTGTCGCCAAGCTGGTCCTCACCCGTGGCGACAGCCAGCGTGGCTACGCGCCGGTTGCCGGCGTTGCGCCGCGGCGGATTCTCCAGGGCAGCCCGCTGCCCAGCTATCCTGTCGAACATGCCGAGCACGGCGTGCGGCTGTTCCCTTGCCTGACCCGGCTTGGGGAGCAACCGTTGCTGGCCGGTCTCAAACACCTCAATCGCCTGGAGCAGGTGCTGGCCCGTGCCGAATGGCAGGACAGCGAACATGCCGAAGGCCTGATGCGTGACGGGCAGGGCAGGGTGGTCGAAGGCGTATACAGCAATCTGTTCCTGGTGTGCAATGGCGTGCTGCTCACGGCTGACCTCAGCCGTTGCGGCGTTGCCGGCGTGATGCGCGCTGCCCTGCTGGAGCAGGCGCAACGGCTGGGCATGGCGGTACAGGTGCGTGATATTGCATTCGACGAACTGCAACAGGCGGATGAAGTGTTCGTCTGCAACAGTGTCTACGGTGTCTGGCCTGTGCGTGCAATTGCCGCGCTGAACTGGTCGCCGGGCCCGCTCACCCGTAAACTGCAGGCCGTTGCCCGTACGTTACTGGATACCTGAATTCGTGAGACGCAAATTCCTGCTGCTGCTGGAAATGGGCTTGATCCTCGCCGGCCTGGCCTTGGGTTGGTCGGCCTGGAAGATCAACTCGGTGCTGGAGCAGCCCCTGCATGTGGCCGAAGAGCGCCTGCTCGACGTGCCCAGTGGCACCAACCCCAACCGCATGTTCTATCGCATGCAGGCTGACGGCTTGCTCGATGACGCCCTCTGGCTGCGCCTGTACTGGCGCTTCAACATGGCCGGCACACAGTTGCATACCGGCGAGTATCGCCTCACCCCCGGCATGACGGTGGAGGAGCTATTCGACGTCTGGCGCCGTGGCGATGTGGTGCAGTACAACCTGACCCTGGTCGAAGGCTGGACCTTCCGCCAGGTGCGTTCGGCGGTGGCCAAGCATGAAAAGCTCAAGCACACCCTGGATGGCCTTTCCGACGCCGAAGTGATGGACAAGCTCGGCCACACCGGTGTGTTCCCTGAAGGCCGCTTTTTCCCCGACACCTACCGCTTCGTGCGCGGCATGAGCGACGTCGAGCTGCTGCAGCAGGCGTACATGCGCCTGGACGAAGTGCTGGCCAAAGAGTGGGCAGAGCGCACCACCGACCTGCCTTACCGTGACCCCTACCAGGCCTTGATCATGGCCTCGCTGGTGGAGAAAGAAACCGGTATCCCCCAGGAGCGCGGGCAGATTGCCGGCGTCTTCGTCCGCCGCCTGCGCATGGGCATGATGCTGCAGACCGACCCGACGGTGATCTACGGCATGGGTGAGCGCTACAACGGCAAGATTTCCCGCGCCGACCTGCGTGAGCCGACGCCTTACAACACCTACACCATGACCGGCCTGCCACCGACACCGATCGCCATGGTCGGGCGCGAGGCGATCCATGCTGCGCTCAACCCGGCGGATGGCACCAGCCTGTACTTCGTCGCCCGTGGCGATGGCAGCCATGTGTTCTCCGATGACCTGGACGATCACAACTCGGCGGTGCGCGAGTTTCAGCTCAAGCGTCGTGCGGATTACCGCTCCAGCCCGGCGCCGCAAAGCGCACCTGCGGACGCGGACGAGCCAGCTGAGCAGGATCCTGCCAGCGAGGCCGAGCCGGCCGACGCGCCAACGCCTGACGAACAACATTAAGGACTGCCTGTGAGCGGCTTGTTTATTACCCTTGAGGGCCCCGAAGGCGCGGGCAAGAGCACCAACCGCGATTACCTGGCCGCGCGCCTGCGCGAGCAGGGCCTGGACGTGGTGCTGACCCGCGAGCCTGGCGGTACGCCGCTGGCTGAAAAAGTCCGCGAGTTGTTGCTGGCGCCGAGTGATGAAGTGATGGCCGCTGATACCGAGCTGCTGCTGGTGTTCGCTGCCCGTGCCCAGCACCTTGCCGGCGTGATTCGCCCGGCGCTTGCCCGTGGTGCGGTGGTGCTTTGTGATCGCTTCACCGATGCCACATACGCCTACCAGGGCGGTGGCCGCGGCCTGTCGGTGGAGCGTATCGCTGCGCTGGAGCAATTCGTCCAGGGTGACCTGCGCCCGGACTTGACCCTGGTCTTCGACCTGCCGGTGGAAGTCGGCCTGGCCCGTGCCGCCGCGCGCGGTCGCCTGGATCGTTTCGAGCAGGAAGGCCAGGCCTTCTTCGAAGCCGTGCGCCAAGCCTATCTGCAACGCGCCCACGGCGCGCCGCAACGCTACAGCCTGCTCGACGCCGCCCAGCCACTGGAGGCTGTGCAGCGTGCCATCGATGCACTGCTGCCCGGCATTGTGGGGCGTTGCCGTGGCTGAGGCCTACCCCTGGCAGCAGGCGCTCTGGCAGCAGCTGGCCGGCCGTGCCCGGCACGCCCATGCCTACCTGCTGCACGGGCCCCAGGGCATCGGCAAACGCGCCCTGGCCGAGCGGCTGATGGCGCGTTTGCTGTGCCAGCAGCCGCAGGGGCTGGATGCTTGCGGGCAGTGCAAGTCGTGCCTGCTGCTCAAGGCCGGCAGCCACCCGGACAACTTCGTGCTGGAGCCGGAGGAGGCCGACAAGCCGATCAAGGTCGACCAGGTGCGTGAACTGGTGTCGTTCGTGGTGCAGACGGCGCAGCTGGGCGGGCGTAAAGTGGTGTTGATCGAGCCGGTCGAGGCAATGAACGTCAATGCCTCCAACGCTTTGCTCAAGAGCCTGGAGGAGCCTTCGGGCGATACCGTGCTGCTGTTGGTCAGTCACCAGCCCAGCCGCCTGTTGCCGACGATCAAGAGCCGCTGCCAGCAAGTGGTCTGCCCGCAGCCGAGCCTGGCGCAGAGCCAGGCCTGGCTGGCCACGGCATTGCCCGACAGCGACGAGGCCGAGCGCGAGGAGCTGCTGACCTTGGCTGCCGGCTCGCCGCTGATGGCTGTCAGTCTGCAAGCGCAAGGTGTGCGTGAGCAACGGGCCTTGGTGACCGACGGGGTGAAGAAGCTGCTCAAGCAGCAGCAATCGCCCAGCCAGCTGGCCGAGGCCTGGAGCAGTGTGCCGTTGTTGTTGCTGTTCGACTGGTTCTGTGACTGGTCGCACCTGATCCTGCGCTACCAGTTGACCCAGGATGAAGAGGGGTTGGGCTTGGCCGACATGCGCAAGGTGGTGCAGTACCTGGCGCAGAAGGCCCGTCAGGGCAAGGTGCTGGAGGTTCAGTCGTGGATCCTCGAACAGCGCCAGAAGGTGCTCGGCAAGGCCAACCTCAATCGCGTATTGCTGCTGGAAGCGCTGCTGGCCCATTGGGTACAGCTGCCGGGTTCCCGCTGATTTTCCATCTTTTCATGTGTGCCGCCTGCCATGCTCGTAGATTCCCATTGCCACCTCGACCGTCTTGACCTGAGTGCCCATCAGGGCTCCCTCGATGCCGCGCTGCAGGCAGCGCGCGAGCGTGGGGTCGGGCATTTCCTGTGCATTGGCGTCAGCGCCGAAAATGCCGGAGCGGTGAAGGCGTTGAGTGAGCAGTACGCCGATGTCGACTGCTCGGTGGGTGTGCACCCGTTGGACTTGGCGCCGGGTGAGACGCCGGCGCTGGAATGGCTGCTGCGCGAGCTGGCGCACCCACATGTGGTGGCGATTGGCGAAACCGGCCTGGACTACCACTACGAACCGGAAGCCGCGGAGTTGCAGCAGGCATCATTCCGCCTGCATTTGGAGGCTTCGCGCCAGACAGGCAAGCCGGTGATCGTGCATACCCGTGCGGCGCGGGCCGATACCTTGGCGTTGCTGCGTGAAGCGAACCTGCCGCAGGCGGGCGTGCTGCACTGCTTCACTGAAGATTGGGACATGGCCAAGGCGGCGCTGGACCTGGGCTATTACATCTCGTTGTCTGGCATCGTCACCTTCCGCAATGCCGATGCCCTGCGCGAGGTAGCGCGGCAAGTGCCGGTCGACCGCCTGCTGGTGGAGACCGATTCGCCGTACCTGGCACCGATCCCGTATCGTGGCAAGCCGAACCTGCCGCAGTATGTGCGGGAGGTGGCGGAGTATGTGGCATCGTTGCGTGGGGTCAGCTATGCGCAACTGGCCGAGCAGACCACGGGCAACTTCAAGCGCCTGTTCCCGCTGGCACGAGTGGCCTGAACCAAGCCAATCGCTTTTGCTCTGCTTATGCTTCTAAGTGCGCGGTAGCCCAGACGCCTGGGCATGGGCAAAAAAAACCCGGGTTCTGGGGGGGGAATCCGGGTTAAGACCATTAGGAGTAAAACAAAGGTACGCGGTCCCTGAGCACCTTTATCGGCGCGCCACTTGGGGGGGATGCGCCGCGCCAACACTTCAAGTATTGGTCAGGTTTGGCACAGTGCCAGTGCTTCTCTGTTCGTTTTTTAAACAGATTTGGAATACGCCCGCCGTCCCTTCCTCCCTCAGTGCATGGCCAGGCGCCGCACTTGCTGCACAGCTTCGTCGATCAGCTGCTCACTGGAATAGAAATGTGGCGAAAATCGTATACCTGGCCCTCTTACTGCGCAGATCGTCTGCTCCGCCAACAGGCTTTGATAGACAGCCGTGCTGTCCTGCCCCTGAAGGCTGAAAGTAACGATGCCCGCCCGTTTTTCCGGGGATGCCGGGCTATGCACATGTACCCCGGGAATACCGCCCAAGCCTTGAAGCAGTTGCTCGACCCGCAGCTGCAATTGCCGGCCAACCTCATCCATGCCAATTTCCTCCAGCAATGACAGGCTGGCCTCCAGGGCGCATGCACCCAGCATGTTCGGGCTGCCGCATTCAAAGCGCCTGGCGCTACGTGCCGGCTGCCACTCGCGGCGGTCGAAGTCGCCCAGACGCTCCAGCATATGCCAGCCATAAGCGTGTAACCTGAGCTGCGGGCGCAGTGCAGCGCGGCAATAGAACACACCCAGGCCCTCTGGCCCCAGCATCCACTTGTGGCCGTCGGCCATGGCGAAGTCGCACTGATAACGCTGCACGTCGAAGGGCAGGGCGCCAACCTGCTGGATGGCATCGACGCAGAACAGGACATTGCGCGCCCGGCAGCCCTCGCCGAGGCGGGGCAGGTCCAGGCGCAGGCCGCTGGCGAACTGCACGGCGCTCACTGCCAGCAGGCGCGTACGCGGGCCGCAGGCCGCGAGCAGTGTGGCTTCCGGGTCAGGCCCGGCAAGGCTTGCCTCGGTTACTTCGACACCACACGCGCCTAATGCTTCCCAGACGACCCGGTTGGAGGGAAACTCCTCGTCGCTGATCACAACCTGATCGCCGGCTTGCCAGTCGAGGCCGAAAGCGACCAGTGACAGTGCCTCGGAGGTGTTCTTTACCAGCGCGATGTCTGCCCAGGAAGGCGCATTGACCAGGCGCGCCAGCCTTTCCCGCAGCCTGCGTTCGGTGGCCAGCCATGCCGGGTAGTCGCTCGCACCCAGGTACACGTTGTCTCGGGCAAAGCGTGCCACCGCCTCGCTGGCCCGGCGCGGCCAGGGAGCGATGGCCGCGTGGTTCAGGTAACGCAGCCCCGGCGCCTGTTCGAACTCATCGTGAAACATAGACATGGTTGGATGATCCGTGCAATTTGCCGCAAGTTAGGCATAATAAACCGCTTCAATGTCATCCAGTCCTTCCTATGCAGAAAGAATCTCGTAAGGTCCGTGAGTTTCACCGTCGCGAACAGGAAATCCTCGACACAGCGCTGAAGCTGTTCCTCGAACAGGGTGAAGACAGCGTCACAGTCGAGATGATCGCCGACGCCGTGGGTATCGGCAAAGGCACGATCTACAAGCACTTCAAGTCCAAGGCGGAGATCTACCTGCGCCTGATGCTCGACTATGAGCGTGACCTGAACGCGCTGTTGCACTCGGCCGATGTCGATCGCGACAAGGAGGCGCTGTCGCGCGCCTACTTCGAGTTCCGCATGCGCGACCCGCAGCGCTACCGGCTGTTCGACCGCCTGGAAGAGAAGGTGGTCAAGGGCAACCAGGTACCGGAAATGGTCGAGCAGCTGCACAGCATCCGCGCGTCCAACTTCAAGCGCCTGACCGAGTTGATCGAGGGCCGCATCAGCGAAGGCAAGCTCGAAGACGTGCCGCCGTACTTCCACTACTGCGCCGCCTGGGCGTTGGTGCACGGCGCCGTAGCGCTGTACCACTCGCCGTTCTGGAGCAATGTGCTGGAAGATCAGGAAGGTTTCTTCCAGTTCCTCATGGATATCGGCGTGCGCATGGGCAACAAGCGCAAGCGTGATCCGGAAGCCAGCCACTGAAGGCACTCGTCGTCACCGGGTGAGCCTGGCGTGAAATGGGGACTTGCAAAAACTTGAACCATGAGTCAAGTTTTGCCGGCCCCGATTCATCCAATACCGGAGTCATCCATGATCGTCGATCGTCAAGGCAGGCGTTTTCGCAACCTGCGCGTCAGCCTGACGGCTGCCTGTAACTACGCCTGCAGCTACTGCGTGCCGGATGGCAAGCGCCTGGTCGCGGCCCAGGATGAACTGTCGGCGGAAAGCTTGGCGCGAGGTGTGGCCTATCTCATCGAAGCTGCCGGTATCGAGCGTTTGCGCATTACCGGTGGCGAGCCGCTGGTCAGCCCTCGGCTGGATGCCTTTCTGGCGGCGGTGTCGAAGCTCGACCTTGACGACATCACGCTGACCACCAACGGGCAGCTGCTCGCGCGCAAGCTGCCGCAACTGCAAGCGGCCGGCATTCGCCGTTTGAACGTGTCCCTCGATACCCTCGACCCCCAGGCATTTCGCCGCATCGCCCGTGGCGGTGATCTGGCCAGCGTGTTGGCAGGCATGGACCAGGCCAGTGCCATGGGCATGCGGATCAAGGTCAACATGGTGCCGATGCGTGGGCAGAACCTCGATCAGGTGCTGCCGATGCTCGACTACTGCATGGCGCGTGGTTTCGAGCTGCGTTTCATCGAGCTGATGCGCATGGGCCACCTGGCCCGGGACAACAATGCGTTCCTGCAGCAGTTTGTCGGGCTCGATGCATTGCTCGATGTGATCGGCGGCCGGTATGGCTACCAGCAGGTCGACGCGCCGCTGGATGCCACGGCGCTGCGCTACCAGATTCCCGGGCGTGGCCATTTCGGCGTCATCGCCAATGAAAGCGTGCCGTTCTGCCGCACTTGCTCGCGCCTGCGTCTGTCCTCTACTGGCTGGCTGCACGGCTGCCTGTCTTCCGGCAATCGTCACTTTGTCGGCGATCTGCTGGAAAAACCCCGCCATCAGGCCCTGCCAGGCTTGCAGCGGCTGCTGGTAAAAGCTTTGGCAGACAAGCAGGAGCTGGCGTTTTCCGGGGGGGTAACAGTGATGAAGGTGATTGGCGGCTGAAGCTGGCGCAAAAGCTGCATCCGCCGGCTATTCGCCGGTTTTTCGTCACCGGCCACTGGAGGAAAGATGCGTAGCCTGGTTTTGCTGCTGACGCTGATGGCGTTGGGCGGTTGCATGAATGTCAGCGATATGGGCGAGGGCGTCCGTTACCACATGAGCGATGCCGGCTTGCTGGACCACAGCGATACCCGTCGTACCCTGTCGATTCGCCTGCAGCCTGATTCGTTCATCTTCATCGGCCAAGGCGCATTCATGCCGCCAGGCAAGGGCCCGGTGCCGAAGCAGAACGCGGTGGCCGAAGAGGCGTTCAAGAGCTTCGTCGAGTATTTCCCGCTGGTGCGTCGCGCCCAAGGGCCGCTGGGGCTTGAAGAAGCGATCGCCCAGGCCCGCTCGGTGGGCGCCGACTATGTCCTGTATACCCGCTTCGCCCGCACGGATGACCGTATCGGTAATGGCGACGAATGGTATGACGAGCAGGCCGTCGACCGCGTGGGTTGGGACACCGGTGTCGTGCAGATGATGCTGATCGAGACCAACACGCGTTACCTGATCGACACCGCACGGATCAAGAGCCGTGGCGGTTTGTTGACGTTCCACGACCAGTCGCCGCAGGATTTGCTTGGCGCACCGATGCGCGAGTACGCTCGTAGCCTTCTGGGCATGAGCGAGTGAGGGCAGGGTGATGACGGATGCCGGCAAGGCCAACGATCTATTGGCGCAGATCCCCACGCACAAGGGGCTGCCGCCGGTGCATCTGTGGAACCCGGATTTCTGCGGCGATATCGACATGCGTATTGCCCGCGATGGTACCTGGTACTACATGGGTACACCCATCGGGCGTAAACCGATGGTTCGCCTGTTCTCCACGATCATTCGCCGCGATGGTGATGACTATTTTCTGATCACCCCGGTGGAGAAGGTCGGCATCCGCGTCGATGATGCGCCATTCGTGGCCGTGACGCTGGAGGTGCTGGGCAGTGGTGAGGCGCAGGTGCTGCGCTTTACCAGCAATGTCGAGGATCAGGCCGAAGCGGGGCCGCAGAACCCTTTGCGGGTCGAGATCGATCCCGATACTCAGGAGCCGTCGCCTTATGTGCTGATGCGCAGCAATCTCGAGGCGTTGATCCATCGCAATGTGTTCTACCAATTGGTCGACCTGGCAGTGGTGCGGGTGATTGATGGCGCGGAATGGCTCGGGGTATGGAGCCATGGTGTGTTTTACCCGATCGGGCGCAATTGCTGAGCGCGCTCCCGACTGGCCCCCTGCTTTTTCTCCTGATTGGCCGTTTGCGCCCTGTGCCACTGGGCCTAACCTGCAGGCACTTGCCAATCAGGAGAACCGCCGTGAAATCTGCCAAATTTTCTTTTGCCTTGCTCATTGCCGCTGGCCTGTTCGGTGGTCAGTCCGCAGCCTGGGCCCACGGCGACGCTGCTGACCAGGTAACAGTCCTGCAGCAACAACAACCCTCGAATGCCCCGGGCAAGAGCGCTGTCATGCTCACGGTCAGCTATGCCCCCGGGCAGGCCTCGCCTGCCCACCAGCATCCGGGGGCGGTCATGGCTTATGTGCTGGAAGGCGCAGTGGTGTCAAAGCTCAATGATGAGCCGGAGAAGACCTACAAGGCCGGCGAATACTGGTACGAAGCGCCTGGCACCGTACACAGGGTGTCGCGCAACGCCAGCAAGACCCGGCCTGCCAAGTTGCTGGTATGGAGTTTGGTGGATGATGGCAAGCCAGTGACCGAGCCGGTTGGAAACTGATGTCGGGGCTGGCGAGGGCTTTTCGTCGCCAGACAACGAAAAAGCCCCCGATGCTTGCGCATTCGGGGGCTTTCTCAGTGTTTGGCTCCGCGACCTGGACTCGAACCAGGGACCCAATGATTAACAGTCATTTGCTCTACCGACTGAGCTATCGCGGAATCTGCGCGTATCTTACCGATTGCCAGGAGGAAGTCAAGCGACCTCCTGGCAAATCAATCAGTTACAGCACTTCAACGATGGCTTTGGTAACCACGTGAATGTTGCTCTGGTTCAGCGCGGCGACAGCGATACGACCGGTGTCCAGGGCGTAGATGCCAAAGTCGTTCTTCAGGCGAGCAACCTGCTCAACGGTCAGGCCCGAGTAGGAGAACATGCCCACCTGGCGGCCGACGAAGCTGAAATCGCGGTTGGCGCCGTATTCGGCCAGCAGCGATACCATCTGCTTGCGCATGCCATGGATGCGCTCGCGCATCTCGCCCAGCTCGGCTTCCCACATCTGGCGCAGTTCGGCACTGTTCAGCACGGTGGCGACGATGGTTGCGCCGTGGGTCGGCGGGTTGGAGTAGGTGGTGCGGATCACGCGCTTGACCTGCGACAGCACGCGGGTGCTTTCGTCTTTCGAGGCGGTGACGATCGACAGTGCGCCAACGCGCTCGCCGTACAGCGAGAACGACTTGGAGAACGAGCTGGAGACGAAGAACTCCAGGCCCGACTCGGCGAACAGGCGCACGGCGAAGGCGTCTTCGGCGATGCCGTCACCGAAGCCCTGGTAGGCCATGTCGAGGAATGGCACGTGGCCCTTGGCCTTGACCACTTCCAGAACGTTTTTCCAGTCGTCCAGGGTCAGGTCGACGCCGGTCGGGTTGTGGCAGCAGGCGTGCAGCACGACGATCGAGCCGGACGGCAGGGCGTTGAGGTCCTCGAGCATGCCGGCGCGGTTGACGTCGTTGCTCGGGGCGTCGTAGTAACGGTAGTTCTGTACCGGGAAACCCGCGCTTTCGAACAGCGCACGATGGTTTTCCCAGCTCGGGTCGCTGATGGCCACCACGGCATTCGGCGAAATGCGCTTGAGGAAGTCGGCGCCGATTTTCAGAGCGCCAGTGCCGCCCACGGCCTG
This sequence comes from Pseudomonas sp. TWI628, assembly GCF_039673865.1. Taxonomy (NCBI): domain Bacteria; kingdom Pseudomonadati; phylum Pseudomonadota; class Gammaproteobacteria; order Pseudomonadales; family Pseudomonadaceae; genus Pseudomonas; species Pseudomonas sp. TWI628. The sequence continues at coordinate 132,894 of NZ_JBDJMM010000010.1, read as the reverse complement.
CACGGTGACCACGCGGCCAGCGGCCAGCAGTGGCGATTCGGCCCCGAACAGCAGTTTCTGCACGGCCTGGTCGTAGGTGGCGATACCATCGATCGGCAGGTAGCCGCGCGAGGCGTGCTGGGCAGCACGCTGGGTCTCGGCTTCGATCACGGCGCGCAGCAGCGGAATGCGGCCTTCCTCATTGCAGTAGACGCCTACGCCCAGGTTGACCTTGTCGGTACGTGGGTCGGCGTTGAATGCTTCGTTGAGGCCCAGGATAGGGTCGCGGGGTGCCAGCTCGACAGCGGAAAACAGGCTCATTGTTACTTCGGCTCTGATTGGAGAGTGATAGGGCGTACACGCTCCAGCCGAATGCACTGAAGCGGTGCACAAACGGGGAGTCAGTATAGTGATACCGACCGGTCACTGCGACAGCTTGGCACAGGTTTTCCGGCGATTTGCGCAAATATTTTTTGACCATTGGTCGAAATGCCCGGTCCACCGTAATGCGCGCTCACAGCCTGGCCTTGATTCCGGCCCCCGGCGGGCGCATTTGGGTATAGACTACTGGCTAAATTTACAGTTGCTGCGTTACCGCGAGGTCCGTCATGTCCGAGTTCCAGCTCGTCACCCGTTTCCAGCCGGCCGGCGACCAGCCCGAGGCCATCCGCCAGATGGTCGAGGGTATCGACGCGGGCCTGTCGCACCAGACCCTGCTCGGGGTGACCGGTTCGGGCAAGACCTTCAGCATCGCCAACGTCATCCAGCAGGTGCAGCGGCCAACCCTGGTGCTGGCGCCGAACAAGACCCTGGCGGCGCAACTGTATGGCGAGTTCAAGGCATTCTTCCCGAACAACGCAGTCGAGTACTTCGTCTCCTACTACGACTACTACCAGCCAGAGGCCTACGTGCCGTCGTCGGACACCTTCATCGAGAAGGATGCCTCGATCAACGACCACATCGAACAGATGCGCCTGTCGGCGACCAAGGCGCTGCTGGAACGGCGCGATGCGATCATCGTCACCACGGTGTCGTGCATCTACGGCCTGGGCAGCCCCGAGACCTACCTGAAGATGGTCCTGCACGTAGACCGCGGCGACAAACTCGACCAGCGCGCCTTGTTGCGCCGGCTGGCCGACCTGCAATACACCCGCAACGAGATGGATTTCGCCCGTGCCACGTTCCGTGTGCGTGGGGACGTGATCGACATCTTCCCGGCCGAATCCGACCTTGAGGCCATCCGCATCGAGCTGTTCGACGACGAGGTCGAGAATATCGCCGCCTTCGACCCGCTGACCGGCGAGGTCTTCCGCAAGCTGCCACGCTTTACCTTCTACCCCAAGAGCCACTACGTGACCCCGCGGGAAACCCTGCTGGAGGCGGTGGAGGGCATCAAGGTAGAACTGAAGGACCGGCTCGAGTACCTGCACAAGGCCAACAAGCTGGTCGAAGCCCAGCGCCTGGAGCAGCGCACCCGTTTCGACCTGGAGATGATCCTCGAGCTGGGTTACTGCAACGGCATCGAGAACTACTCGCGCTACCTGTCCGGGCGCCCGGCCGGTGCGCCGCCGCCCACACTCTACGACTACCTGCCGCCTGATGCCCTGCTGGTGATCGACGAGTCCCACGTCAGCGTTCCGCAGGTCGGCGCCATGTACAAGGGCGACCGCTCGCGCAAGGAAACCCTGGTCGAATACGGCTTCCGCCTGCCGTCGGCGCTGGACAACCGGCCGATGCGCTTCGACGAGTGGGAGGATGTCAGCCCGCAGACCATTTTCGTCTCCGCCACCCCAGGCCCCTACGAAGCCGAGCATGCTGGCCGGGTGGTGGAGCAGGTGGTACGCCCGACCGGCCTGGTCGACCCTCAGGTCGAGATTCGCCCGGCGTTGACTCAGGTGGATGACTTGTTGTCGGAGATTCGCAAACGTGTCGCGGCAGGCGAACGGGTGCTCGCCACCACGCTGACCAAGCGCATGGCCGAGGACCTCAGTGACTACCTGGCCGACCACGATGTGCGAGTCCGTTACCTGCATTCGGACATCGACACCGTGGAGCGCGTGGAGATCATCCGCGACCTGCGCCTGGGCACCTTTGATGTGCTGGTGGGCATCAACCTGCTGCGCGAAGGCCTGGACATGCCCGAGGTATCGCTGGTGGCGATTCTCGATGCCGACAAAGAGGGCTTCCTGCGTTCCGAGCGCTCGCTGATCCAGACCATCGGCCGCGCCGCGCGGAACCTCAATGGCCGGGCGATCCTGTATGCCGACAACATCACCGGCTCCATGCAGCGTGCCATCGACGAGACGGAGCGGCGCCGCGAGAAGCAGATCGCTTTCAACCAGGCCAATGGCATCGTGCCCAAGGGCGTGGTCAAGGACATCACCGATATCATGGAAGGCGCCACCGTGCCCGGCGCGCGCAGCAAGAAGCGCAAGGGCATGGCCAAGGCAGCCGAGGAGAGCGCCCGTTACGAGGCCGAGCTGCGCACGCCGGGCGAGATCACCAAGCGCATCAAGCAGCTGGAAGAGAAGATGATGCAGTTTGCCCGCGACCTGGAATTCGAAGCCGCCGCGCAACTGCGTGACGAGATTACCCAGCTGCGCGAGCGCCTGATCACCAGCTGATTACCCGTTGGCTGTACCGGCCTCTTTGCCGCACCGCCGCGAAGAGGCCGGTACAGACTAATGAGCTTCCCCAGCCTTCAACCCTTCCGGCAGCTTGCGGGTCAACAACACCGCAACCATGCTTACCGCCAGCCCGATCCCGACAAAGTGGAAGGCATCGTTGTAGGCCATGATCAGCGCCTGCTGGTGGGCAATCTCGCTCAGTTTGCCCAGCGCCGCATTGTCGTTGCCCAGCCGTTCCGCCAACTGTGCCAGCCGTTCGGCCACCTGCGGGTTGCTCGGCACCACCGACTCCCTCAGGTAATCGAAGTACACCTTGGTCCGCGCATCCAGCAAGGTCGCCAGCAAGGCAATGCCGATCGCACCGCCGAGGTTGCGCAGGATGTTGAACAGGCTTGAAGCCGACCCGGCATCCTGAGGCTGGATGTACGCTGTGGCGATCAGCGAAATGGTCACCATGATCATTGGCTGGCCGAGGGCGCGGATGATCTGGATGTGGTTGAACTGCGGCCCGGCAAAGTCCGGGTTCAGCACCCCCGAACCAAAGCTGGCGACACCGAACAGGCAGAAGCCGAGGGCGCACAGCAACTTGGGCGACACCACCTTCATCAGCTGCGGCACCAGCGGAATCAGAAACAGCTGCGGGATGCCCATCCACATGATCACTTCGCCGATCTGCAGGGCGTTGTAGCCCTGGATCTGTGCCAGGTACAGCGGCAGCAGGTAGATCGACCCATAAAGCCCCACGCCCATGCCCAGGCTGGCAATGCTCGACAGGCCGAAGTTGCGGTTGCCGAGGATGCGCAGGTTGATCAAGGGGTGTGGCTTGGAAAGCTGCAGGATGACGAAGGTGATCAAGCTGATCAGGGCAACAGCTGCCAGGCTGACGATCAGGTTGGACTCCAGCCAGTCCTTGCGGTGGCCCTCTTCAAGGAAAACCTGCAGGCAGCCCAGCCCCACGCCGAGGGTGACGATGCCGGCATAATCGGTGCTTTTCAGCAGTTCCCAGTGCGCTTCCTTCTTCTCCAGCCCGTAGAGCAGGCCGGCGATCATCACCAGCCCGGGCGGGATGTTGATGTAGAAGATGTACTCCCAGCCCCAGTTCTCGGTCAGCCAGCCGCCAAGGGTCGGCCCGATCGACGGGGCGAAGGTGGCGGTCATGGCGAACATGGCCATGCCTTTGGCACGGTGGTGCTCGGGCAACTTGATCAGGGTCAGGGTGAACGCCAGCGGGATCAGCGCGCCGCCAGTGAAGCCCTGCAGGGCCCGGAACAGGATCATGCTCTCGAGGTTCCAGGCCATCGAGCACAGCAGCGAGGACAGCAGGAAGCCGGCAGACACCCACACCGCCAGGCGCCGCGCCGACAGCAACTGCACCAGCCAAGCGGTCAGCGGAATCATGATGATCTCCGCCACCAGGTACGAGGTGGAAATCCACGAGCCTTCCTCCAGGGTCGCTGACAGCGCGCCCTGGATATCCTTGAGCGAGGAGTTGGTGATCTGGATGTCCAGCACCGCCATGAAGGCACCCAGCATCACGCTCATGACCGCGATCCAGTCGCGCCGGGTCGGCTCCGCAGTCGGGCGGAGCAGTTGATCACCGGCCATCGTGGCCTTCGTCTTCGCGGCGCAGGTCGACGGTGGCGGTGACCGACATGCCGGGGCGAATACGCCCATGCAGCGGGTTGTCGGCGGCGAACGTCAGCTTCACCGGAATGCGCTGCACCACCTTGGTGAAGTTGCCGGTGGCGTTGTCTGGCGGCAACAGGCTGAACTGCGCGCCGGACGCAGCGAACAGGCTGTCGACGCGGCCTTCGATCGGGGTGTCGGGGTAGCTGTCGAACAGCAGTTCGGCGCGCTGGCCGGGCTGCATCTTGCCGATCTGGGTTTCCTTGAAGTTGGCCTGCACCCAGATGTGTTCATCGGGCACGATCGACAACAGGTAGGCGCCGGCCTGTACCACTTGGCCATTGCGGGCATTGCGCTGGCCGATGGTGCCGCTGAGCGGCGCGCGGATCTCGCAGCGGCTCAGGTTCAGTTCGGCCTGGGCCAGGTCGGCGCGGGCATTGGCAATCTGCGCGTCGAGGCGCTTGAGGTCAGCGGTCAAGGCGTTGATCTGCTGGCGTTGGCTTTGCAGGTCGGCGCGGGCCTTGTCGACCTGGGAGCCGGCCACGTGGCTGTCTGCCGACAGGGTGGTCACCCTTTCTTCAGAGATGAAGCCGGGCTTGCGCAGTTTTTCGGCGCGGTTCAGGTCCAGGCGCGAGCGGTCGAAGGTGGCCTGGTTGGCGGCCACCTGTGCCTGACCGGCGGCGATCAGGCTGCCTTGTTGGGTCAGCCGGCTTTGCGCCTGGGCATATTCGGCTTCGCGGGTGGCCAGGGCGGCGCGGGCGCGCTCAATGGCCAGCTCGAAGTCGGCGGCCTCCAGGCGCACCAGCAGGTCGCCTTTGTTGACGTGCTGGTTGTCGTCGACCCGGACCTCGTCGATGCGTGCGCCGAGCTGGCTGGAGATACGGGTGATTTCGCCCTGCACGTAGGCGTTGTCGGTGCTCTCGTAGAAACGGCCTTTGAAATACCACTCGGCCAGGAAGGCGAGGGCGATGAGGGCCACCAGGGTGAAGAAGATCGCCAGGCGGCGTTTGAGTTGGGCAGGCATGAGGACTATCGTTCCAGAAATGTAATTAAATTTAACAGCGGCAGATGGCCAGCCGACAAGTGTCGTTCGCGCCATTGCTGGAGCCCGGTGCCTGCTCCCTGCTAACATCCCGCCTTTGTTTCATCTTTCGTTCGAGACTCTCATGACCACCGTTCGCACGCGTATCGCGCCATCGCCCACTGGCGACCCCCATGTCGGCACCGCCTACATCGCCCTGTTCAACTACTGCTTTGCCAAGCAGCACGGCGGTGAGTTCATCCTGCGTATCGAAGACACCGACCAGTTGCGCTCCACGCGCGAGTCGGAACAGCAGATCTTCGACGCCTTGCGCTGGCTCGGCATCGAATGGAACGAAGGCCCGGATGTCGGCGGCCCGCACGGCCCGTACCGGCAGAGCGAGCGTGGCGAGATTTACGCCAAGTACGCCAAGGAGCTGGTCGATGCCGGCCATGCCTTCTACTGCTTCTGCACCGCCGAAGAGCTGGAGCAGATGCGCGCCGAGCAGATGGCCCGTGGTGAAACCCCGCGCTACGACGGCCGTGCCCTGCTGTTGAGCGCCGAAGAAGTGCAGCGCCGCCTGGCCGCTGGCGAGCCGCACGTGATCCGCATGAAGGTGCCGAGCGAAGGCATCTGCGTGGTGCCGGACATGCTCCGTGGCGATGTCGAAATTCCATGGGACCGCATGGACATGCAGGTGCTGATGAAGAACGACGGCCTGCCGACCTACTTCCTGGCCAACGTGGTCGATGACCACCTGATGGGCATCACTCACGTCCTGCGTGGCGAAGAGTGGCTGCCGTCGGCGCCGAAGCTGATCAAGCTGTACGAGTACTTCGGTTGGGAGCAGCCGAAGCTGTGCTACATGCCGCTGCTGCGTAACCCGGACAAGTCCAAGCTGTCCAAGCGCAAGAACCCGACGTCGGTGACCTTCTACGAGCGCATGGGCTTCATGCCCGAGGCCATGCTCAACTACCTGGGCCGCATGGGTTGGTCGATGCCGGACGAGCGCGAGAAGTTCTCCCTGGCCGAGATGGTCGAGCACTTCGACCTGTCGCGCATTTCCCTGGGTGGCCCGATCTTCGACATCGAGAAGCTGTCCTGGCTCAACGGCCAGTGGCTGCGTGAGTTGCCGGTGGAAGAATTCGCGGCGCGCGTACAGAAGTGGGCGTTCAACAGCGACTACATGATGAAGATCGCCCCGCATGTGCAGGGCCGGGTCGAGACTTTCAGCCAGGTCGCCCCGCTGGGTGGTTTCTTCTTCGAAGGCGCGCTCAAGCTCGATGCCAAGCTGTTCGAAAGCAAGAAGCTGTCCGCCGACCAGGTGCGCCAGGTGATGCAGCTGATCCTGTGGAAACTGGAAAGCCTGCGCCAGTGGGAGAAAGAGCGCATCACCGGCTGCATCCAGGCCGTGGTCGAAGCGCTGGAACTGAAGCTGCGTGACGCCATGCCGCTGATGTTCGCCGCCATTACCGGCCAGGCTAGCTCGGTGTCGGTGCTCGATGCCATGGAAATCCTTGGCCCTGACCTGACTCGCTACCGTCTGCGCCAGGCCCTGGACCTGCTCGGTGGTGTGTCGAAGAAAGAAAACAAGGAATGGGAAAAGCTGCTGGCGACCATCGCCTGAGGCTTGCCCATGGCACTTGCAGGAGCAGGCTCGCCTGCTCCTGCGGGAGCGAATACCCCCAGGCAGCGGGGCAGGGCGGTAAGTGATTGTTATCTGTGAAAAAAATTTTGAATATTTTCAAAAATTAGTTTGACAGCCCTGCAATCCGATCTTAATATGCGCCCCGTCCACAGCGATGAACGAAAACGAAACGCCAGGCACCCAGCCAGCGCTTCTGTTCAGAGCGACATTGTGGGGCTATAGCTCAGCTGGGAGAGCGCCTGCATGGCATGCAGGAGGTCAGCGGTTCGATCCCGCTTAGCTCCACCAAATTCCGTTTGATAGCCAAGGCTGTCAAGCAAGACCGGGTCCAGCAACCGGGTCTTGAAGGTAAGAAGGTTCGTCCCCTTCGTCTAGTGGCCTAGGACACCGCCCTTTCACGGCGGTAACAGGGGTTCGAGTCCCCTAGGGGACGCCAGTTTTGCACAAGCGATGTTTCAGGATGTCGCTGGGCCGAGAGGCTAGAAATCCGGGGCTATAGCTCAGCTGGGAGAGCGCCTGCATGGCATGCAGGAGGTCAGCGGTTCGATCCCGCTTAGCTCCACCAATTTGCCGCGGTTCGCGAAAGCGGATCGGCACGAAGGTTACGTCCCCTTCGTCTAGTGGCCTAGGACACCGCCCTTTCACGGCGGTAACAGGGGTTCGAGTCCCCTAGGGGACGCCACTTTTACCCGCGTTTTGCGGGGCTTAAAAGGCTCGTTCGCATATTGAATGAGCCTTTGTTTCGGGGCTATAGCTCAGCTGGGAGAGCGCCTGCATGGCATGCAGGAGGTCAGCGGTTCGATCCCGCTTAGCTCCACCAATTCTGCCAGGGTTCGATTCATCGAATCTTCGCGAAGGTTACGTCCCCTTCGTCTAGTGGCCTAGGACACCGCCCTTTCACGGCGGTAACAGGGGTTCGAGTCCCCTAGGGGACGCCATTTTTACCCGCGTTTTGCGGGACTTTAAAGGCTCATTCGCTTATTGAATGGGCCTTTTGTTTTTTCCTCCCCAAAATATTCCGGCGCCGACAAATGGCGGCAGATTTTGCTTGCCAAAAAATATGATGAGAATAATATTTCGATCATCATATTTTGAGCGGCGAGCCGGCCAATGAGCGACAAGAAGAGCAAGACCCGCGAACGTATTCTGGAAGCTGCGCGCAGCGCGTTGATCCAGCATGGCCCGGCCGAGCCGAGTGTCAGCCAGGTGATGGGCGCGGCAGGGCTGACCGTTGGCGGGTTCTACGCGCACTTCGAGAGCAAGGACGAGCTCATGCTCGAGGCCTTCCGCCAGTTGCTGAACGAGCGCCGTGCCTTGCTCGCCCAGGTCGACCCGAACCTGGATGGGGAAGGGCGCCGCGCCCTGGTGAGTGCCTTCTATCTGTCGCGCAAGCACCGTGACGCCGAAGTGCATGCCTGTCCGCTACCTAACTCGCTCGGTGAGATGCAACGCCTGCCAGAAGCGTTCCGCGAGGTGCTGGCCGAGCATATCGAGCTGATGACCGCGGCCATGGTCGACCGCCCGGAAGACGCCGACAAGGCCTTGGCTGACCTGGCCCTGATGATCGGTGGCTTGGCCCTGGCGCGGGCCTTGGGCCCGGTTGAGCTGTCCGACCGCATTCTACGTGCCGCCAAGTCGGCAGTTCTCTGATACCCCTGATCCTGGAGCAAGGCGATGACTACCCTGAGCTGGATTCGTGGCGTAAATGGCACCCTGGGTCGACTGGCCCCTGAGCACGTCGCCAGCAAGATGCGCCGTGCCTTCATGACCCCGCGCAACCTGCCGCCCCGGCAATGGGAGCTGCCGCTGCTGGCCAGCGCCGAGCGCATCACCTTGCGCTTCGGCCTGTCGGCCTTGCGCTGGGGCAAGGGGCCGACGGTGTTGCTGATGCATGGCTGGGAAGGGCGCCCAACCCAGTTTGCGGCATTGATCGAAACCCTGGTGCAGGCCGGGCACACCGTGGTGTCGCTGGAAGGGCCGGCCCATGGCCGTTCGCCCGGCCAGCAGGCGCACGTGGTGCTGTTTGCCCGGGCGCTGCTGGAAGCGGCTGCCGAATTGCCGCCGCTGCGTGCCGTGATTGGTCACTCCATGGGCGGTGCCAGTGTGTTGCTGGCCCTGCAGATGGGGCTGCGTGCCGAGGCTGCAGTGAGCATTGCGGCGCCAGCGCAGCTGCTCGGTGTGCTGCGTGGTTTTGCCCATCGCCTGGGTTTGCCGGCGCGGGCCAGGGCGGCGTTCATTCGCCAGGTCGAGCAGGATGTCGGCATGCAGATCGCCCGTCTCGACGTCAATGGCTACCAGCTGGAGCTGCCGGGGCTGGTGGTGCATGCGGTGGATGACGCACTGGTGCCTGCCGGTGAAGCGCAGGTCATTCACAAGGCCTGGTTCGATAGCCGGCTCATGCTGCTGGAGGAGGGCGGGCACCAACGTGTGCTGGCTGACCCGCGTCTGAGCGATGCGGTGTTGGAGCTGCTGGCCCGTGAACCTTCGCGGCAGAGTGCCTGAACATCCGTTACACTCGGCCCGTTCACTGATATTGGGAGCGGGCATGAGCTGGGACCTGGCAACGCCATTCATCATCGACCTGCGCGTCGGTAGCGAGGACATCGACGGCCTCGGTCACGCCAACAACGCGGTCTACGTCACCTGGCTGGAGCGCTGCGCCTGGCGCCACTCCCAGCGCCTGGGCCTGGACCTGGCCGAATATCGGCGCCTGGACCGGGCCATGGCGGTGGTACGCCACGAGATCGACTACCTGGCCGCGGGCTACGAGGACGATGAGCTGCAACTGGCCACCTGGATCATCGACTGGGACCAGCGCCTGCGCATGACCCGGCGCTTCCAGCTCAAGCGCCCGCGCGACGGCGTGACCTTGCTGCGTGCGCAGACCACCTTCGCCTGCATTGAGCTGTCCAGCGGCAAGCCCAAGCGCATGCCGGCCGAGTTTCTCGACGGTTACGGGCCGGCGCTGATCGGCAGCTGAAGTAACGGCATTTTTTGCTAGACTGCCGCCTTTTTCGCCGAGACCCAGACATGCAAATTGCCCTGGCCCCCATGGAGGGGCTGGTCGACAACATCCTGCGCGACGTCCTGACCCGAGTGGGTGGCATCGATTGGTGCGTCACCGAGTTCATCCGCGTGTGCGACCGCCTGCTGCCGGCGTCTTCATTCGACAAGCTCGCCCCAGAGCTGCGCCAGGGCGCGCGCACCGCCGCTGGTGTGCCGATGCGCGTGCAGTTGCTGGGTTCGGACCCTGTATGCCTGGCGGAAAACGCCGCGCTGGCATGCGAGTTGGGCGCGCCGGTCATCGACCTGAACTTCGGCTGCCCGGCCAAGACCGTGAACAAGTCGCGTGGCGGCGCGGTGCTGCTCAAGGAGCCGGAGCTGTTGCATGCCATCGTCCGTGAAGTGCGCCGCGCGGTGCCCGCGCATATCCCGGTCACTTCCAAGATGCGCCTGGGCTTCGACAGCCCGGATGGGGCGCTGGATTGCGCCACGGCCTTGGTCGAGGGCGGCTCGGCGCACCTGGTGGTGCATGCGCGGACCAAGGTCGAAGGCTACAAGCCGCCCGCCCACTGGGAGTGGGTGGCGCGGGTACAGGATGTGGTCCGGGTGCCGGTGTTTGCCAACGGTGAAATCTGGACCGTCGACGACTGGCGGCGTTGCCGCGAGGTCAGCGGTGCGCAAGACATCATGCTGGGGCGAGGGCTGGTGTCGCGCCCGGACCTGGCCCTGCAGATCGCCGCAGCGCGTGACGGGCATGAATACCAGCCGATGAGCTGGGCTGAGCTGCTGCCGTTGCTGCGCGAGTTCTGGCGCCAGGCCCAGGCCAAGCTGTCGCCGCGCTATGCGCCGGGGCGGATGAAGCAGTGGCTGGCGATGCTGACCCGTGGTTATCCCGAGGCGGTGGTGCTGTTTGCCGAGTTGCGGCGCGAGGACGATTGCGCGCGGATCAGCCGGTTGCTTGGGGTTGATGCAACCACCTTTGAGGCCTGTGTAGCCTGAACTGGCCTCTTCGCGTCGAACCGCCGCAAAGGGGCCATCGGCTCAAACGCTGAATTCAAATTTTTTTTACTGTCCCCTTGAAAGCTTTTTTGCTGGCCATATTTCTTCAGTACGCGATGCCGAAGTCGGGTCGCGCAATGACTTACTTGCTGAATTTCAGGAGTTTATGACCATGACTAGCGCTTTCTCTCTCGCTCCACTGTTCCGCCATTCCGTTGGCTTCGACCGTTTCAACGACCTGTTCGAGTCTGCGGCACGCAATGAGGCGGGTAGCAGCTACCCACCCTACAACGTGGAAAAACATGGCGATGACCACTATCGCATCGTGGTTGCCGCAGCCGGTTTCCAGGAACAGGACCTCGACCTGCAAGTCGAAAAGGGTGTCCTGACGGTGATCGGCGGCAAGCGCGAAAACGACGCTGCTGAAGTGACCTACCTGCACCAGGGCATTGCCCAGCGTGCCTTCAAGCTGTCGTTCCGCCTGGCTGACCACATCGAGGTGAAATCGGCGGGCCTGGCCAACGGCCTGCTCAGCATCGACCTGCTGCGCATCGTGCCTGAAGAGGCCAAGGCCAAGCGTATCCCGATCAATGGCGACAAGCCGGCACTGAACTGAGTTCGGTAAGAAGACAGAAAGGGCACCTTCGGGTGCCCTTTTTGCGTTTTCAGTAATCCGCCGGTGCTTCCAGCAACATCTGCCTGAACTCCGGCAGTGGTAGTGGTCGGCTGTGCAGGTAACCCTGATACAGGTGGCAGCCCAGGCGTTCGAGAAACGCCAGTTGCTCGGTCAGCTCCACCCCCTCGGCAATCACTGCCAGGTCAAGGCTGCGGGCCATGGCCACGATGGCGCGGACAATCTCGGCATCATTGGGGTCGTCCGGGGCGTCGCGGACGAACGTCTGGTCGATTTTCAGCGCGTCCACCGGCAGGCGCTTGAGATAAGTCAGCGAGGAATAGCCGGTGCCGAAGTCATCCATGGCAAAGCTCACGCCATAGCGCTTGAGTTCACGCATCTTGCTGATGGTGTCTTCCAGGTTCTGGATGACGATGCCCTCGGTGATCTCCAGCTTCAGCATTTTTCGCGGCAGGCGGTAGTCGTCCAGGCTGCGCAGTACCCGCTGGACGAAGTCGTTCTGGCGGAACTGCCGCGGGCTGATGTTCACGCACAGGCTGAAGTCATCGGCATTGATCAGGCGGTCTTCCAGCATGCGCGCGCAGGCGTCACAGGCTTCGTCGAGGATCCAGCTGCCAACTTCCAGTATCAGGCCGCTTTCTTCCAGCACCTGGATAAACTGCGCCGGGGGTTGCTGGCCCAGTTGCGGATGGTGCCAGCGCAGCAGCACTTCGGCACCGACGATGCGATTGTCGCGGGCATCGACCTGGGGCTGGAAATGCAAGGCCAGTTCGCCGCGGGCCAGCGCCAGGCGCAGGTCGCTTTCCATGCGCAGGCGTTCGCTGGCGGCCTTCTGCATGGTGGTATGGAACAGTTGGGTGGTGTTGCGCCCTGAATCCTTGGCCCGGTACAGGGCGATATCGGCGCGCTTGAGCAGGTCGGCCGGCGTCGCACCATGGTCGGGGATCAGCGCCACGCCGATGCTGGGTGTCACCTGCAGGCGCTGGCCGTCCAGCGACATCGGTTCGGCGAGCAGTTCGCGCAGGGTGTCGGCCAGCTCGCGGACCTTGCCTTCCACCGCTTCGCGGCTGCCTTCCAGGCCACTGAGCAGCACCACGAACTCATCGCCGCCCAGACGTGCCACGGTGTCTTCCAGGCGCACACTGGCCTCCAGGCGTGCAGTGATGATCTTCAGCACGGTGTCGCCCACCGGGTGCCCAAGCGAGTCGTTGATGTGCTTGAAGTGGTCGAGGTCGAGGAACAGCAGCGCGCCACGCAGGTTGTGGCGGCGCAACAGGGCAATCTGCTGGCTCAGGCGGTCCATCAGCAAGGCGCGGTTGGGCAGGTTGGTCAGCGGGTCGTGGTAGGCCAGGTGACGGATCTGCGCCTGGGCGTTCTTCAGCTGGCTGACATCACGGGCGGTCAGCAGCAAGCAGTCGGCCTCATTGAGGCTGATCGGCTCCACCGACACCTCCACGGTGAGGATGTCGCCGCGCTTGTTGCGCCCGAGCATTTCCCGGTGGTGCACCCGGCCACGTTCCTTGAGCTCGCTGAGCAAGGCGCTGCGCTGCTTGTCGTCGGCCCAGATGCCGATTTCGTAGACGCTGCGGCCGATCACTTCGTCGGCGCTGTAACCGGTCAGGCGGCAGAAGCCGTCGTTGACCTCCAGGTAGCGGCCACTGCGGCGTTCGGTGATGGTGATGGCGTCGGGGCTGGAGTGGAAGGCCTTGGCGAACTTCTCTTCGCTGGCCTTGAGTGCCGCCTCGGCACGTTGCTGCTGGGTGATGTCGCGCAGAGTGGTGACGCTGCACGGCTGGTCATCGACGCTGATCAGGCGGCTGGCGATGACGCAGGTCAGCGGCGAGCCATTGCGGTGGTTGACCACTACCGCCACGTTGCTCAGTGCCTGCTCGCGGATCACCCGTTCGATGCGTCGGGCGCGTTCGATCGATTCGGCCCACAGGCCAATCTCTTCGGCGGTGCGGCCGATCACCTGTTCGGCGCTCCAGCCGAAGGTCTGGGTGAAGGCCGGGTTGATCTCGATGAACTGGCCGGTGTCCTGGCGGGTCACGCAGATCGGGTCGGGGCTGACCTGGAACAGGCTGGCGAATTTTTCTTCCGAGGCGCTCAGGCGCTGTTCGCGTTCCACCTGCTCGGTGATGTCGAGCAAGGTGCCAGCCATGCGCAACGGGTTGCCCTGATCGTCGCGGTACAGGCGGGCACGGCTTTCGATGTAGCGCGAGGTGCCGTTTTCCAGCTGCACGCGGTAGGTGATCTGGTAGTTGCCGGCCGGGCCTTCGCGCAGGCTGCGGTAGGCCTGGCGCATGCTGGAGCGTTCGTGTTCCGGCACGCCTTCGAAGAACGAATCGAACGATTCATGGAACGGCACCGGGTCAAGCCCGTGCAGTTGTGCGGCGCGGGCCGAGCCGTAGAGCATGCCGCTGGGGATGTGCCAGTCCCAGGTGCCCAGTTGCGCCGAGTCCAGCGCCAGGTCGAGGCGTTCCTGGCTGTCCTTGAGGGCCTGTTCGGCACGTTTGCGCTCGGTGGTGTCGACGAAGGTGCTGATCAGGTAGGTCACGCCCTCCATCTCGATGCTCTGGGTGCACAGGATGCCGTCGTGGAGCTTGCCGGTGCTGGCGCGGAACTGCACTTCCATGATCGCCGGGCCGTGGTTGGCGCGGGTGGCCTCGATGACCTGGTGGCGTTGTTCGGGGTTGACCCACAGGCCCAGCTCGATGCTGGTCTTGCCGATCACCTGGCCGCCGGGCCAGCCGAACATGTCCTCGAAGTGCTGGTTGACCTCGATGATCATGCCGTCCTGGCGGCGGCTCAGCAGAATGGCGTTGGGGCTCAGGTGGAACAGCGTGGCGAAGCGCTTTTCCGAGTTGATCAGCGCGGTTTCCCGTTCACGCTGGCGGGTGATTTCGCGGATCACCCCGATCATCTGCCTCCGGCCATGGCGGTCATGGGTCAGGCTGCCGTTGATTTCCAGCCAGTGCAAGGTGCCATCCGGCCAACGAATGCGATGGCGCATGGCTTGCTCCACCGGCTCGCCATTGACCACCGCGTGGAACAGCTGGCGGGTACGGGCACGGTCTTCTTCCGGCAACAGGTCAAGGTAATCGATGTCATTGGGCAGCGGGCGTTGCGGGTCGAAGCCGAACAGCGCCTGGGTGCCCCGTGACCAGCTGATCCGGCCAGTGTCGATATCCCATAGCCAGGCGCCCAGGCGTGCGCCATTGAGCGCGGCCAGCAGCTGCGGGGCGTTCTGCCAGGCCTGTTCCGATTCCTGCGGGTCGGCCGCTGGGATGCGCGGCAGGCGCGGAAAGCGATTTGCTGATTTGGGCATTGGTACCAGACCTTTGGCGTGTGACGCGTCCTTGAGTTGGAAATGCCGAGCTGACGACCGGTCAGGCGGACCCTGCGTGGCTGTCGAGCAGGGCCATGAAGGCCCTTGCAGCGTTCGATAGCGTGCGCTCCGTGTGCAGAATGTAGCCTAGCTGGCGCGACAGCTGTATGCCGGGCAAGGCGATGGGTGCAACCTGATCATCCAGCATAGTCCGGGGCAGCACGCTCCACGCCAGGCCGATCGACACCATCATCTTGATGGTCTCCAGGTAGTTGGTGCTCATGGCGATGTTCGGCGTCAGGCCCTGGCTTTCGAACAGGCGCTGGACGATGTGGTGGGTGAACGTGTTGCCACCGGGGAATACCGCCGGGTGGCGGGCGACATCGGCCAGGCTGACCGCCTGGTTGCTGGCCAGTGGGTGCTCGGGTGCCGCCACGAAATCCAGGGCGTCGTCCCAGACTGCAACGGCCTTGACCAGGTGGTGAGGCTCGGGGGCGAGGGTAATGACGGCAATTTCAGCGCGGCCATGGAGGATCTCATCGTAGGCTTGTTCCGAATCCATGAACTGAATATCCAACGCCACAGCCGGGTACTGCCGGGTAAAAGCCCGTAGCAGCGGGGGCAGGCGATGCAAGCCGATGTGGTGGCTGGTGGCCAGGGTGAGTCGACCGCTCACTTCCCCCGTCAAATTGGTCAGCGCCCGTCGGGTATCATCGAGAACGTTGAGGATCTGGTAGGCGCGGGGCAACAGGGCGCGGCCAGCTTCGGTCAGGGTCACTTCGCGACCCAGGCGGTCGAACAGGCGTACGTCCAGTTGCTGTTCCAGGCCGGCGATGCGTTTGCTGATCGCCGGCTGAGTGAGGAACAGGCGTTCGCCAGCACCGGAGAAGCTGCCGGTCTCGGCAATGGCAATGAATGCGCTCAGGTTGGCCAGGTCCACGATTTCGGATTCCTTTTGGTTATCCAAAGCATAAAAAATATGAATTTGAGTTATTCAATCTAACCCCATAGCATCGTCCGTACAAGCCAAGGGGTCTTTGGCATAGAAAGACGCTGATGAGGAACAGTCTGATGGCTGGCAAAACGCTCTACGACAAACTCTGGGAAGCCCATGAGGTCAAGCGCCGTGATGACGGCTCGTCCTTGATCTACATCGACCGCCATATCATTCACGAAGTGACGTCGCCCCAGGCCTTCGAAGGCCTGCGCCTGGCCAACCGCAAGCCGTGGCGCATCGATGCCAACATCGCCACCCCGGACCACAACGTGCCGACCACGCCAGAGCGCAAGGGCGGCATCGAAGCCATCGTCGACCAGGTGTCGCGCCTGCAGGTGCAGACCCTCGATGAGAACTGTGACGAATATGGCATCGTCGAATTCAAGATGAACGACGAACGCCAGGGCATCGTCCACGTCATCAGCCCGGAGCAGGGTGCCACCTTGCCTGGCATGACCGTGGTCTGCGGCGACTCGCACACCTCCACCCACGGCGCTTTCGGTGCCTTGGCCCATGGCATCGGCACGTCCGAGGTCGAGCACGTGCTCGCCACCCAGTGCCTGGTCGCCAAGAAGATGAAGAACATGCTGGTGCGGGTCGAAGGCCAGTTGCCGGCCGGCGTCACCGCCAAGGACATCGTCCTTGCCGTGATCGGCAAGATCGGCACCGCCGGTGGTAACGGCCACGCCATGGAATTCGCCGGCAGCGCCATCCGCGAATTGTCGATGGAAGGCCGCATGACCATCTGCAACATGTCCATCGAAGCCGGTGCCCGTGTTGGCCTGGTTGCGACCGACGCCACCACCGTTGCCTACGTCGAAGGCCGCCCGTATGCGCCGAAGGGCGAGGACTGGAAGCGTGCCGTCGAGGCCTGGAAAGACCTGGTTTCCGACGACGATGCCGTGTTCGACACCGTGGTCGAGCTCGACGCTGCGCAAATCAAGCCGCAAGTCAGCTGGGGCACTTCGCCGGAGATGGTGTTAGCTGTGGATCAGCGCGTGCCGGACCCGGCTGCCGAGCCAGACCTGATCAAGCGTGGTTCGATCGAGCGTGCCCTCAAGTACATGGGCCTCGCCGCCAACCAGGCGATCACCGACATCAAGCTCGACCGCGTATTCATCGGTTCGTGCACCAACTCGCGCATCGAAGACCTGCGCGCCGCTGCCGAGATCGCCAAGGGCCGCAAGGTCGCCGCGACGGTCAAGCAGGCGCTGGTCGTGCCGGGCTCGGGCCTGGTCAAGGCCCAGGCCGAGCGTGAAGGCCTGGACAAGATCTTCCTCGAAGCTGGCTTCGAATGGCGTGAGCCCGGCTGCTCGATGTGTCTGGCGATGAACCCGGACCGCCTGGAAAGCGGCGAGCACTGCGCGTCCACCTCCAACCGCAACTTCGAAGGCCGTCAGGGCGCCGGTGGCCGTACCCACCTGGTCAGCCCGGCCATGGCCGCCGCCGCCGCGGTGACCGGCCACTTCATCGACGTCCGCGAGTTGATCCAAGGGAGCGCAGCATGAAAGCCTTTACCCAGCACACCGGTCTCGTCGCGCCGTTGGATCGTGCCAACGTCGACACCGACCAGATCATCCCCAAGCAGTTTCTCAAGTCGATCAAGCGCACCGGCTTCGGCCCCAACCTGTTCGACGAGTGGCGTTACCTTGATGTCGGCCAGCCATACCAGGACAACAGCAAGCGCCCGCTGAACCAGGAATTCGTGCTCAACCACGCACGTTACCAGGGTGCCAGCGTGCTGCTGGCGCGGGAGAACTTCGGGTGTGGTTCGAGCCGTGAACACGCGCCGTGGGCACTGGACGAATACGGCTTCCGCAGCGTGATCGCACCGAGCTTCGCCGACATATTCTTCAACAACAGCTTCAAGAACGGCTTGCTGCCGATCATCCTCAGCGACGAGGAAGTCGATGAGTTGTTCAAGCAGGTCGAAGCCAACCCGGGCTACCAGCTGACCATCGACCTGCAGGCGCAGGCGGTGACCCGCCCGGATGGCAAGGTGCTGCACTTCGAGATCGACGCATTCCGCAAGCACTGCCTGCTCAATGGCCTGGATGACATCGGCCTGACCCTGCAGGACAGCGACGCGATCAAGGTGTTCGAAGGCAAGCACCGCGCCAGCCAGCCTTGGCTGTTCCGTGATGCCTGACGTTCGTCGTTAGCAATACCGGCCCCTGTGGCAGCGGGCTTGACCCGCCAAGGGGCCGGCCCCGGCAGCAACAACCTAAAGGATTGACCCCATGACCAGCACCACCCACACCGATGTGGTCCAGCGCCAGTTCGGCGAACAGGCCAGCGCCTACCTCAGCAGCGCCGTGCACGCCCAGGGCAGCGAATTCGCGCTGCTGCAGGCTGCACTGGCGGGGCAGGGCAATGCCCGCGTGCTGGACCTGGGTTGCGGTGCCGGTCATGTCAGTTTTCACGTTGCGCCCCTGGTTGCCGAAGTGGTCGCCTACGACCTCTCGCAATCGATGCTCGACGTGGTCGCCAGCGCCGCCAGCGAGCGCGGCCTGGGCAATATCACTACCGAATGCGGTGCCGCCGAACGCCTGCCGTTCGCCGACGCTTCGTTCGATTTCGTCTTCAGCCGCTATTCGGCGCACCACTGGAGCGACCTCGGCGTGGCCCTGCGCGAAGTGCGCCGGGTGCTCAAGCCGGGCGGCGTGGCCGCGTTCATCGACGTGATGTCGCCGGGCAGCCCGTTGCTCGACACCTACCTGCAGACCGTGGAAGTGCTGCGCGACACCAGTCACGTGCGCGACTACTCCGCCGCCGAATGGCAGCGCCAGGTCAGTGAAGCCGGCCTGCACGTGCGCAGCCACACGCGCCAGCCGCTGCGCCTGGAGTTCAGCAGCTGGGTCGAGCGCATGCGCACCCCGGAGCCGATGCGTGTTGCCATCCTCCAATTGCAGCAAGCCATGGGCGAAGAAGTACGGCAGTATTACCAGATCGAGGCCGATGGCTCGTTCAGCACCGATGTGCTGGTGCTGTGGGCCGAGCGATAAGCACTTTTCGGTGGGGCCCGCTTGGCCGCACCGCGTGAATGGATAGAGGAAAGCATGAGCAAGCAGATTCTGATTCTCCCAGGTGATGGCATTGGTCCGGAAATCATGGCCGAGGCGGTCAAGGTGCTGGAGCTGGCCAATGACAAGTTCCAGCTCGGCTTCAGCCTCGAGCACGACGTGATCGGCGGCGCCGCCATCGACAAGCACGGCGTACCGCTGGCCGATGAAACCCTGGAGCGTGCCCGCAAGGCCGACGCCGTGCTGCTGGGCGCCGTCGGCGGCCCGAAATGGGACAAGATCGAGCGTGACATCCGCCCGGAACGCGGCCTGCTGAAAATCCGTTCGCAACTGGGCCTGTTCGCCAACCTGCGCCCGGCCATTCTCTACCCGCAACTGGCCGACGCTTCCTCGCTGAAGCCGGAAATCGTTGCGGGCCTGGATATCCTCATCGTCCGTGAGCTGACCGGTGGCATCTACTTTGGTGCCCCGCGTGGCCAGCGCGAGCTGCAAGGCGGCGAGCGCCAGGCCTACGACACCCTGCCGTACAGCGAAAGCGAAGTGCGCCGTATCGCCCGGGTCGGCTTCGACATGGCCCGTGTGCGCGGCAAGAAGCTGTGCTCGGTGGACAAGGCCAACGTCCTCGCTTCCAGCCAGTTGTGGCGCGAAGTGGTCGAAGACGTGGCCAAGGACTACCCGGACGTCGAACTGAGCCACATGTACGTCGACAACGCAGCCATGCAGCTGGTCCGCGCACCGAAACAGTTCGACGTGGTAGTGACCGACAACATGTTCGGTGACATCCTGTCGGATGAGGCTTCCATGCTGACCGGTTCCATCGGCATGCTGCCCTCGGCATCCCTGGACGCCAACAACAAGGGCATGTACGAGCCTTGCCACGGTTCGGCTCCGGACATCGCCGGGCAGGGCATCGCCAACCCGCTGGCGACCATCCTCTCGGTGTCGATGATGCTGCGTTACAGCTTCAACCAGCAGGCGGCAGCCGAGGCGATCGAGAAGGCAGTCAGCATCGTCCTGGACCAGGGCCTGCGTACCGGCGACATCTGGTCGGCCGGCTGCGACAAAGTAGGCACGCAGGAAATGGGCGACGCAGTAGTCGCAGCGCTGCGGAATCTGTAATCTCTCTGGCCCGCCACCAAAAACTCAAGGTGGCGGCCCACTTTTAGCAAAGGTGTAGTTGCGATGAAACGTGTAGGTCTGATCGGTTGGCGCGGTATGGTCGGTTCCGTGCTCATGCAGCGGATGCTGGAGGAGCAGGATTTCGACCTTATCGAGCCAGTGTTCTTCACCACGTCCAACGTGGGTGGCCAGGGCCCGAACGTGGGCAAGGATATTGCTCCGCTCAAGGACGCTTATTCGATTGAAGAACTCAAGACCCTCGACGTGATCCTGACCTGTCAGGGTGGCGACTACACCAACGAGGTATTCCCCAAGCTGCGTGAAGCCGGCTGGCAGGGTTACTGGATCGATGCCGCTTCGTCGCTGCGCATGCAGGACGACGCGGTCATCGTGCTCGACCCGGTCAACCGCAAGGTCATCGACCAGCAACTCGACGCCGGTACCAAGAACTACATCGGCGGCAACTGCACCGTCAGCCTGATGCTGATGGGCCTGGGCGGGCTGTTCGAAGCCGGCCTGGTCGAGTGGATGAGCGCCATGACCTACCAGGCGGCCTCCGGTGCTGGCGCACAGAACATGCGCGAGCTGATCAAGCAGATGGGTGCAACCCATGCGGCCGTTGCCGATGACCTGGCCAACCCGGCCAGCGCCATCCTCGACATCGACCGCAAGGTGGCCGAAACCATGCGTGGCGAAGCGTTCCCGACCGAGAACTTCGGCGTGCCGCTGGCTGGCAGCCTGATCCCGTGGATCGACAAGGAGCTGCCGAACGGCCAGAGCCGTGAAGAGTGGAAGGCCCAGGCAGAGACCAACAAGATCCTCGGCCGCTTCAAGAGCCCGATCCCGGTCGACGGTATCTGCGTGCGCATCGGCGCCATGCGTTGCCACAGCCAGGCGCTGACCATCAAGCTGAACAAGGATGTGCCACTGGCCGACATCGAAGGCATGATCAGCCAGCACAACCCGTGGGTGAAACTGGTGCCGAACCAGCGCGAGATCAGCATGCAAGAGCTGACCCCGACCAAGGTGACCGGTACTTTGAACATCCCGGTTGGCCGCCTGCGCAAGCTGAACATGGGGTCCCAGTACCTGGGCGCGTTCACCGTGGGTGACCAGTTGTTGTGGGGTGCCGCCGAACCGCTGCGCCGCATGCTGCGGATCCTGCTGGAGCGTTGATCGCTGCTGTTACACCGAAAACCCGCGCTGGCGACAGTGCGGGTTTTTTTATGGCTGTCCGTCGAGGGCGCCGTACGGGCGGCGCCCGATCTCACAAGCGGCGAAATCTCCCGACGAACGCTGACTGCCATCACTCAATCAAAAAGACGAAACAGCTAGCACAGACAAAACTCTACAATCCAAGTAAAGTGCCGCCCCCGCCGTTTCAGCAAAAGGATCTCTACCATGACCACTCCCCTGGACATCGCCGTCGTCGGCGCCACCGGCAGCGTCGGTGAAACCCTCGTGCAGATCCTCGAAGAGCTGGCCTTCCCGGTTGCTACCCTGCACCTGCTGGCCAGCATGGAATCGGCGGGCAGCAGCGTGATGTTCGCCGGCAAGAAGCTCAAGGTGCGTGAGGTCGACAGTTTCGACTTCGCCCAGGTCAAGCTGGCCTTCTTCGCCGCCAGCCCGGCCGTCAGCCGCAGCTTTGCCAGCAAGGCCGAACAGGCTGGCTGCACGGTCATCGACCTTTCCGGTGGCCTGGATGATGCCCTGGCGGTGGTGCCGGAAGCCAATGGCGACAGCCTCGCCACGCTGAAGCTGCCAGCGCGCATCACCAGCCCCAGCTGCGCCGCCGTTGCCGTGGCGGTTGCCCTGGCGCCGCTCAAGGGCCAGCTGGACATCGAACGGGTGCAGGTCATGGCAGCCCTGGCGGTGTCCGCGCAGGGCCGCGAAGCGGTCAGCGAACTGGCCCGGCAAACTGCCGAGCTGCTCAATGCCCGCCCGCTGGAGCCACGTTTCTTCGATCGGCAGATGGCCTTCAACGTATTGGCCCAGGTCGGTGCCGTCGACGAGCAGGGCCATACTGCCGTGGAGCGCCGCCTGGTTGGCGAACTGCGCGTGCTGTTGGGCTTGCCGGAACTGAAGATTTCCGTGAGCTGCATTCAAGTCCCGGTGTTTTTCGGCGATAGCTTCAGTGTGGCGGTGCAGAGCCGCCGTCCGGTCGATCTGGGCCAGGTCAACCAGGCGCTGGAGCAGGCCGAAAGCGTCGAGCTGGTGGAAAACGATGATTATCCGACCCCGGTCGGTGACGCAGTTGGCCAAGACGTGGTCTATGTTGGTCGTGTACGCCATGGAATTGACGAAAACCAGCAGCTCAACCTCTGGTTGACCAGCGACAATGTGCGTAAGGGCGCTGCGTTGAACGCCGTGCAGGTGGCGCAATTGTTGATTAAACACATGGCGTAAAAGATACTGGCGAGCACTTTTGTCCCGCGCCATACGCAGGTTTTTTGGGACGATTCATACAAGGGAAGAGGTCATGCTTCGAATTCGCAAACTGGTTCTGGCCATGGCGGCAGCGTCGGCGCTGACGTCTGGCATGGCGAATGCCCTGGGGTTGGGTGAGCTGACATTGAAGTCGGCACAGAACCAGCCTCTGGACGCCGAGATCGAGCTGCTCGATGTGCGCGACCTCACCGCAGCCGAAGTGGCGCCGAGCCTGGCGCCACCGGAAGAGTTCAGCAAGGCCGGGGTGGAGTTGCCAGGCTACCTCGAAGACCTGACCTTCACCCCGGTGATCAACCCCAACGGCAAGAGCGTGCTGCGGGTTACCTCCAGCCAGCCGTTGCCTGGCACGGTGGTCAAGTTCCTGGTGCAGGTGATGTGGCCCCAGGGCCGGCTGCTGCGTGACTACAGCGTGCTGCTCGACCAGGCCAAGGCCCAGGGCCAGCAGCCCGCAGCGGCTAATGTCAACCCGGCCACCAGCAGCGCAGGCAGCTACACCACCAAGCGCCGCGACACCCTGTGGCAGATCGCCGCCCGCAATACCCAGGGCGGTGGCTCGGTGCAGCAGACCATGATCGCCATCCAGGCGCTCAACCCGGATGCCTTCATCGGCAACAACATCAACCAGCTGAAAGTTGGCCAGGTCCTGCGCCTGCCCGACCAGCAGCAGGCCCAGAGCATTCCTCAGGGCGAAGCCAACCGCGAAGTGGCCGAGCAGTATGCCGCCTGGCGTGAAGGCCGGCGCCTGGGGCCGCGTGCGCGACAGCTGGATGCCACCCGCCGCGGTGCCGCCGATGCTGCGCCCGAGCGTATCGCCCAGGGCGATAACCTGCGCCTGGTCAGCCCCGGCAAGCAGGCTGGCGGTAACAGTGTCAAGGCCATCAACGACAAGCTGGCGGTGGCCCAGGAAAGCCTGGATACCAGCCGTCGTGACAACGACGAACTGAAGAGCCGGGTAAGCGACCTGCAGAGTCAGATGGACAAGCTGCAGAAGCTGATTCAGCTGAAGAATGACCAGTTGGCGCGCCTGGAAGCCCAAGGCGCGGCACCTGAAGCGCCGCCTGCGGGCGCCTTGCCGGGTGAGCCGACCCCTGCGCAGCCCCCTGCAGCAGCTGCGGCCCCGGCCGAGTCTGTGATCGCGCCGGCGCCGGCAGCTGTCGACACGGCCCCGGCTGCAGCCTCGGCCGACGAGGCCGCGCCTGCGCAGCCAGGGGCAATCGACGAGATGCTGGCCAACCCTATGGTGCTGGGCCTGATCGCCGGTTCCGCGTTCCTCGTGCTGTTGCTTCTGCTGTTGCTGCTGGCGCGCAAGCGCAAGGCCCAGCAAGAAGCGGAAAAACACCTGCGCATGGCCCGCGCACTGGCCGAGGAGGGCGAGCGCAGCCCGGACCTCGACCTGCCACCGAGCAGCTTCGATGAGCTGGAAGTGTCCGCGCCGAGCGTTACCCTGTCGCCTGCCGTGGTAGCAGCTTCTGCTGCCGCTGCCGTGGCTGCAGAAAAACCGGCTGCCCCCGCACCTGTGGCCTCGGTTGCCGAGCCCGAGCCGGTACAGGACCCGAATGCCGAACTGCTGGCTGAAGTCGATCTGAGCCTGTCGCGTGGCCGCCTGAATCACGCGGCCGACCTGCTGGAAGCCGCCGTGGCGGCGCAGCCGGCAAATGACACCCTGCGCCTCAAGCTGATGGACGTCTATGCCCGCCAGGGCGACCACAGCGCCTTCGTCGAGCAAGAGCGCAAGCTGCCTGGCAGCGAAGCGACCACGGCGCAGGTCAACAGCCTCAAGGAGCGCTACCCGGCCATGCTGGGTCTCGCTGCCGCCGCCGTTGGCGTGGGTGCTGCGGCACTGGCCGCGGAAATGGACGAGCAGTATGTGCAGGAGTTGCTTCAGGAAGAGCCGCAAGCGCCAGCAGAAGCAGAGCCTAAAGCAGAAGCTGAGCCGCAGGCGGTCGTCGAGCCAGCGCCGGCACCTGAGCCAGAGCCAGCAGCTGACGCTGAGCTCGACGCAGCCGCCGAGGCTTTCACCGAGACCTCGGTGCTCGATGATAACGACCTGGACAGCGCCTTCGACCTGAGCCTGGGTGATGATCTGCCGGTGGATGATCAACTCGAGCCGCCGATGCTGGATGAGGCGCCACTGGCCGAAGCGCAGGTGGAAGCTGAACCGGCAAGCGTTGAGCCGCAAACCGATGCCGATGACGATTTCGAAGCTTTGCTGGCCCAGGCCCAGGCCGAGCCGCAGAGCGTCGACGACCTGGCTGATTTCGACCTGGCCGATTTCGATCTGGACAGTGGCGAAACGGCTGCACCGGCTGCCCCGGTTGCGGAGGAAGAGGAGCCGGTGGACGTCGCCGCGGAACTGGCAGCCTTCGATGCTATCCCGGAATTCGACCCGATTTCCGAGCTGGAACTGCCGGACGACTTCGACCTGTCGTTGTCGCTGGATGACGACTCGCCGGCAGCCAAGAGCTTTGCCTCCGAGCTGAGCGACGTCAACGCCGAGCTCGACAAGCTGTCGCAGAGCCTGGAATCGCCATCGCTGGAGCCGCACTTCACTGCCGAAGACGCCGCAGCCGAACCCGCGCCGCTGGATGACCTGGACTTCGACTTCTTCTCCGGTGCCGACGAAGTAGCGACCAAGCTTGATCTGGCGCGTGCCTACATCGACATGGGTGACCACCAGGGCGCCCGCGACATCCTCGACGAAGTGGTCAAGGATGGTGATGACGGCCAGCGTCAGGAAGCCGAAGAGATGCTCTCGCGTCTGGTCTGATTCCGCGTCAGGCAGCAACAACCACAACGGCAGCCCTACACGGCTGCCGTTGTCGTTATAATCCCCGCCATTCCGTATCACCCACAGGTTTCACGCTCTTGGACATCATCGACACCGCCGCCACCGAATCGGCCGCCGAAGGCTTCACCCGCATTGCCTTGGGTGTGGAATACAAAGGCTCGCGCTACCGCGGCTGGCAGCGCCAGGCCAGCGGTGTGCCGAGCGTCCAGCAAGCCCTCGAGCAGGCGCTGTCGAAGGTGGCCGACGAGCCGATCAGCGTCATCTGCGCCGGGCGCACCGATGCCGGCGTGCACGGCTGCGGGCAGGTCGTGCATTTCGACACCCGCGCCGTGCGTGACGAGCGCGCCTGGACCCTGGGCACCAATTTCAACCTGCCCCACGACATCAGTGTGGTCTGGTCGCGGCCGATGCCGGCGGACTTCCACGCGCGCTTCAAGGCCTGTGCCCGGCGCTACCGCTACGTGATCTACAACGACCCGATCCGCCCCGCGCACCTGGCCGAGGAAGTGACCTGGAACCACCGCCCGCTGGACGTCGAGCGCATGGCCCAGGCCGCTCAGTACCTGCTCGGTACCCATGATTTCAGTGCTTTCCGTGCCAGCCAGTGCCAGGCCAAGTCGCCGATCAAGCACATCCATCACCTGCGCGTGACCCGCCATGGCCAGATGATTGTGCTGGACGTGCGTGCCACCGCCTTCCTGCACCACATGGTGCGCAATATCGCCGGGGTGCTGATGACCATCGGTGCCGGCGAGCGTCCGGTCGAGTGGGCCCGTGAAGTGCTGGAGGGGCGCAACCGCCGTGAAGGCGGGGTGACTGCACACCCTTATGGCCTGTACCTGGTGCAGGTGGAGTACCCGGAAGAATTCCAGCTGCCGCAGCGTTACATTGGCCCACACTTTTTGACCGGCTACGAAGCGCTGGCTGACTGACGCGCCAGAAGTCATTTGCTACCATCGGGCCTTTCACCACTCACTCAAGGTTTGCTGTCCATGAGCAACGTTCGCAGCAAGATCTGCGGGATCACCCGCATCGAAGACGCGCTGGCCGCCGCCGAGGCGGGGGCCGATGCCATCGGTTTCGTCTTCTATGCCAAGAGCCCGCGTGCCGTGGACGTGCGCCAGGCGCGGGCGATCATTGCCGAACTGCCACCGTTCGTGACCACGGTCGGGCTGTTCGTCAATGCCTCGCGTTGCGAGCTGAACGAGATTCTCGAGGTGGTGCCGCTGGACCTGCTACAGTTCCACGGCGACGAAACCCCGGCCGATTGCGAGGGTTATCATCGCCCCTGGATCAAGGCCCTGCGCGTGCGCCCGGGTGATGACCTGGAAGCCGCCTGCCAGCACTATGCGGGCGCCCGCGGCATTCTCCTCGACACCTACGTGGCCGGTGTGCCTGGTGGTACCGGCGAGGCTTTCGACTGGTCGCTGGTGCCCGCGCGGCTGAGCAAGCCGATCATCCTCGCGGGTGGGCTGTCGGCCGACAACGTCGGCCAGGCGATCGCCCAGGTGCGGCCGTATGCGGTGGATGTCAGTGGCGGTGTGGAGCAGGCCAAGGGCATCAAGGATGCGGCGAAGATCGAAGCCTTCATGCGTGCGGTGAAACAGGCGTGACGGCAGATGTGACGGCTGGCGGCGCGCCATCGTCCATAGGTTTCGCAGCCCTGCGGGGCGGCCAGCGGCATGCCGTGTGGCCAACGACAGATTGAAGACGGCGCGGTACGCAGGCAGCCCCTGCGGCCGGGCCGTCATCGTTTCATAGAAGAATTTGAGCTCAAGGGCAGGGCATGGCCGGCCAGTCCGGTCCCCGTCCGCCAATACTGGAGAAAGAAAGCATGAGCAACTGGTTAGTCGACAAACTGATCCCTTCGATCATGCGTTCCGAGGTGAAGAAGAGCTCGGTGCCGGAAGGCCTGTGGCACAAGTGCCCGGCCTGCGAGGCCGTGCTGTATCGTCCGGAGCTGGAAAAGACGCTGGATGTCTGCCCCAAGTGCAACCACCACATGCGCATCGGCGCACGTGCCCGCATCGACATCTTCCTCGACCCGGAAGGCCGCGCCGAACTGGGCGCCGAGCTGGAGCCGGTCGACCGCCTGAAGTTCCGTGACGGCAAGAAGTACAAGGACCGCCTGGCCGGTGCGCAGAAGCAGACCGGCGAAAAAGACGCCCTGATCTCCATGAGCGGTACCCTGATGGGCATGCCGATCGTGGTCAGCGCCTTCGAGTTCTCGTTCATGGGGGGGTCCATGGGTGCCATCGTCGGTGAGCGTTTCGTGCGTGCCGCCAACTACGCCCTGGAAAACCGCTGCCCGATGGTCTGTTTCTCTGCCTCCGGCGGTGCGCGCATGCAGGAAGCGCTGATCTCGCTGATGCAGATGGCCAAGACTTCGGCCGTGCTGGCACGCCTGCGTGAAGAAGGCATCCCGTTCATCTCGGTGCTGACCGACCCGGTCTACGGTGGCGTTTCCGCCAGCCTGGCAATGCTCGGCGACGTCATCGTCGGTGAGCCGAAGGCCCTGATCGGCTTCGCCGGCCCGCGCGTGATCGAGCAGACCGTGCGCGAAAAACTGCCGGAAGGCTTCCAGCGCAGCGAATTCCTGCTGGAGCACGGCGCGATCGACCTGATCATCTCCCGTGGCGAACTGCGCCCGCGCCTGGCTCGCCTGCTGGCGCAGATGACCGGCCAGCAGACCCCGGAACAGGCCCGTGAGGTCGCTGCGGTCGCGTGATGAAACAACGATCCCTGGGCGAGTGGCTCGCCTACCTCGAGCAGTTGCACCCTTCGGCCATCGACATGGGCCTGGAGCGGTCGCAGAAGGTGCTTGCCCGGCTGGCGCTGGGCAAGCTGGCGCCGCAGGTGGTCACGGTGACCGGCACCAACGGCAAGGGCTCGACCTGTGCCTTCGTGGCCTCGTTGCTCCGGGCCCAGGGGTTGAAGGTGGGCGTGTACAGCTCGCCCCACCTGCTGCGCTACAACGAACGGGTGTTGATCGATGGCCAGGAAGCCAGCGATGAGCGCCTGTGCGAGGCCTTCGCCGCCGTCGAGGCGGCGCGCGGCGAGATTTCCCTGACTTACTTCGAGATGGGCACGCTGGCGGCGTTCTGGTTGTTCAACCAGTCGCAGCTGGATGCCGTGGTGCTCGAAGTGGGCCTCGGTGGCCGCCTGGACACCGTGAACGTGGTGGATGCCGACCTGGCGCTGGTGACCAGCATCGGCGTCGATCATGTCGACTACCTGGGCGATACCCGCGAGCGGGTGGCCTTCGAGAAGGCTGGCATCTTCCGCCAGGGCAAGCCGGCGCTGTGCGGCGACCTCGATCCGCCGCAGCCGTTGCTGGACAAGGCCGCCGAACTGGCGGCACCGCTGTTCCTGCGCGGCCGTGATTTCGATCTGGCAAACCGCGAAGGTGGCTGGGACTGGCGCGGCGTCACGGCAGACGGCAAGCCGGTAGCATTGCACGGTCTGCCGCTGCTCGACCTGCCCATGGAGAACGCCACCCTGGCCCTGCAGGCCTATTTGCTGATGGGCTTGCCGTGGGATGCCGGGCAGATCCGTCAGGCCTTGCTCGACACCCGCATCACCGGCCGTCTCGACCGTCGCCAGTTGACCTGGCAGGGCCGGGCTGTGGAGCTGCTGCTGGATGTCGGGCACAACCCGCACGCCGCAGAGTATCTGGCCCGACGCCTGGCGGCACGCCCGTTGAAGGGGCGGCGCCTGGCGGTGTTCGGCCTGCTCGCCGACAAGGACCTGCAAGGCGTCATCGCGCCGCTGCACGGGCTGGTCGACGACTGGGCGGTTGCGCCGCTGCACACCCCACGCAGCCGTCCGGCTGCCGAATTGGCCGCTGCCTTGACGAACCACGGCGCAGCGGTGAAGTCTTACGCCAGCGTCGATGCCGCCCTTGAAGGGCAATGCGCGCAGGCGACGGCGGATGATCAGATTCTGCTGTTCGGTTCGTTTTTCTGTGTCGCCGAGGCCCTGGAATGGCTGGAGCGGCAGGCCCTGGAGGGGTGACTAGATGGCAGTGCTGGATAAAGGGATGAAGCAGCGCATGGTGGGTGCGTTGGTGCTGGTGGCGCTGGCGGTGATTTTCCTGCCGATGCTGTTCACCCGCCAGGACGAAATGCGCCAGGTGCGCGTCGACGCCCCGCAGGCGCCGGCCATGCCGACCCTGCCGGAGGTCAAGGTGGAGCAGGTGGCGGTACCTGAGCCACAACCGCTGCCTGAGCAACCCGAGCAGCCCGAGCAAGCGCCGGTGGTGGTCAACGAGTCGACGGCGCCGGTGAAAACGCCGAGCCAGCCGATCACGCCGTCGCCACAGGCCCAGCCCCAGGTGCAAGCCCAGCCCAAACCGCAGACGCCGGTGCCAACGCCAGCACCCGCTGCCAAGCCCGCCGCGCCAGTGGCGACTGCGCCAGCGCCTGCACCGTCGAAGATCGACGTCAATGGCCTGCCGGTGAGCTGGTCGATTCAGCTGGCCAGCCTGTCTAGCCGGGCCGGCGCCGAGAACCTGCAGAAGACCCTGCGCAGTCAGGGCTACAACGCTTACATCCGCTCGGCCGGTGGCATGAACCGGGTGTATGTCGGGCCGTTGATCGAGCGTGCCGAGGCTGACAAGCTGAAAGACGTGATCAACCGCCAGCAGAACCTCAATGGCTTCGTGACGCGATTCCAGCCTGAAAAAGGCTGAAGCAGCGACGCTCCCGCAGAGGGTCGGCGCAGGCCTGAAAACCTGACCCGCCGATCCACCTGACTTTCCGCTTACTCCCAGCCTTTTGCTCTGATAAAATGCGCCGCCTCAAACGTCTGCAGGCAGCACCGTGGCCTTTACCCTGGTTGATTGGGCGATCATTGCGATCATCGCCGTCTCCACACTGATCAGTCTCAAGCGCGGCTTCGTCAAGGAAGCCTTGTCCCTGCTCATCTGGATCGTTGCAGGGGCGGTCGCCTGGATGTTCGGTGGTTCGCTTTCGGTGTACCTTGAAAGCTATATCCAGACGCCGTCGATGCGCACCATCGCCGGCTGCGCCATTCTTTTCGTCGCCACCCTGCTGGTGGGGGCCATGCTCAACTTCCTGATCGGCGAGCTGATCCGCGTGACCGGGCTGTCCGGCACCGATCGCTTCCTCGGCATGGCCTTTGGTGCCGCGCGTGGGGGCTTGCTGGTGGTGGTGGCGGTCGGCCTGCTCAGCCTGGGGCCGGTGCAGCAAGACACCTGGTGGCAGGAATCACGCCTGATACCACAGTTTTTAATGGTCGCTGACTGGTCGAAAAACCTGATCCTGGGTTTCACCCATCAGTGGTCTTCAAGTGGGGTGATCAGCGCTCCGGCTGATCTTCCATTCAAGGAGCAGTTGCTCGGGCCGGCAAAGCCCTGAGTGCTGTTCGTTCAAGTTTCATCAAAGTAGGGGTTGCGTCGCATGTGTGGCATCGTCGGTATCGTCGGTAAGTCGAACGTCAATCAGGCGCTGTATGACGCGCTTACGGTCCTCCAGCACCGCGGCCAGGACGCTGCCGGTATCGTGACCAGCCACGACGGCCGGTTGTTCCTGCGCAAGGATAATGGCCTGGTGCGCGACGTCTTCCAGCAGCGCCACATGCAGCGCCTGGTCGGCAACATTGGCATCGGCCACGTGCGCTACCCGACCGCGGGCAGCTCGACCTCGGCCGAAGCCCAGCCGTTCTACGTCAACTCGCCGTACGGCATCACCCTGGCGCACAACGGCAACCTGACCAACGTCGAGCAGCTGGCCAAGGAGATCTACGAGTCCGACCTGCGCCACGTCAACACCAACTCCGACTCGGAAGTGCTGCTGAACGTGTTCGCCCATGAGCTGGCCGTGCGTGGCAAGCTGCAGCCGACCGAAGAAGACGTGTTCGCTGCCGTTTCCCACGTGCACAGCCGTTGCGTCGGCGGTTACGCCGTGGTTGCGATGATCACCGGCTACGGCATCGTCGGCTTCCGTGACCCGAACGGCATCCGCCCGGTGGTGTTCGGCCAGCGTCACACCGACGAAGGCGTGGAATACATGATCGCCTCGGAAAGCGTCGCCCTCGACGTGCTCGGCTTCACCTTGATCCGCGACCTGGCGCCGGGCGAAGCGGTGTACATCACCGAGGAAGGCCAGCTGTTCACCAAGCAGTGCGCCGATGCGCCGAAGCTGCAGCCGTGCATCTTCGAGCACGTCTACCTGGCTCGCCCGGACTCGATCATCGACGGTATCTCGGTGTACAAGGCCCGTCTGCGCATGGGTGAAAAGCTCGCCGACAAGATCATGCGCGAGCGCCCGGAGCACGATATCGACGTGGTCATCCCGATTCCGGACACCAGCCGTACTGCCGCGCTGGAGCTGGCCAACCGTCTGGGCGTGAAGTTCCGCGAAGGCTTCGTCAAGAACCGCTACATCGGCCGTACCTTCATCATGCCTGGCCAGGCCGCACGCAAGAAGTCGGTGCGCCAGAAGCTCAACGCCATCGAGCTGGAATTCCGCGGCAAGAACGTGATGCTGGTGGACGACTCGATCGTGCGCGGCACCACCTGCAAGCAGATCATCCAGATGGCCCGCGAAGCCGGCGCCAAGAACGTCTACTTCTGCTCCGCAGCCCCTGCGGTGCGCTACCCCAACGTCTACGGCATCGACATGCCGAGTGTTCACGAACTGATCGCCCACAACCGTACCACCGAACAGGTGGCCGAGTTGATCGGCGCCGACTGGCTGGTCTACCAGGACCTGCCAGACCTGATCGACTCGGTCGGTGGCGGCAAGATCAAGATCGATCACTTCGATTGCGCGGTGTTCAACGGTGAATACGTCACCGGCGACATCGACGAAGCCTACCTTGACCGCATCGAGCAGGCCCGCAACGACCTGGCCAAGGTCAAGAACCAGGCAGTCAGCGCGATCATCGACCTCTACAACAACTGATTTGGGAGCGACGGCATGACGGATCAATGGGATGCCGGACGACTGGACAGTGACCTCGAGGGTGTCGGTTTCGACACCCTGGCGGTGCGCGCCGGTCAACACCGTACACCGGAGGGCGAGCACAGCGAAGCGCTGTTCCTGACCTCCAGCTATGTGTTCCGCACGGCGGCCGATGCCGCTGCGCGCTTTGCTGGCGAAACACCGGGCAACGTCTACTCGCGCTACACCAACCCGTCCGTGCGTGCGTTCGAAGAGCGCCTGGCGGCCATGGAAGGCGCCGAGCAGGCCGTGGGGACCTCCACCGGCATGGCGGCGATCCTCGCCGTGGTCATGTCGCTGTGCAGTGCCGGCGACCACGTGCTGGTGTCGCAGAGTGTGTTCGGCTCGACCATCAGCCTGTTCGAGAAGTACTTCAAGCGCTTCGGTGTGCAAGTGGACTACGTGCCGCTGGTCGACCTCGCTGGCTGGGAAAAGGCCATCAAGGCCAACACCAGGTTGCTGATCGTCGAATCCCCGTCCAACCCGCTGGCCGAACTGGTCGACATCAGCGCGCTGGCCGAAATCGCCCACGCCCGTGGCGCCATGCTGGTGGTGGACAACTGCTTCAGCACCCCGGCCTTGCAGCAGCCGCTCAAGCTGGGTGCCGACATCGTGTTCCACTCGGCCACCAAGTTCATCGACGGCCAGGGCCGTTGCATGGGTGGCGTGGTCGCTGGCCGTGCCGAGCAGATGAAAGAAGTGGTGGGCTTCCTGCGTACCGCCGGGCCGACCCTCAGCCCGTTCAATGCCTGGATCTTCACCAAGGGCCTGGAGACCCTCAAGCTGCGCATGCGTGCGCACTGCGAGAGCGCCCAGATCCTCGCCGAATGGCTGGAGCAGCAGGACGGCGTGGAGAAGGTGCATTACGCCGGCCTGCCGAGCCACCCGCAGCACGAACTGGCCAAGCGCCAGATGAGCGGCTTCGGTGCAGTGGTCAGCTTCGAGGTCAAGGGTGGCAAAGAGGGCGCCTGGCGCTTCATCGATGCGACCCGGGTGATTTCGATCACCACCAACCTCGGCGACAGCAAGACCACCATTGCCCACCCGGCCACCACCTCCCACGGCCGCCTGACGCCGCAGGAGCGCGAAGCGGCGGGCATCCGCGACAGCCTGATCCGGGTTGCCGTGGGCCTGGAAGACGTGGCTGACCTGCAGGCTGACCTCGCCCGTGGGCTGGCGGCCCTGTAATGGAAATCCGCGGCGGTGTACCAGGCCATAATGGTCGGGTTGCCCTGGTCACCGGTGCTGCCCGCGGCATCGGCCTGGGCATTGCCGCCTGGCTGATCTGCGAAGGTTGGCAAGTGGTGCTCAGCGACCTTGACCGCCAGCGCGGTGCCAAGGTGGCCAAGGCCTTGGGCGAAAACGCCTGGTTCATCACCATGGACGTGGCCGATGAGGCCCAGGTCAGTGCCGGGGTTTCCGAAGTGCTCGGCCAGTTCGGGCGGCTGGATGCGCTGGTGTGCAACGCGGCGATCGCCAACCCGCACAACCAGACCCTCGAAAGCCTGAGCCTGGCGCAGTGGAACCGGGTACTGGCGGTCAACCTCAGTGGCCCGATGTTGCTGGCCAAGCATTGTGCGCCGTACCTGCGTGCGCACAATGGTGCGATCGTCAACCTGACCTCGACCCGTGCCCGCCAGTCCGAGCCGGACACCGAAGCCTACGCGGCGAGCAAGGGTGGCCTGGTGGCCTTGACCCATGCCTTGGCCATGAGCCTGGGCCCGGAGATCCGCGTCAATGCGGTGAGCCCGGGCTGGATCGATGCCCGTGACCCGTCCCAGCGCCGTGCCGAACCCTTGACCGATGCCGACCATGCCCAGCACCCGACGGGCAGGGTAGGGACGGTTGAGGATGTGGCGGCGATGGTCGCCTGGCTACTGTCACGCCAGGCTGCGTTCGTCACCGGGCAGGAGTTCGTGGTCGACGGCGGCATGACCCGCAAGATGATCTACACCTGAGCGGCAAGCTTTAAGCTGCGAGCTACAAGAAGGGACCTCACGGTCCCTTCGTCATTTGCACGGATCGGAAATCGAGCAGGAGACACCTGGCTTTTTCTTGCAGCTTGAAGCTTGTAGCTTGCAGCTGCTTTGAAAAAAAATTCAACGGGGCTATTGACTTAGCATCGCTACCTGCGTAAATTTCGCGGCCTCAGCGAAGCAAACGCAACAAGCAACATCGCGAGGGTGATTAGCTCAGCCGGGAGAGCATCTGCCTTACAAGCAGAGGGTCGGCGGTTCGATCCCGTCATCACCCACCACTTCCTGAGATTGTTTCTAGTGCTGGACGCTTCTGATGAAGCCGATAGCCGGAGAGAAACGCACTGCGCAGCGGTAGTTCAGTCGGTTAGAATACCGGCCTGTCACGCCGGGGGTCGCGGGTTCGAGTCCCGTCCGCTGCGCCATTTTTCAGTAACAGATGGGTGCCTGGCACCGGTCTGAAGTCGAAGGCGAAATGCCTGAGGCTGATCCCAGTTTCAATCAGGCGCAAGCCTGAACGATACGCAGCGGTAGTTCAGTCGGTTAGAATACCGGCCTGTCACGCCGGGGGTCGCGGGTTCGAGTCCCGTCCGCTGCGCCATCTTCGTTTCGAGGTCCCTAGAACACCTTGAAGCAAACACAAATGAAGCGATCACATGTCGCTTTTTTTGTGCCTGCCCTGAGGCCATTGCGCCGGAAGGGTAGACCCAGGTTTCAATCGGGCGCAAGCCTGAAAGATACGCAGCGGTAGTTCAGTCGGTTAGAATACCGGCCTGTCACGCCGGGGGTCGCGGGTTCGAGTCCCGTCCGCTGCGCCATCTTCGCCTCAAGGCCCCTTGAACGCCTTGAAGCAACGAGAAAGCGACCTTCGGGTCGCTTTTTTCGTTTCTGGGCCATGCCGGCGACCACATTTACACGATCCTGACAGACTCTTCACCGATCAACGGTTTCAGTGCTTGCCTGCAGTGATGCACAATAGGCCTCTTTTGACTTACCCGGAATTCGCAATGACCAGATCATCCGTCTTTGGTGCGCTCGGGCTGGCCCTGGTGCTGGCGGGCGTGACCGGTTGCTCTTCGAAGAAAGCCGCCATCTACGAGCACGAGAACTTCGACGACTCGGGGACTTACTCGCGCAGCTTCCCGGTGACCGATGCCGGTTCCTGCGAAGCGGCGCGCCGTGCGTTGCTCAGCCAGGGCTACATCATCACCAGTAGTGGCGCCAACCAGGTGATGG
Source organism: Pseudomonas sp. TWI628 (assembly GCF_039673865.1). NCBI lineage: Bacteria > Pseudomonadati > Pseudomonadota > Gammaproteobacteria > Pseudomonadales > Pseudomonadaceae > Pseudomonas > Pseudomonas sp. TWI628. The sequence goes on along the minus strand of NZ_JBDJMM010000010.1, from coordinate 97,477 downwards.
GCAACAAGAGCTTCCAGCAGAACAGCGAAAACCACCTGCAGATCAGCTTCAATGTGACCTGTGCGCCGGACGTCAACGACGACAAGCGTTCGACCATGTTCGCCAACGCCCTGCAGGACCGTTACAGCCTGAAGAAGTCCAACAGCTCGGCCAGCCTGGGGGTTGGCGTGCTCGGCTCGGTATCCATGCCGATCGGCTCCAGCGACGACTCGATGGTCAAGGTCGCCAGCGAGACGGTGACGGCGGCGCAGTTCTACGATCGCTACTTCGCCCTGGTGGAGAGTTTCCTGCCCAAGCCGAAGAAGGTCGCCAAGGCCAAGGTCGAAGCGCCTGTGGCCAAGCCCGAAAAGCCAGCGCCTGACCTGGGCTTGCCGGAGCAGGCCTCGGTAGCAGCGCCGGCCGTCGCAGCGCCAGCGGCTGCACCCTTGGTTGATGCCACTCCCGCACCTGCGGCGGCTGCGCCCGCCAGCGAGGCTGTGGCCAAACCGGTGGTCGATGACAGCCAGGGCTCGCAACCGGTAGCACCGCCAGCGGAAGCCGCACCGATTCAGGTGCAGCAGGACGCGCAGCCTGCACCGGCGTCGCTTTAATTCGCTGTTACAGACGAGCGGCGATAAGTTCCTGAACACCTGCTACGTTTACTTCTCATGAGCTTGTCATCATTCCTTCACCCGGCCCGTTTAGGTTGAAGGCATGACCAAAGAAGACAGATGAGAAGAGGATGTAGGGCGATGGATGACTATCAGGAAGAGCTGCTCGAGTTTCAGGCTTACGAACTGGATCCGCCAGAACCGGCAGACGACGCCACAGAGCTTTAACCTGCCCGCCGCTGGCTGCGGCGAAACTCCCCCGGCGTAACGCCCGTCCAGCGCTTGAATGCGCGCTGGAAGGCCTCTGCCGATGCAAACCCCAACAGATAGGCGATCTCGCCAAAAGCCAGCTCCGTATCGCGGATATAGGCTTCGGCGAGGTCGCGTCGTGTGTCGTTGAGCAAGTCGCGAAAGCGTGTGCCTTCTTCGGCCAGTTTGCGCCGCAGCGTCCAGGTGGGCAGTTGCAGGTGCAATGCCACTTCTTCCAGGTCAGGCTCACGGCCGCCATTGAGCAGCGGGCCGAGCAGGTGGGTGATGCGCTCGCCCAGGCTGCGCACCCGGGTGCGTTGGAGCATTTGTGCTTCACACAACTGCAGAAGGTGGCTGAAGGTGCTCGGGCAGTGCTGTGGGTTGGTGTGCTCGAGCGTGCTGCGGCTCAGCCGCACGCGGTTGGCGCTGGCGCCGAACTGCACCGCTGCGCTGCAAAGGGGCTGGTACCTGGCGGCGTAGCCGGGTGCATCGAATTCGACTTCCAGGCGCTCGGCCTGCACAGGGGTGCCAGCCAGGGCGGCCAGCTGCGCCAGCCAACCGGCCAGCAGCGAATCGACCACAAAGCGGTTGTAGTCGTTGTAGGGGCTGATCGAGTAGAACGTCAGCCACGCGCCCTGGGCGTCTTCGTGAAAGCTGGAATGGCCGCGGTAATTGGCGGCGTACAGTGGCTCGAAGCGCAACAGCGTACGTGCCGCCTCGCCCAGGGTAGGGGCCTGGGCTGCCGTGACGCCGGCCAGCCCGGCCTGGGCCAGGCGGCTGAGGCGGCCCATGCGCAGGCCCAGCGCTGGCTCGCCACACAGTGCGATGGCCGCATGCCCAAGGTGCATGTAGCGCGGGATCGACAGGCGTGCGCCAGCTTCGGCCAGGCGTGCGGCATCGAGCCCGTATTGCTGCAACAGCGAAGCCGGATCATGACCTTGTTCGCGCAGGGCCTCTGCCAGGGGCTGGACGAAACCGACCGAAAGGTCGCCCAGGCGCACGCGGGGGCGGCTCATGTGCCTACAGCCACAGGTTCAGCAGGCGCGCGCCATGGCTCGGTGGGCCTGACAGCAACTCACCTGCCTGATGGGCAAAGCCCTGGCCATCGCTGCCTTGTTCCCAGAATTGCCCGCGCATGAACACGCTCATGCTGCTGACGCTGCCACTTGCGGCCTGGGTGAGGCGTTGCCAGGCGTCCTGTTCGCTGACCTCGCCGCGTTGCAGGGGCAGTTCGGCAGCGGCGTCCTGGTGGCGATTGCCGCGCCAGGGGGTATCCCAACTGTCTTTGCCGCTGAGAAATACCGGGTTGGCAATCAATTGCACCTGTTGCTGCTGCAACTGACGCTGGTTCTCGGGGTACCAGCTGTCGCTGCCGATCAGCACGCCAAGGCGCCCGGCGGGGGTCTGCAACACTTGCAGCGGGAAATGCCGGCCGTGGTGGATGTAGCGCCGTGTTTCGCTGTCGGGGTATTGCTGGTGTTGCGGTTGGCCAAGCGGTGAGCCGTCTGCGGCGAATACCAGGCTGCTGTTGAACAGCGGCCCGTGCCCAATGCGCAGTACACCTTGTTCAACATAAGGGGCGGGCAGCACGATCGAGCCTGCCACCAGGGTCACGCCGAACTCCTTGGCCAGGCCGCCGAACAGTTGCTGGTAATCGCTGGCCATCTGCCGGGCTTTCATGCGCAGGTGGGCATCGGCGCGCCGATCATCGCCATTGGCGCTCAACACAGCCAGGCCATAGCGCAGTGGGTTGCTCAGCTCCAGCCACTGCTCGGCGTCGCGGTTGCGGGTCGCCTGGTACAGTTCGTTCTTCTCGCCACGTGCCCATAGCCAGGTGCCGATGTGTTCCGGCAGGACCACGACCGTGCGCGGGCCGATCAGGCCTTGGGCACGTGCCTGTTCCAGATAGGCTGAAAGCTTGCGGTGCAGGCGTTGCAGGTTCTGGTAGTCACTGGGGAATAGCAGCGGCTCGATACCAAGCAGGTTGCCATGTTCGCCAGGCACGCCATGATTGAGCGCCAGCTCGATGCGCAGGTCGGACAGGTAATGGCCTTCCGGGCGCTGCTGGGTCCAGAAACCGTAGCCACAGAGTGCGGCGGCCATCACCAGCGCCAGGGTGCTTGCCAGGAGTTTTCGCATCAAACTTCAGCTTTCACCTAAAAATGAGCCCGCCGTGCAGAAATCAAGGAGGTAGTGCGCCCTGATTCATCAGCTTTGGCGTCGTTGTTGCGGATCATAGCAAAGCTACTGGACACTTAGGCGCATTCTCTGCTGCTCAAGCGGGCAGGTGTCACGGTCGGCACATCAGGCGCTGGCGCTCGTAGTTGACCGCCTTGTCCCGTTCCGGCAAGTCGTAGGTGGCTGCGCACTGGTGCTCGCCCCACTTGATGCTCAGGCTGCCCTGGTCCTGCTCCAGCAGCACCAAGGCTTTACCGCTCGGGTCGGAAATCGCCAGCTGGCGGCCTTCGGCGTTCTCCACCGATGCTCCGAACGGTATCAACTGGCCGCGCTCGTCGAACAGCTCGAACTGTACCCGACGCCCGCTCTTGGCGGTGTAGCGGGCAAGCACCACGGCGCCACGGCGAGGCACCAGCTGCTGGGTGGCGTTGTCGATCTCGATGTCGCCGCCCAGGTCGCGCGTGTCCAGGCTGATCCAGTTGACCCGATAGGGCTGGGCACTGGGGATCACCGCATAGCCGTTGCGCCCGGTTTCTACGCCGCTGTAGTTGCTGATCTTCGCCCCTTTTACACCTGGTACTTCGGCCAGGGCGAAGGTTTCGCCGAGCGTCTGGCCAAGGTTGATACCGCCCGGGTGGGCCACCACTGCGCCTGCCACGTTGAGGTTCTGCGAATCGTAGCCGCGCCCCTGGCTATACCCCAGGCTGATGTCGGCGACCGAGGTGCGGGTGTTCAGGTTGGCCGAGGCCGAGCTGCCGCTGGTTCGGCTGTGACCGCCCTGGATCGAGTAGAAGGTATCGCTGGTCTGCGACAGGTAGCCGTTGATGCCGGCCTGGGTAGTGTCGTTGCCCTTTTGCGTACTGCTGGTGACGAACGCCCGCGGTGCGCGGGCGCGGCTGCCGAGCGGGAACGATAGCGACAAGTTGAACTGGGTGTCCTGCCCCGAAGGGCCTGAGGTTGCCAGTTCCTTGGTGCGGCTGACGTCAAGGTTGTAGGAGATGTCGCCCCAGTTGTTGCTGTAGCCGGCCGACAGGCTCTGCGAACCGCCGCGGTTCCAGTAGCGCTGGTCGCTGGCTGTCAGATACAGGCTACCGAGTGCGCGGTCGCGGCCCAGGCTCTGGTTGATGGTCAGGTCGGTGCGGGTCTTGGAGTTGCCGCTGCGTTTGATCGCGTCGCTGCTCATGTCCTCGATATGCTGAGTGAGGGTGCGGAAGCCCTCGGTGGAGTAGCGGTAGGCGGCCAGGGTGAAGTTGGTGTCGGTGCCGGTGAAGGTCTTGGCGTATAGCGCCCGCAAGCTGTTGCCCTGGGTGGTCTGGCCCTGGGCCTTGCTCGAGGAATGGGTAACGTCGAGCGAAAAGGCGCCCACCAGCGTGTTCAGGCCGCTGCCGACAGCCAGCGCCTTGTAGTCGTCGGTGGCTTGCAGGCCAACGACGCCGGTCACGGTGTTGGTCAGGCCGTAGGCCAGCGTCGAGCTGAGCATCTGCGGGGTGGCCAGGCCTTCGCTGTTGCTGTTGTAGCGCCCTGCGGACAGGCTGTACTTGACTTGGCCGCCACGGACCATCAGCGGCAGGCTGGAGAACGCCTGCACGCTGACCCGCCGACGACCGTCGGCCTCGATGATGGTGATTTCCAGGTCGCCGTTGGAGCCGCTGGGGTAGATGTCGCTGATCTCGAACGGGCCGGGCGGTACGTTGGCGGTGTACAGCAGGTAGCTGTTCTGGCGGATCTCGACCCTGGCGCTGGTCTGGGCCACGCCCCGCACCACCGGTGCGTAGCCGCGCTCGCTGTCGGCGCGCATGCCTTCGTCCGAAGCCAGCTTCAGGCCCCGGTAGCGCACGCTGTCGAACAGATCGCTGTCGCTGAAGATGTCGCCGGCGCTGAACTGGCCCTTGAGCGCGGTCACGTCGTGCTGCAGGTAGCTGCGGTTGCTCTTGAAGCTGTCCGGGCGCCCGGTGCCGCTGCTGAAGTTCGACTCGTTGCGCAAGCGCCAGCTGCCCAGGTTGAGGCCGTTGCGCAGGCTCAGGTTGTTGTTGACGCGGGTATCGGCATCACTGGCGCTGCGGCTGGTGTTGTATTGATAGTTGACGAACGCCGCAGGTACCCCCGCGTCCCACAGCTGCGGGTCGACGTAGCCGCGCAGGCCACGCTTCATGGCAACTTGCGGGATGCTCGCGGACAGGCGCAGATGTCCCGAGTCATAGCTCAGGCTGGCCTGGTCGATCAGCGTGGGCAGGTCGTGGCAGGCCTGTTCGGTCTCCAGGCGCCCCTGTGCCTTGAGCTTGTCCATGTCGATGCCCAACTGCTCGAGCAGTTCCAGGGTCAGGCATGGCTCCACGCGCCCGGTGTGGGGATTGCGGTTGAAATCGATGTCGCGCCGGCCCACCAGTACCTCGTTGCTGTACAGGTCTACCCGATAGTTGCCCGGCAGCACACTGCTGGCCGACAGCAGTAACTGCAGGTCGACCGCCGATTGCGCACCTTGCAGGAAGGTGGTGTTGAAACCCAGCAGATGGGGATCGTCCTGCGCCGTCGCGAGGCTGGGCAGCACGCTGCACAGCACCAGTGACAGGGCGTTGAGCTTCCAGGCCGGACGAGGCGTGCCGCCATTGAGCGCGCGCGCGCCTGCATCGGCACCGTCTACGGAGCGGGGAGCGATGGACAGAGACATACGAGGAACCTATTTCATGTCCCGGCACGGGCTGGGCGCGGGGAGGCCGCACGCGAGCGGGGCGCGCGAGGTGGGGGCTAGGCGTTCACAAACTGATGGCGGGTTCGGCAGGCTTGGCGCTACCGGGTTGGGCAGGGTGCAACAGCACGGAATAGCCATGCTGGGCGCCATAGTCGTTGATGCTCTTGAAGGTGAGCGTCAGCGGCCCGTCCACCTGGGAAAGTGCCGCGCTGAACGTCTTTTGTTCGCCGGGGGCGATCATGCTCGAGTCGGCGCTGAACACGGCCTGTTTGCCGCGTTTGACTTCGATGTCGGCCATCGACACGTGATACAGGCTGGGGTTGTTCACGGTCAGCGTTGCCTTGCCGGCGTGCTGGGTCACTTGCCAGACCAATTGCTCCGGTGCCAGCAAGGCATTGCCGGGCAAGTTGGCCGGGCGGAAGAAAATCTTGATGCGTTGACGCACCGCCAACTGCAAAGTATTGGCCTGGGTACTGGCTTGCGGGATTTCCTGGACATTCAGCCAAACCACCGATTCGCGGTCGGATGGCAAGCCCTGGCCTTCATAGAGGATGCGCAGCAGTTGTTCCTGCTTGGGCATTACCCTGGCCAAGGGGGGGGTAATGGCAAACGGCGCCTGCGCGCTGTCGCCGGCATCCACCCAGGACTGCACCAGAACTTCCTGGTTGCCATTGCGCACGGTGACATTGGCTTCCTTGTGAGCACCGTCGAACACGACGCGCGTAGCGCTCAGGGAGATGCTGGCGGTTGCCTGGGCAGCGACGAGCATGCCCAGCAACCCGAAAACGGGATACAGAGAACGACGCAACATGGTGGGGTTACCTTGTGGGACGAAGAAGTGGCGAGGCTGTTCAGCCTCGCGCAGGGAGCAGCGGCGAATCGATTACTCGTACTGCAGGATGAACGGCAGGGTGGCGTCACCACGACCGGCGGTGGCGGTGCCGGCGGCGCCGGTGGTCACGTAGGCTGCGGAGAAGCTCAGGGTGGCGTCGCCGCCTGCGGCGCCGGTGCCGTGTACGTCGCTCTGGATCTTGGCGGTGGCGGCCGAGCTCAGGTCGATCAGGTTGCCATTGGGGTCGAGCAGGGCGATGCCGACGTTGGCAGCGGTGCCGGTGCCTTTGGTCAGCGCCAGGACCTTCTTGCCGGTGACCAGGCCCGAACCGCCGCTGTTGGCGTCGAAGACCATCGCCACCTTGGTGCCGACGTTGCAGTTGACGTTGAGGTTGAAGTCCTTGCCGGTCACGCGGCCTGCGCCCGGGTTTTCGGCGGTACCCATGTCCTTGATCGAGACGGTGCCCATGTCCACGGCGATTACCCGGTCGGCGTTGGCGCCGTCGACCGAACAGGCGTCATTGTTGATCACGCCGGTGAAGGAGATCTTGCCGCTGCCACCTTTGACTGGCCCGGAAGGATCGGCAGCCAGTACGCCGGCTGATGCGGTAATCAGCGAGAGGGTGAGTGCGGCCAGGGAGAATTTATTCATATTGATGTCCACATGAGAGTGAGTAAGTGCTGCAACTAAATGCACGCTCACAATAAGTCAGGTGGTTTCCCTGGCCCATCAGACGAATCTTAATGCTTGGTCCAACACGTTTAGTTAATTGAAGATATGACTCGCCAGGCAATAGGCCAATAATTCCTGATCGCTGTTTACTTCAAGTTTGCGCATTGCGGAAACTTTCTGTGCGCTGATGGTTTTAGTACTTCGGTGTTGGCTGCGGGCAATTTCACTGACACTTTGGCCGGCCACGAACAGGCGCAGTATTTCGAATTCCTTGGGTGACAGGTTTTCTACCCGTTGGTCGATGGCGGTATTGCAGGCCACCACCGAATGCCTTGCCGGTTCCGGCGCCCGGTAGGTGCTGTTGCGAGCCACGGCGTTCAGGGCCTTTTCGATTTCACCGTGCAGCTGGCTCTTCTGGATGACGCCGTCCACGCCCAGCTCCTGCAGCCGCGTGAAGATCAGCGGGTTGGAAATCATGGTCAGCACGAGAATGCGAACAGCGGGATAGTGGCGCTTGAGATACTCGATCAGTTTCAGGCCGTCACCGTAGGGGGAGTCTGCCGGCATGTTGTAGTCGGAGATGACCATGTCCACGGGTTGGCGTTCGAGCAGCTCGATCAGCCCTTGCGAGCAGACGGCTTCGCCGACCACGCAAAAGCGCGGGTCGCGTTCGACCAGTTCGCGGACGCCGAGCAGTACGATGGGGTGATCGTCGGCGATGATGACCTTGAGTTTTTCCATAAATGACGACCCGTTAGCCGGTGCGGATGGGAGGGATGTTTCCATGCGGTTATCAGCGCTGAAGTTGCTGTTATGCAAGGGTGTCGAGCATGGCCGACAGCCTGTCCAGCACCTCCCGTATCTTATCCACCAAGGTGGCGTCGAGCGGTGAGTTGGCCAGCGCGTGCTCAAGTGCGCAGCACTGCTCGGACAAGGCTCTGGCCTGCACCGCGCCCAGCGCGCCGGCGACGCTGTGCAAGCGCTCGCCAAGGCGCCGATGGTCGCGTTGTTCGAGGGTCAGGCGCAACTGCTGCATGTCCTCGTGCATCGTGCTGATGAACAGCGCACGCATGCTGGCGGGCACTTGCACGTTGTCTCGGGTGGCAGGCAGTGGCGAGGTGCCGTGGGTGTCCGCTGGCGCCTGGCCAGGCCCCTCGGCCAGTGCCGGCCGGCACAGACGGAGCAGATGGCTGCGCAAGGCCTGCAGGCTCAACGGTTTGACCATCCAGGCGTTCATACCCACCTCGAGGCAGCGCTGGCCCTCTTCGCGCAGTGCATTGGCGGTGACCCCGATGATCGGCAGCCGGGCGTCGTGCTGGCGCAGGGTTCGGGCCAGTTCGTAGCCATTCATCAACGGCATGTTCACGTCGGTCAGGACCAGGTCGAACAGGCCTGGCTGCCAGCGTTGCATGGCCTGTTCGCCGTTGGCCGCGACGACCGTGGTGCAGCCCAGTGCCTCGAGTTGTTCCTGCAGGATCGCCTGGTTGATCGGATTGTCCTCGGCCACCAGCACATGCAGGCGCAGGGCGGCACGTTGCTGCTGCGCGCAATGGTGACTATCGGGCACGCCGCCGTGGCGCACCCGGGCGATGACCTGGGCGATGGCGCGCACGTCATGCAGGTCTACCCGCCAGCAGCCGTCGATGAATGCGCCGGGCGCCGGGCCATCGCTGCAGGCGCAGATCCGCTGGCCGTGCCAGGTGGCAGCGTCCGGGAAATCGAGCAGGTCTACCAGCAGGGCCTGGGGGTTGTCCTGCTCCAGGGGTGGAACCGTCAGGGTTGCGGCGATGCCCAGGCGCTGCAGCCAGTCGACACCATGCTGGGCAAGTTCCGGTATCGGCGCACGCACGTACACCGGCGTCGGGTCGCGCTCTACACTCGGGCTGTCGCTCAGTCCCCCCTCGGCCAGCGGCAGGCTGACGGTCAGCGAGAAGCTGCTGCCAAGGCCCGGCTCGCTGACCACCTTTATCCGGCCGCCCATCATTTCGGCCAGCCAGCCGCAGATCGGCAGGCCCAGGCCTGCGCCGCTCTCGCTGGAGGCGTCGGCGACCTGATAGAACAATTCGAACAGCCTGGCCTGCTGCGCCTGGGAGATGCCGATGCCGGTATCGGCCACCTGGAACTGCAGGCTGACCTGGTTGGCGTCGATCGTCAGCACCCGGGTGCGCAGCACTACCCGGCCGGTATCAGTGAACTTGATGGCGTTGCTCAGCAGGTTGTTGAGGATCTGGCGGATGCGTATCGGGTCGCCCACCACCTGGGCCGGCAGGCGGGCATCGTGGCAGGCATACAGCAACAGGCCCTTGCCCTCGGCGAAGGCGCGATAGGTGCGCACGGTGTCCTCGAGCAGGTCCAGCGGGCAGAACGTTACCGGCTCGAGCGCCATCTGCCCGGACTCGATCTTGGTCACGTCGAGCACATCGCTGATCAGCTGGAAGAGGGTGGCCGAGGAGCGCTGGATGGTGTGCAGGTAGCCTTGCTGGCGGGCATCCAGCTGCGTCAGGCCGAGCAGCTCGAGGGTGCCAAGCACGCCGTACAGCGGGGTGCGGATCTCGTGGCTCATGGTCGCCAGGAACAGGGTCTTGGCGGTGTTGGCGGCATCGGCGGCGCGGCGGGCCTCGTCTAGCGCCTGGGCGTCCTCAACGTGGCGGGTAACGTCGTTGAATGCATAAAGGCGCACGTCTTCGCCGTGGTAGCGGGTCGACACGAAACCAACCTGCAGGTGGCGGCCGGCGACCTGCAGGGAATGTTCGCCGCTGTTGGCGTCGCCCACAGCCGAGGCGAGGGTGTCGACCAGTTCGCGCGTACCCTGCCATTGCTGCGCCCGCTGGTTCTCCAGCAGCACTTCGTGGTCGCCGCTACGCACCACGCACAGCCCGGTTGGGGCGGTGTCGATGACCACCCGGCTGAAAGCTTCGCTTTCGGCGATGGTTTCGTGGGCGGCGCGTGCCGGCAGGATGACCTGGCGCTGATACCAGCGGATGGCCACGCGGCCCAGCCCGATGAGCACCAGGAAGGTGACGGCAATGCTGGTCAGCGACCAGAACGCGTAGCGAAAGAAGTGCCGGTAGGTCACGGTGTAGACCGCGCTCCAGCCGCCGTTGGCCTGTTCGTGGAGGCGGAACACCAGGCCCTCGGGTGTGATGTTGAGGCCCTCGTGCACGCCCTCCAGAGAGGCAGGCGTGCCGATAAGCACCTCGCCGGACGGGGCGATGAGGTTGAAATGGTCATACACCGTCCAGTCCATGATGCGTTCAAAATCGTCGATCTGCGCCAGGTCCACCAGCGACGCCACTTGCGTGCGCTGGCTGTCGGCCTTGGCCGGGTGCAGGATGACATTGGCGTAGGCCAGCACACGCGGCGGGGAGGCCTGGTCCGGCTGTTCGACATAGCTGCGCCAGATGATCTGGCCTCCCGGGCGCCAGTCCTCGGCGCGCGGCTGGCGCGCCATGACCTGGCGGATGACATCGATGAACGGTTCTTCCTCGGGCTTGCCGCGCCCGCGTCCTGCAGCGGGCACCGTGATGTCGTAACGGGCATCCGGCGAGAACAGGAACACCTGCGGCGAGCGGTAGGGCGAGGCTGACCAGAACATGCTGTAGAAACTGGCCAGGTTCGCTCCCTGGGTGTAGACCTCCGACACCTCGCGTTCAGCGAAATTGCGCCGGTCGAGCTTGAGGCTGAACGGCATGGAGAACGGGAAAACCTCGCCTTTGTAAATGTCCGGCCCTTCTTCGGGCAGCGGTGTCAGCACAGGTTCGAGCGTGCGGGGGAAGTCGAGCAGCTGTCCCTGGGCACTGCGTTGTACGAGGGCCTGGAGGAAGGTTTCCTGCTCCTGGACATTTTCCATCAGGCGGGCGAAGTGGATGCTGACCGTATCGCTGTGTTCATCGACCAGGCGCTCGATCGACCACAAGCTGAAGCCGGCCAGCAGCAGTGCCAGGCCCAGCAACACGGTCATGCCTTTGTTCAGGCGCAAAGAGCTGCGGGCCAGGTTTTCCAGCAGGGCGTTGTACTGTTTCATGCAAGGATCCGCAAGGCCGTGGGGGCATCGATACCCAAATGTAGATTACCTTGGATGCCCTGCCGGCGCCGTGAGTTACAGCGAGTCAGTAGGCCGACGGCGGGCCGTCGCTGTGCAGCAGGCGCTGGAACTGTTCCGCCGACACGGCATGGGAAATCAGAAAGCCCTGCACCTGGTTGCAATCGACCTTGCGCAGCAGTTCGAGCTCCTGTGGCGTCTCGACCCCCTCAGCCACCACGGTGAGGCCGAGCTTGCGGCCCAGCGCGACGATGCTGGCCAGGGCCGAGGCCAGGCTCTCGCTTTCATCGCAACGCTGCACCAGCGCCCGGTCGATCTTGAGTTCGGTGAAGGGCGTCGAGACCAGGCTCATGTAGGAGCTGTAGCCTTTGCCGAAGTCGTCCTGGGACAGGCCGAAACCTTTCATGCGCAGGCGGCAGGCGCCCGCGTAAAAGTTGCTCAGCTGTTCGGGAATGGAGCATTCCATCAACTCGAAGCAGAGTTTGCCGGGCACCCCCTGGTGGTGCAGGACGAATTCCAGCAAACGGTCGGCCAGGTCATGGCTGTTCAGCAGGTGGGTCGGCAGGTTGATCGAGACCGGGATGTCATAGCCCCGCTCACGCCAGCGCGCCTGGGCATCCATGGCTTGCTTGAGCATCACCCACAGCAGCCGTTCCTCCAGGCCAAAGGCATTGAGCGCGGGCAGGAAGGTGCCTGGCAGCAGCACGCCTTGCTCCGGATGCATCCAGCGCACCAGCGCCTCGGCCGCGACGATGCGGCCATTGTGCAGGGACTTCTTGGGTTGGAACCAAGCCTGGAAGGCCCGGTTGTTCAAGGCATCGACCAAGGTCTGGCGATCGAACTCGGGCGTGGCTGCCGCTGCCTGTGCTGGCGCCTGATGGTGCAACTGCAGTTGGTCGATCAGGCTGCGCAGCGCACTGGGCTCGACAGGCTTGGAGATCAGCCCGAGCACGTCCACGCCAAGGTTCTTGGCTACCAGGCTGGCCGCCATCAGCATGCGCCGCGAGGCCGCGCTCATGATCGCCAGGCCTGGCTTGTGGCGCAGCCCGGCGAGGTGCTGGATGAACTGCACACCGTCCATGCCGGGCATCAGCAGGTCGGTCAGAACCAGGTCGAAGTCACGCTGGCGCAGGCGCTCCAAGGCCTCCTGGCCATCCCGGGCCGCTTCCAGGTTGAAGCTGCCGAGTTCGCTGAACAGGTGTTGCAGGTACATATGCTGGAACGGGTGGTCTTCGACGATCAGGATGTTAAAGGGCTTCAAGACGGCTACCTCGATACGGGGCCAGGCAGTTGAACAGGGCTTGCAGGTTGAAGGGTTTGATCAGGCAGCGATCCATGCCAGCGGCCAGGCACAGCTCTTCCTCGCCGCGCAGGGCGTTGGCGGTGGCGCCGACGATGGGGCGGGTACAGCCCAGACGGCGCAGGGCCCGGGTCAGCTCGTAACCGTTCATGCCGGGCATGTTGACGTCGGTCAGCAGCAGGTCGAAATGCCCGTGCTGCCAGGCTTGCAGGGCCTGCTCGCCGTCGTTGGTCAAGGTCACGCTGCAGCCGAGCTTTTCGAGCTGGTCACGCAGGATCAACTGGTTGATGACGTTGTCCTCGGCCACCAGCACCTGCAGCCCCAGTGGTTCGCTCAAGGGCGCCGGCACGGCCTGGTCCCTGGGGCGACGCAGGCCCTGGGCCTGGCCGACGGCCTGGTGCAAGGCAGCCAGGTCGTTGAAGTTGACCTGCCAGTGGCCGGCCTCGTGCCGCGCCTCCCAGCAGTCCTGGGCGCAGGCCAGGATGCGCGGGCCGGGCCATTCGGCGACCAGCCAGCGCTCGACATTGCCGGGATGCAGTTCGACCAGCAGTTCGCCAGCCAGGGCGCTGCCCGGTGGTGGCACGCCGACCTGGGCGCGTGCGCCCCAGCGGCACAGCCAGCCACTGATGGCTTCGGCCAGTTCGAGTACCGGTGATACCACGTGAATGCGCTCGGCCAGCAGGTTGAACGGGGCGCTGGCGCGGCCTGACGCCTCTTCCAGCGGCAGGCTCAAGCTGAAGCTGCTGCCCAGGCCCAGCTCGCTGACCAGGCGCAGATGGCCGTTCATCAGTTGCGTCAGGCGCTGGCAGATCGGCAGCCCGAGCCCGGTGCCGGGGATGGTCTGGGTATAACCTTCGGTCTGGTAGAAGGCGTCGAAGATGAACGCCTGGTCCTGTTCGGCGATACCCTTGCCAGTGTCCGAGACCTGCCACAACAGGCAGGACCTTTCGCCGTCGCGGTTGAGCAGCCTGGCTCGCAGCACCACACGGCCGCAGTCGGTGAACTTGACCGCATTGCTCAAAAGATTGTTGAGGATCTGGCGGATCCGGTTGACGTCGCCGATCAGGTGTTCCGGCAGACCTGGGTCCAGGCAGCTGTAGAGCTGCAGGCCCTTGCTCGTGGCAGCCGCACTGTAGCTCTGGATCACTTCGCGGACCAGGTCCGGGGCACTGAACTCGCTGAGCTCGAGGGCCAGTTGGCCGGCCTCGATCTTCGACACGTCAAGCACGTCGCAGATCAACTGCAGCAAGGTCGACGATGAACCTTCGATGGCCCTCAGGTAATCGCGTTGCTGGGCGTCGAGGGTGGTACGCGAGAGCAGCTCCAGGGTGCCCAGCACGCCATACAACGGCGTGCGGATTTCGTGACTCATGGTCGCCAGGAACTGCGTCTTCGCTTCGTTGGCTGTGTCGGCCGCGCGCCGGGCGTCCTCCAGCGCGGCCTCGATCTGCTTGCGTGCGCTGATGTCGCTGAACGCACAAAGCAGCACCTGTTCGCCCTTGTAGCGGCTTGGCGAGCTGCTCAGGTACAGGTGGCGTCCATCGGCGCTCTCGAAATAGTCGCTGCACTGACCTTCGGGCTGCCCGAAGGCTTGCTCGATCCATTGTGCGCTGCGCACCCCGCGTGTCGGGTCCTGGCCCAGCCACTGCTGGGCCAGGTGGTTCTCCAGCATCACCTGGCCATCGCTGCGGCGCAGCACACACAGGGCGACGGGCGCGGTTTCAATGACGTCACGGCTGAACATCTCGCTTTCCACCAGTGCGCGGATGCGTTCGATGGTGGGGGTGAAGAAGCGCCGGTCGAAACGCTGGATCAACACCCGTATCAGGGTGATGCTGAGCACGCAGAACAGCACGCCCCCCAGCAGTTGCTGCCACAGACCGGCCAGGATGGCGAACAGGTCGATCGCATAGACCAGTTGCCAGTCCGAGGACATCAACGGCTTGCTGATGACCAGGTACTCAGGCAGCAACCCCTGCCCAGCGAAGCCGAAGAAGTCCTTGCCAACGGGGTGGCGCAGCGAGCGGTTCAGCGTCGGCCCGGGGCTGTTGGTGAACACCAGCATGCCGTCGGCGTTGAACATCATGAACTCCCCGGCGCTGGCATCCTTGAGCACCGGCGCCACTGCCTGGCTGTCGATTTCCAGGCCCAGCCAGCCGGAATCCGGGTCGCGCTCGTCCAGCCGCTGGAAGATGAACAGGCGTGAGCGGTGCAGGTCGTGGTCGGCCAGCCACAACTCCTGGGGAGCCGTGGAGCGTTGCCGAGCGGCACGCAGCTGCTCCAGCAGGGCAGGTGAAGGCAATGCGGCCTGGGCATCAGCGTTGTACAGCCAGCGCATCGGGGCCTGAGCCGCGGTGTCGACATACAGCAGATTGACCTGCCGAGCCTTGAGGTAGGCACACATGCGCTGGGTCAGCCACAGGCTCCAGCGTTTGTGCGGCTGGCTGCCCAGTTGCAGGTGCACTTCCTCGCCCGGTGCCAGCGGCAGCCAGTTGGCGCCCGCAGCCGTGTGGCGCACGGTCGCGAGGCTCAGGCTCTCCAGCAGAGCCTCGCGATTGGTGAAGAAGGTATGGGCCTCGGCAATCGCGCTGCTCATGGCGCCGTGGCGCCGGGCGATGTCGGTATTGAAGGTGAAGGACAGGAAATTGTAGGCCGCGCCGAGAATGCCGGCCGACAGTACGATCGCCAACAGCCGAAGCAGGCGGCGTGCTGCCTCGGGGTTGGAGAGGAGGGGGTTAATCTGTTGCAGGTAGGCTTTGAGTCGCATGCCGCGAATGTAGACAGACCGCTGGCAACTGGACATCAGACGATCCTTAAAGGCCGTCTGACCGTCGGCTTACTTGTAATACAGGTCCACCAGCGCCATGGCTTCGAACGAACCGGGGATAGGCGCCGAGCGCCAGATCAGGTCAGCGCGGAACGTGTTGCGGACCACCCCCGGTACGGTCAGATCGGCCAGCTTGAACCAGCTGTCGAAGGGCACCGGTTGGTTGCTGTCCTGATGGGTCAGGGCAATGCCGACTGAGCTGTTGTTGTTGGGCACCAGCAGCTTGTCGATGACACTGGCACTGCCGGCGACCGGAGTGAATCGAGCATTGACGGTGTAGGGCGTGTCGCAGGACCGGACCAGGTCAAGGCTGAAATCGGCCGAGCTGGCGACCTGGCCGACCTGTGCCGAGCTGGCCAGGGCGCGGCGGAAATTGACCACCGAAGGCAAGATGGTCAATTCAGGAGAGCAAGGCACGAAACGTATGTTGTTCATGCCGGTGACCACATAGTTGAGGTTGCTGTTGGGCTTGGGGTTGAGGCCGCCCTTGCCGTCCAGCTGGAACACCCGATATTCGCCGAGCGTGCTGGCTTGTCCATCGGTTGGCGTTGCACCGTACTTTTCGATGAACACGGTGAAGTTCAGGGTGAAGCGGGCCTTGTCCCAGCCCGCACAGTTCGCCCAGCTGCAACCATGCAGCGAGTTGTAGCCCGTGGTGACGGCGCCAGAACTCTGGGTAATGGTCTGCGAGCCGTAGCGAATCCCGACCCGTATGCCCTTGCCGATAGTGGCCTTGGCCGGGTTTACATAGAAATAGACGTCTTCCCTGATACCGGTTTCGTAGTCGTCGGCGCAGATGACCGGAAGCGAGTGTGGCGCCGACTCCCAGATGATCGTGCCGTCGGGCGCGTCGGCCGGTACCGCCAGTGCGGTGCCCAGTGCCTCCTTGAATACCGCCGCCTTGGAGGGGTCCAGCTTGCAGGACAGGGCGTAACTGGTGGCGGGGCAGCTGGCGACGATGAATAAAAGGCCCAGCAGGTGTTTGCGGATCAAGGTCATGGGTTAGCTATCCTGTAGCGGTGTGTTCACGGCAGGGCGATGCGGTGGGGCCTCTGCAGGCCGATATCAGTGAGTTCGCTGAACGTCAGGTGGCTCTGCACGGGCAAGGGTGAAGGTGCTTCGAGGGTGAGCGATTGCCCCGGGCGCAGGAGGAGATAGTCCGTTAGCAGTAGCGACTGCCCAGGGGTGACGAGCCGCAGGTCCACCAGCGAGACATGGAAGGCACTCGGGTTACGCACTTCGATGCTGCCGGGCCGAGACGTGCGCCATTGCAGGCCCTCGGCTGCTGCACTGGCCGAGCCTGGCAGGCCGGCTGGGCGGTAGAACAGCTTCAGGCGCTGGCGGATGGCGAACTGCAGGGTCTCGGCCTGCTCGGGTTTGCGCGGGATCTCGAGAATGTTCAGCCAGAACAGTGATTCCCTGTCCTCGGGCAGGCCTTGGCCGGCATACAGCACACGCAACATCTGCTGGCCGTTGGGGGGTATCAAGGCTAACGGCTGGACAACCGCGAAGGGTGTATCGCGGCCTTCTTCGGGGCTGCTGACCCAGCTTTGCATGACCGTGTCGAGGTCGCTGCGATTGACCACGGTGATGCTCGCCTCCTTGGCCGAGCCCTGGTAGATCAGGCGTGTGCCTTCGATCTTGAGCTGGGCCCAGGCGGTGGAGGCCAGGCTCAGCAAGACGAATGCCGCAATGGCGGGGCGCAACAGGGTATGAAGCAGGCGCGACATGGTCGGGGACGGGCTCCGGTGCGGCTGGCTGGGACAATCCGGCCATCCTAGGCAACTGGCCCGGGGCCGGCTTTGAGACGTTTCTTAAAGTGCCGCATGGTTTAATTTTCCTGCTTTGTGAACTGCCTCACGCGCGTCGCCAGGCCGGCCACCACTCATCCGATAGGCTCAACGGTAGTTATCGGGGAGTAGACATCATGAGCGGCAAGCGATTGGCAGTGAGTGTTGCAATTTGCCTGGCACTGGTTGGCCAGGCCCAGGCAGGCGGCGTCGTCGCCTCGGGTGTGCTGCGGTTCAACGGCAGCATCGTCGAACCGTCCTGCACGACCACCGTGGCCAGTGCCGGTTGGCGCATGGATGACTGTCCTGCGCTGGCGCGTGACAGTGTCATTGGCATCCAAGGGGTGGGCGAGCAGGCGCTTCCTGCGCAGGCGGTACACATTGACCGGGCGCACAGCGGGGACCAGACCTACAGGCTGGTCGATGAGCACGGCAAGCCGCTGACCCGCGGCCAATACGTGGTGGTCGTGACTTCACCTTGAGCAAGCCGGGCAGGCAGTTTCAGGCGTGGACGGTGAGATGCTGTGCACCAGGATCATCATCTTGTCAGTTTCGATCATTGAGCCCGTTCAAACGGCTGTTTAATGTCGCAGGCAGACAAACGACGGGACCCGCCAGCCGGTGAGGTACCCGCATCCGTGATCACGCCACCTGGGGACCTTTCCATGGCCGCCGACCGCTACCCGCATTTGCTGGCCCCGCTCGATCTGGGCTTCACCACCTTGCGCAACCGCACCCTGATGGGCTCGATGCACACCGGCCTGGAGGAGCGCCCGGGCGGTTTTGAGCGCATGGCGGCGTATTTTGCCGAGCGCGCCCGTGGTGGCGTCGGCCTGATGGTCACGGGCGGTATTGCGCCGAACGATGAAGGCGGCGTGTATTCCGGCGCCGCCAAGCTCAGTACCGAGCAAGAGGCTGACAAGCACCGCATCGTTACCCAAGCCGTGCATGAAGCCGGGGGCAAGATCTGCCTGCAGATCCTGCATGCCGGGCGCTACGCCTACAGCCCGCGCCAGGTAGCGCCCAGCGCGATCCAGGCACCGATCAACCCGTTCAAGCCCAAGGAACTGGATGAAGCGGGCATCGAGAAGCAGATCGCCGACTTCGTCAATTGCGCCGTGCTGGCCCAGCGTGCGGGCTACGATGGCGTCGAGATCATGGGTTCCGAAGGCTACTTCATCAACCAGTTCCTCGCCGCCCACACCAACCACCGCAGCGACCGCTGGGGTGGCAGCTACGAAAACCGCATGCGCCTGGCGGTGCAGATCGTCACCCGCGTGCGCGATGCGGTAGGGCCGAACTTCATCATCATCTTCCGCCTGTCGATGCTCGACCTGGTCGAGGGCGGCAGCACCTGGGACGAAATCGAGCTGCTGGCCAAGGCCATCGAGCGGGCCGGCGCGACGCTGATCAACACCGGTATCGGCTGGCACGAGGCGCGCATCCCGACCATCGCCACCAAGGTGCCGCGGGCAGCGTTCAGCAAGGTCACCGCCAAGCTGCGCGGCGCTGTGAGCATTCCGCTGATCACCACCAACCGCATCAATACCCCGGAAGTGGCCGAAGCCGTGCTGGCCGAGGGCGATGCCGACATGGTTTCCATGGCCCGGCCGTTCCTCGCCGACGCCGACTTCGTCAACAAGGCGGCCGCAGGGCGCGCCGACGAGATCAACACCTGCATCGGCTGCAATCAGGCCTGCCTGGACCACACCTTCGGTGGCAAGCTGACCAGTTGCCTGGTCAACCCGCGCGCCTGCCACGAAACCGAGCTCAACTACTTGCCGGTGCGTGCCGTCAAGCGCATTGCCGTGGTCGGTGCCGGTCCAGCAGGCCTGGCAGCGGCCACCGTGGCGGCCGAGCGTGGCCATGAAGTGACGTTGTTCGATGCCGCCAGCGAGATTGGCGGGCAGTTCAACGTCGCCAAGCGGGTGCCGGGCAAGGAGGAATTCCACGAGACCTTGCGCTACTTCCGCAACAAGGTGAAAAGCACCGGCGTCGATCTGCGCCTGAATACCCGGGTCGATGTGCAAGCGCTGGTGGGCAGTGGCTACGACGAAATCATCCTGGCCACCGGTATCGCGCCGCGTACCCCAGCCATCCCGGGTGTCGAGCATGCCAAGGTGCTCAGCTACCTTGACGTACTGCTCGAACGCAAACCGGTGGGCAAGTCGGTCGCGGTCATTGGTGCGGGCGGCATCGGTTTCGACGTTTCCGAGTACCTGGTGCATCAGGGAGTGGCCAGCAGCCAGGACCGCGAGGCGTTCTGGAAAGAGTGGGGGATCGATACCCGGCTGGAGGCGCGCGGCGGGGTTGCCGGGATCAAGGCCGAGCCACATGCGCCGGCGCGCCAGGTGTACCTGTTGCAGCGCAAGAAATCCAAGGTCGGCGACGGGCTGGGCAAGACCACCGGCTGGATTCACCGTACCGGGCTGAAGAACAAGCAGGTGCAGATGCTCAACAACGTCGAGTACCTGCAGATCGACGATGCTGGCCTGCACATTCGCGTGGGTGAGGGCGAGCCGCAGGTGCTGGCAGTAGACAACGTGGTGATCTGCGCCGGGCAGGAGCCACTGCGCGAGCTGCATGAAGGGCTGGTGGCGGCGGGGCAGTCGGTGCACCTGATCGGCGGTGCCGATGTGGCGGCCGAGCTGGATGCCAAGCGGGCGATCAACCAAGGGTCGCGCTTGGCCGCTGAACTCTGAGATCGCCGGGGGTGCTTTGCACCCCTTTCGCCGGCAAGGCGGCCCCGGGGATTTCTCGGTAAACTCGGGCGATGCCCAACTCATTCCTGAACCTCCCCGACGCCCCACTGCAACCCTTCAACCTGCCCTGGCTGGAAATGGCCCAAGTCAGGGCCGCCATCCTGCGCCTGGACCTGATCGACCCACTGATCAGCGGCAACAAGTGGTTCAAGCTCCGTCACCACTTGCAGCATGCCCATGCCACAGGCGCCCCCGGCCTGATCAGCCTGGGCGGCAACCATTCCAACCACCTCCACGCCCTGGCTGCCGCTGGCAAACGTTTCGGCTTCGCCACCGCCGGCCTGCTGCGCGGCCACCCGCAGGCCACCCCCACGGTGCGCGACCTGCAAGCGTTGGGCATGGAAGTGCACTGGCTGGGTTACGGCGGCTATCGGGCACGCCACGAGCCGGGCTTCTGGGCGCCCTGGCAGGCCCGTTATCCGGGCTGGCACTGCATTCCCGAGGGCGGTGGCGGGGTGGCGGGTGCCGAAGGTTGTGCGCTGATCGTCGAGCAGGCCAGTTGGCAACTGGCAGCGCTGGGATGGTCGGGCTACGACGCCTGGTGGCTGGCTGCAGGTACCGGCACGACATTGGCCGGCCTGGTAGTTGCCGAGGCGGGGCAACACGCGGTGCATGGTGCCCTGGCGGTGCCCATGGATCACGGCGTGCCAGAGACAGTCGCTGCACTGGCTGGCTCACAGGGTTACCAGCTGCACCGCGCTTGCCGAGGTGGCTTTGGGAAATTTGACGATGAGTTGCTGGCCTTCATCGCCGAGTGCGAGCGGCACAGTGGTGTGCCGCTGGAAGCCCTGTATACCGGCAAGGCCTTGCTGGCCCTGCGCGATCAGGTCGAGGCCGGGCTGTTCGCGCCCGGTACCCGCCTGATTTTCGTGCACACCGGTGGCCTGCAGGGCCGGCGCGGTTACTTGTAGGGCAGCATGCGCAGCAGCGTGTTATCGCGCTGCACGTAGTGGTGGTACAGCCCGGCCAGTGCATGCAGGCCGATCAGCCAGTAACCCCAGCTTGCCACCCGCTCATGCCAGCCCTTGATGAACTTGGCCTGGTCCGGGTCCGGGCCGATCAGGTGCGGCAGTTCCAGGCCGAAGAAGGGCACGGGTTTGTCGGCGGCACTGAGGATCAGCCAACCGGCGACGGGCAGGCCGATCATCAGCAGGTACAACGCCAGGTGCATCAGGTGCGCAAGGCCGGTCTGCCAGGCCGGTGGCTTGGGCACGATCGGCGGGGTCGGGCGAACCAGGCGCACGGCCAGGCGCAGCCAGACCAGCACGAACACACTCAGCCCGAGCATGAAGTGCAGGTCTTTCATCAGGTTGCGTTCGGCGCTGTCCTTGGGGAACAGGCCGCGAAATTCGATACAGGCGTACACGGCGGCCAGCAGCACCAGCATCAGCCAATGCAGGGCGATGGACAGGCGTGCGTAATGGGGCGCGGGGGTGGATGAAACCATGATCGGTCCTCGTCATCAGGTCGGAATGGCGCTCTAGCTGGCGCTCGTATAGCACTTTACTGGCTATTTGAAACAAATCTTTGCGCTGGATCTGTGAAAATTCTGTTGTCTGGCAAAAAGGGCCAACTGTCTGCCACCAGAAACACACGCTCGACCTCCTGCCAGGCACCCTGGCCATCCGGTTCCAGCCTGACCAGCAACTGCGCCGGGGCGTGCGCGTCCAGGCCCGCCAGCCAGGCCTCGAACTGCACCACGCTCCAGCAAGCCTCGGGCTCTGCCCGCGCCGGTGCCAGCCACGCATGGCGCGGCAGCGGCTGCCAGCGTTCGTCTGCTGCCACGGCCCAGTTCTGCCGGCGTATCCAGCGCCCGCGCAAATGCCGCGGGTTGGCACCGGCAGGCGGTTCGGTGTGCCCCGGCCACGGATAGAACAGATAGCCGCCCAGCCACAGGTGCGCTTGCACCTGGTCGACCCCTACAGCGGCCAGTGCTTCGCGACTCTGCGCATCCGCCGACATGGGCAGCTGGTGCCCGGCCAGGTGTGCCAGCTTGCTGCCAAGCCGATCGTGGCAGCCAGGCCCGAGCCAGTGCGCCGGGTCGCGTCCTTCGCCCTCGGTCGGCCCCAGGTACAGTTTGATGGCCAGCTCCAGATGGTGGGTGCCTTCGCCATCACGCAGCAGAATGTCCAGTTCGCCCAAGGTCCGCCCACCCGCTCGAATCGCCAGGTTGGATGCCAGCAGTTCGACCCCGGGTGCTTGCTGCAGGGCGAACTGCCACAGACCTTCGTAGTACAACCCCAGGCGCCGGCTGGTGATCTTCGCCAACCAGTCGCGCAAGGGCAGGTCATCGGCATCCAGTGCGCGTAACCAGTCGTGCAGGCGTTGCGGATCGCCCGCCCAGGCACTGCCTGCCAGCGGATGGCGCTGGGGGCAGGGCGGGGCGCTCAGCAGCGCGGGCGACAGCAGGGTCCAGGCCAGGTCGCGCACGGCAGGGCGGCGCAAGCGGCGGGGCAGCTCATGGAGCTCGGCGAAAGGCGTCATGCTGCGAGCATAGCCGGTTTGCCGCTACCCGGTCGTTTCGCCCATAATCGCGACATCGTCACCCCGCCGCAGAGCCTCGCAGGAGCCCCATGGAGCAATTTCGCAATATCGGTATCATCGGCCGCCTTGGCAGCTCGCAGGTGCTCGACACCATTCGCCGACTGAAAAAATTCCTCCTCGAGCGCCACCTGCACGTGATCCTCGAGGACACCATCGCCGAAGTGCTGCCCGGCCACGGCCTGCAAACCTCCACGCGCAAGCTGCTCGGCGAGGTCTGCGACCTGGTCATCGTGGTCGGTGGTGACGGCAGCCTGCTCGGCGCCGCCCGCGCCCTGGCCCGGCACAATGTGCCGGTGCTGGGTATCAACCGTGGCAACCTGGGCTTCCTCACCGACATCCGCCCGGACGAGCTGGAGCAGAAAGTCGCCGAAGTGCTCGACGGCCACTACCTGGTGGAAAACCGTTTCCTGCTGCAGGCCGAAGTGCGCCGCCATCACGAGGCCATCGGCCAGGGCGACGCGCTCAACGACGTGGTCCTGCACCCGGGCAAGTCGACGCGGATGATCGAGTTCGAGATCTACATCGACGGCCAGTTCGTCTGCAGCCAGAAGGCCGACGGCCTGATCGTCGCCACCCCGACCGGCTCCACCGCCTATGCGCTGTCGGCCGGCGGCCCGATCATGCACCCCAAGCTCGACGCCATCGTCATCGTGCCGATGTACCCGCACACCCTGTCGGGGCGGCCGATCGTGGTCGACGGCAACAGCGAGCTGAAGATCGTGGTGTCCAAGGACCTGCAGATTTACCCGCAGGTGTCCTGCGACGGCCAGAACCACTTCACCTGCGCCCCAGGCGACACCATCACGGTGAGCAAGAAGCCGCAGAAGCTGCGCCTGATCCACCCGCTCGACCACAACTACTATGAGGTGTGTCGCACCAAACTCGGCTGGGGCAGCCGCCTGGGAGGCAGGGACGACTGATGCTCGATCCGGCGCGCAGTTTCGACATCATCGGCGACGTGCACGGCTGTGCACTGACCCTCGAACGCCTGCTCGACGCCCTCGGCTACAAACGTGTCGGCGGCGTCTGGCGTCACCCGCGGCGTCAGGCCCTGTTCCTTGGCGACATTGTCGACCGTGGCCCGCGCATCCGCGAGGCGCTGCACATCGTGCACGACATGGTCGAGGCCGGCCAGGCGTTCTGCATCATGGGCAACCACGAGTACAACGCCCTGGGCTGGGTCACCCCGGCACTGCCCGGTAGCGGCAAGGCGTTCGTGCGCGAACACACCCCGCGCCACGCCCGGCTGATCGACGAAACCCTGACCCAGTTCGCCCACCACCCCGGCGACTGGCACGACTTCGTGCAGTGGTTCTACGAGCTGCCACTGTTCATCGACGCCGGGCGCTTCCGCCTGGTGCATGCCTGCTGGGACCCACGGCTGATCGAACCGCTGCGCCAGCAGTACCCGGGCGGGCGTATCGACGAGCACTTCATCCAGGCGTCGGCGGTACCCGGCAGCTTTGCCGCCACCGTGTGCAACCGCCTGCTGCGCGGTACCGACATGCGCCTGCCGGACGGCCTGACCCTGACCGGCGGCGACGGCCTGACCCGTGCCTTCTTCCGCACCAAGTTCTGGGAAGAAGACCCGCAGACCTACGGCGACATCGTCTTCCAGCCTGATGCGCTGCCCGACGACGTTGCCCGCACGCCACTGAGCCACACCGAAAAAAATGCCCTGCTGCGTTACGCCGAGGACGAACCCATGCTGTTCGTCGGCCACTACTGGCGCAGCGGCCGCCCGGCGCCGATCCGCGCCAACCTCGCTTGCCTGGACTACAGCGCGGTGCTGTACGGCAAGCTGGCGGCCTACCGGCTGGATGATGAAACCCGCATCGACCCGCACAAGTTCGTCTGGGTCGACGTCGAACGCCCGCAGGCCAACCAATGAAAATCATCGAAGTGATGCGCCTGCCGCTGTCGGTCGACCTCAGCGGCTTCGTCCACCTGCTGCAGCGCCTGCAGGTACCGCACCGGGTCAGCGAGGAGGGCGAGGAGCAAGTGCTCTGGGCCCCCGACAGCCTGGTTGCCGACGTGCGCGAACTGTACCAGCGCTTCCCCGACGGCAATGCCGATGTAGCCGCGGATTCATCCGCGATGGCCCCCACACAGCCCTCCCTGGCCGACCAGGCCAAAGCCTGCAAGGTCACCGCCACTGTCCTCGTCCTCTGCCTGATCGTCGCCGGCCTCACCCGCCTGGGCGACAACCTCAACGCCATCAGCTGGTTCACTTTCCTCGACTTCCGCGTCCAGGGTGAGTACCTGCATTTCACCCCCCTGGCCCAGGGCCTCGCCGAAGGCCAGTGGTGGCGCCTGGTCTCGCCCATGCTGCTGCACTTCGGCGTGCTGCACCTGGCCATGAACGGCCTGTGGTACTGGGAGCTGGGCAAGCGCATCGAACTGCGCCAGGGCCCCTGGCTCCTGCTGGGCCTGACCCTGCTGTTCAGCCTGGTGTCCAACCTGGCCCAGCACTACACCAGTGGCCCGAGCCTGTTCGGCGGCCTGTCCGGCGTGCTGTACGGTTTGCTCGGCCACGTCTGGCTGTACCAGTGGCTGGCGCCCAACCCTCACTTCAACCTGCCCAAGGGCGTGCTGGTGATGATGCTGATCTGGCTGGTGATCTGCCTGACCGGCGTGGTCGGCCAGCTCGGCTTCGGCCAGATCGCCAATGCCGCCCATGTCGGCGGGCTGCTCATCGGATGCCTGACCGGGCTCTTGGGCGGGGCGCTGGCCCGGCGTAAACTGTCGGCTTGAATCAGGAGACACTATGTCCACTTTCGCGCAAATGATCGAAAACATTACCCCGGAAATCTACCAGAGCCTGAAGCTGGCCGTGGAAATCGGCAAATGGTCGGACGGGCGCAAGCTCACCGCCGAGCAGAAGGAGCTGTCGCTGCAGGCGGTGATCGCCTGGGAGATGAAGAACCTGCCCGAAGAACAGCGCACCGGTTACATGGGCCCGCAGGAATGCGCGTCGAAGTCCGCACCCATCGCCAACATTCTGTTCAAGTCGGACTCGGTACATTGATCGAACTCGCTCGTGGCTCTTTGAGCAAGATGGCAGTCAGCCTGCAGGCACCGGTGGTGCAATACAGCTTCCGCCTGGATGACACCCAGGTGCCGGTCAACCCGCTGATCGGCCAGCGCCTGCGCCTGGAGTACCTCGGCGCCATTCACTGCAGCCATTGCGGCAAGCGCACCAAGACCAGCTTCAGCCAGGGTTACTGCTACCCGTGCATGACCAAGCTGGCCCAGTGCGACGTGTGCATCATGGCCCCGGAAAAATGCCACTACGACGCTGGCACCTGCCGCGAACCGTCGTGGGGCGAACAGTTCTGCATGACCGACCACGTGGTGTACCTGGCCAACTCGTCGGGGATCAAGGTCGGCATCACCCGTGCCACCCAGCTGCCCACCCGCTGGCTCGACCAAGGGGCCAGCCAGGCCCTGCCGATCATGCGCGTGGCCACCCGCCAGCAATCGGGCCTGGTCGAAGACATCCTGCGCAGCCAGGTGCCGGACCGCACCAACTGGCGCACGCTGCTCAAGGGCGACGCCGAGGTGCTCGACCTGCCGGCTATCCGTGAGCAGATCTTCGACGCCTGCGCCGACGGCCTGCGCGAGCTGCAGGGGCGCTTTGGCCTACAGGCGATCCAGCCTCTGTCCGACGCTGAAGTGGTGGAAATCCGCTATCCGGTCGAGGCCTACCCGAAGAAAATCGTCAGCTTCAACCTGGACAAGGACCCCGTGGCCGAAGGCACGCTGCTGGGCATCAAGGGCCAGTACCTGATCTTCGACACCGGCGTGATCAATATTCGCAAGTACACGGCCTACCAGTTGGCCGTGCTCCAGTAAAAAGGACCTGCACATGCGTACCGAACAACCGCAAGTGATCTACCTCAAGGATTACCAGGCGCCCGAGTACCTGATCGACGAGACGCACCTGACCTTCGAGCTGTTCGAGGACCACACCCTGGTCCACGCGCAACTGGTCATGCGCCGCAACCCGGCACGCGGTGCCGGCTTGCCGCCGCTGGAGCTGGACGGCCAGCAGCTGGAGCTGCTGCGCGCTTCGCTGGACGACCAGGAGCTGCAGCCAGGCGACTACCAGCTCGATGCCGACAGCCTGATCGTGCAACCCAAGGCTGAACGCTTCACCCTCGACACCAGTGTGAAGATCCACCCGGAGAGCAACACCGCGCTGGAAGGCCTGTACAAGTCCGGCAAGATGTTCTGCACCCAGTGCGAGGCCGAGGGTTTCCGCAAGATCACCTACTACCTCGACCGCCCGGACGTGATGAGCACGTTCACCACCACGGTGATTGCCGAACAGCATCGCTACCCGGTGCTGCTCAGCAACGGCAACCCGATCGGCAGCGGGCCGGCAGAAGATGGCCGGCACTGGGCGACCTGGGAAGACCCGTTCATGAAGCCGGCCTACCTGTTCGCGCTGGTGGCCGGTGACCTGTGGTGCGTCGAAGACAGTTTTACCCGCCAGTCCGGCCGCGACGTGACCCTGCGCATCTATGTCGAGCCCGAGAACATCGACAAGTGCGACCACGCCATGGTCAGCCTGAAGAAGTCGATGCGCTGGGATGAGGAAGTCTATGGTCGCGAGTACGACCTGGACATCTTCATGATCGTCGCGGTCAACGACTTCAACATGGGCGCCATGGAAAACAAGGGCCTGAACATCTTCAATTCGAGCTGCGTGCTGGCCCGCGCCGAGACCGCCACCGATGCCGCCCACCAGCGCGTCGAGGGTGTGGTCGCCCACGAGTACTTCCATAACTGGTCGGGCAACCGGGTGACCTGCCGCGACTGGTTCCAGCTGTCGCTGAAAGAAGGTTTTACGGTGTTCCGCGATGCCGAGTTCAGCGCCGACATGAACTCGCGCACGGTCAAGCGTATCGAGGACGTCGCCTACCTGCGCACCCACCAGTTTGCCGAAGATGCCGGCCCCATGGCCCACCCGGTGCGCCCGGACAGCTTCATCGAAATCTCCAACTTCTACACCCTGACCGTGTACGAGAAGGGCGCCGAAGTGGTGCGCATGGTGCGCACCCTGCTGGGCGCCGAGGGCTTCCGCAAGGGCAGCGACCTGTACTTCGAGCGCCACGATGGCCAGGCCGTGACCACCGATGACTTCATCAAGGCCATGGAAGACGCCAACGGCGTCGACCTCACCCAGTTCAAGCGCTGGTACAGCCAGGCCGGTACTCCGCGGCTGGACGTCAGCGAAGCCTATGACGCGGCCGCGCAGACCTACAGCCTGACCTTCCGCCAGAGCTGCCCGCAGACCCCGGACAAGGCCCAGAAGCTGCCGTTCGTGATCCCGGTCGAACTGGGCCTGCTCGATGCCGAGGGCAACGACCTGCCGCTGCAACTGGCTGGCGAAGGCTCGGCTGCCGGGACCACCCGCGTGCTGTCGGTGACCGAAGCCGAGCAGACCTTCACCTTCCAGGGCATCGCGGCCAGGCCGCTGCCGTCGCTGCTGCGCGGTTTCAGCGCGCCGGTCAAGCTGAGCTTCCCGTACGACCGCGACCAGCTGATGTTCCTCATGCAGCACGACAGCGACGGCTTCAACCGCTGGGAAGCGGGCCAGCAGCTGTCGGTGCAGGTGCTGCAGGAGCTGATTGGCCAGCATCAGCGTGGCGAAGCGCTGAAGCTCGACCAGCGTCTCATCAGTGCGCTCGGTACCGTGCTGGGCAACGAGGCACTGGACCCCGCCATGGTCGCCGAGATGCTCTCGCTGCCAGGCGAGGCCTACCTGACCGAAATCAGCCAGGTGGCCGACGTCGATGCCATCCACGCCGCCCGCGAGTTCGCCCGCCAGCAGATCGCCGCGCAGCTGTTCGACGCCCTGTGGGCGCGCTACCAGGCCAACCGCGAAGTGTCGCGCAGCACCGCCTATGTGGCCGCTGCCGAACACTTCGCCCGCCGCAGCCTGCAGAACATTGCCCTGTCGTACCTGATGCAGAGCGGCAAGCCGCAGGTGCTGGAGGCGACCCTGGAGCAGTTCGAGCACTGTGACAACATGACCGAGCGCCTGACCGCGCTGGCCGTGCTGGTCAACTCGCCGTTCGAGGCTGAGCGCGCCAAGGTGCTGGAGAGCTTTGCCGAGCACTTCAAGGACAACCCGCTGGTCATGGACCAGTGGTTCAGCGTGCAGGCCGCCAGCACGCTGCCCGGCGGGCTGGCGCGGGTCAAGGCGCTGATGCAGCACCCGGCGTTCACCCTGAAGAACCCGAACAAGGTGCGGGCGTTGGTCGGTGCCTTTGCCGGGCAGAACCTGGTCAACTTCCATGCTGCCGATGGTTCGGGCTATCGCTTCCTGGCGGACCTGGTGATCGAGCTGAATGCGCTGAACCCGCAGATCGCTTCGCGTCAACTGGCGCCGCTGACCCGCTGGCGCAAGTATGACGATGCGCGCCAGGTGCTGATGAAGGGCGAGCTGGAGCGGATTCTCGCTTCTGGTGAGCTGTCCAGCGATGTGTATGAAGTGGTGAGCAAGAGCCTGGCTTAAGCTTCAAGCTGTAAGCTACAAGCCGCAAGTAATAGCAGATCTGCTTTTGCTTTTGCTTGCAGCTTGCAGCTTGCTTGGCGGTTAACAAAACATAACGTCCCGTTCGTTGTAATCGCGCAACCTTCCCCGATACGATCCCTCAAGCCTCTAACACAGGCTTTTCACAGCACAGACCCACCAAGAAGAACACAACAGGGGATGGTCATGAAGCAGCGGGTGATGACGCAGGCCAGGCGTGGTGCCTGGCCATTGGCGGCCGGCGCGATGCTGGCGCTGGCACTGGGGATGTGGGCCGACAGCGCGCAGGCCGCTGCAGCCGATGAATACTCGACCGAATCAGCCAAGGCCAGCCAGAGCCTGCTGATCGGCGCCGCCCATGCCGGCAAGCGCCTGGTGGTGGTCGGTGATCGCGGCCACATTCTGTTCTCCGACGACCAGGGCAGCACCTGGACCCAGGCCCGGGTGCCCACCCGGCAACTGCTCACCGCCGTGTTCTTCCTCGACGACAAGCGTGGCTGGGCAGTCGGTCACGATGCGCAGATCCTCGCCAGCAGCGACGGTGGCGCCACCTGGAGCAAGCAGTTCGAAGACCTTTCCCGTGAAGCGCCGCTGCTGGATGTCACCTTCCTCGACGCCCAGCACGGCTTTGCCGTGGGTGCCTACGGCGCGCTGCTGGAAACCCGCGATGGCGGCCAGCACTGGCAGGACATTGCCGAACGCCTGGACAACCCCGACCAGCTGCACCTCAACGGCATTACCCGGGTGCGCGATGCCGGGCTGTTCATCGTCGGCGAGCAGGGCGGCATGTACCGCTCCAGCGACGACGGCCAGACCTGGAGCAAGGTTCAG
This sequence comes from Pseudomonas sp. TWI628, assembly GCF_039673865.1. Taxonomy (NCBI): domain Bacteria; kingdom Pseudomonadati; phylum Pseudomonadota; class Gammaproteobacteria; order Pseudomonadales; family Pseudomonadaceae; genus Pseudomonas; species Pseudomonas sp. TWI628. The sequence continues at coordinate 67,627 of NZ_JBDJMM010000010.1, read as the reverse complement.
GGCCCATACGAGGGGTCGTTGTTCGGTGTGATCGCTACCGCCAAGCCGAATACGCTGTTGGCGTACGGCCTGCGCGGCAACCTGTTCCGCTCGACCGACTTCGGTGACAGCTGGCAACCGATCGCGCTCAAGGCTGCCCGTGGCGAGCTCGAATTCGGCCTGGCAGGCGCTACGCTTGTCGAGGATGGCAGCCTGGTGCTGGTCGGCAATGGCGGCAGCGTGCTGCGCAGCACCGATGATGGCCAGACCTTCAGTGTCTACAACCGCAGCGACCGCATCGCCCTGGCCGGTGTCAGTGGCCTGGCCAATGGCGGTTTGCTACTGGTAGGGCAGGGTGGTGTGCACCTGGCCAACGCCGAAGGTGCAGAGCCGGCGGCCAAGGAGGTGCGTCCATGACCAGCAGGGAGAGCATCACCATGCACCCACACCATCAGGACAAGGCCACGCTGCTCGAACGCCTGATCTTCAACAACCGTCCGGTGGTCATCGCCCTGTGCCTGCTGGTCAGCATCTTCCTGTTCTGGCAGGCCACGCAGATCCGCCCCTCGACCAGCTTCGAGAAGATGATCCCGCTGCAGCACCCGTTCATCGAACAGATGATGGAGCACCGCAACGACCTGGCCAACCTCGGCAACACCGTGCGCATCTCGGTCGAGGCGGTCAACGGCGATATCTTCGACAAGGACTACATGGAAACGCTGCGGCAGATCCACGACGAGGTGTTCTACATCCCCGGGGTCGATCGCGCCGGCCTCAAGTCGCTGTGGAGCCCCAGCGTGCGCTGGAGCGAGGTCACCGAGGAGGGCTTCTCTGGTGGCGAGGTGATCCCCAATACCTACAACGGCTCCCAGGACAGCCTCGACACCCTGCGCGACAACGTGCTCAAGTCTGGCCAGGTCGGGCGCCTGGTGGGCAACAACTTCAAGTCCAGCATCGTCGACGTGCCGCTGCTGGAAAGCTTCCCTGACCCGCAAGACCCCGGCAAGCAGGTCAAGCTGGATTACCAGCAGTTCTCGCACCAGCTGGAAGAGAAGATTCGCGACAAGTTCCAGGCACAGAACCCCAACGTGAAGATCCACATCATCGGCTTCGCCAAGAAGGTCGGCGACCTGATCGACGGCCTGGTGATGGTGGCGATGTTCTTCGGCGTGGCCCTGGTGATCACCTGGATCCTGCTGTACTGGTTCACCTGGTGCATCCGCAGCACCATCGCCGTGCTCATCACCACCCTGGTGGCGGTGGTCTGGCAGCTGGGCCTGATGCATGCGGTGGGCTTCGGCCTGGACCCGTATTCGATGCTGGTACCCTTCCTGATCTTCGCCATCGGCATTTCCCACGGCGTGCAGAAGATCAACGGCATCGCCTTGCAGTCCAGTGACGCCGACAATGCCTTGACCGCCGCCCGGCGCACCTTCCGCCAGCTGTTCCTGCCGGGGATGATCGCCATCCTTGCCGACGCCGTGGGCTTCATCACCCTGTTGATCATCGACATCGGCGTGATCCGCGAGCTGGCCATCGGCGCGTCCATCGGCGTGGCGGTGATCGTGTTCACCAACCTGATCCTGCTGCCGGTGGCGATTTCCTACGTCGGCATCAGCAAAAAAGCCATCGAGCGCAGCAAGAAGGACGCGACCCGTGAGCACCCGTTCTGGCGCCTGCTGTCGAACTTCGCCAGCGCCAAGGTGGCCCCGGTATCCATCACCCTGGCGCTGATCGCCTTCGCCGGCGGCCTGTGGTACAGCCAGAACCTCAAGATCGGCGACCTTGACCAGGGCGCGCCGGAGCTACGCCCCGACTCGCGCTACAACCAGGACAACAACTTCATCATCAGCAACTACTCGACCAGTTCCGATGTGCTGGTAATCATGGTCAAGACGCCGGCGGAAAGCTGCTCGATCCATTCGACCATGGCGCCGATCGACGAGCTGATGTGGACCATGCAGAACACCCCTGGTGTGCAGTCGGCGATCTCCCTGGTGACCGTGTCCAAGCAGGTGATCAAGGGCATGAACGAGGGCAGCCTGAAGTGGGAGACCCTGTCGCGCAACCCGGACATCCTCAACAACTCCATCGCCCGCGCTGACGGCCTGTACAACGCCGACTGCTCGCTGGCGCCCGTGCTGGTGTTCCTCAACGACCACAAGGCCGAGACCCTGGAACGTGTCACCGCTGTGGCCAAGGCGTTTGCCGACAGCCACGACAAGGAGGGCCTGCAGTTCCTGCTGGCGGCGGGCAACGCCGGGATCGAGGCGGCCACCAACGAGGTGATCAAGTCGGCCGAGCTGACCATCCTGATCCTGGTCTACCTGTGCGTGGCGGTGATGTGCATGATCACCTTCCGCTCGTTCGCCGCGACCCTGTGCATTGTCCTGCCGTTGGTGCTGACCTCGGTGCTGGGCAATGCGCTGATGGCGTTCATGGGCATCGGTGTCAAGGTGGCCACCTTGCCGGTGGTGGCCTTGGGCGTGGGCATTGGCGTGGACTACGGCATCTACATCTACAGCCGCCTGGAAAGCTTCCTGCGGGCCGGCCTGCCGTTGCAGGAGGCTTACTACCAGACCCTGCGTTCGACCGGCAAGGCGGTGTTGTTCACCGGCCTGTGCCTGGCGATCGGCGTGTGCACCTGGATCTTCTCGGCGATCAAGTTCCAGGCCGACATGGGGCTGATGCTGACCTTCATGCTGCTGTGGAACATGTTCGGTGCGCTGTGGCTGCTGCCGGCGCTGGCGCGGTTCCTGATCAAGCCGGAGAAGATGGTGGGCAAGGCGGGGGGGTCGATCTTCGCCCATTGATGTATCCCCGGGGGCCGCAACGCGGCCCTCGGGTTATACTGCCCGCTCATTTTTGATCGGTATCCCCATGTCCCCCCTCGCCACCGCCCTCGCATCCTGCGACATGCTCCTGATCGACGGCCTGCACGCCTTCGACTTCACCTGCGACGAGTCCGGCCTGACCATCGAGTGTATGGATGGCCGCCAGCGTCGCCGCTGGTCCTTCACCCCTGAGCAGATCGCTGCCGCCGTCGGTGCCAATGATCAATGGCAACTCAACGATGTTCAGGGCGAGCATCGTCTAGTCTGTATGAGTGCCTTTCGCGCCCCGGATGAAGACGATGATGAACCGGATCTGGACGAGCCTGCTGACCGCTAGCCTGATGAGCCTGACAATCACCGCCCACGCCGCCACGTTGCTGGTGGGCAGCTACACCGACGGCCAGAGCCAGGGCATCTACCGCTACACGTTCGACAGCAAGACGGGGCAGATCGCCCCAACGCCGCAGCAGGTGGTCAAGAGCGTCAGCCCGTCGTGGCTGGTGCTGTCGGCCGACCAGCGCCAGTTGTTCGCAGTCAATGAAACCCGCAACGGCCATGTCAGCAGCTTCAGCGTCAGCGCCAAGGGCGAGATCAAGCCGCTTAACCAGGTGGCCAGCCGTGGCGACGAGCCGACCCACGCCAGCCTGAGCCGCGACCAGCGCTACCTGTTCGTCGCCAACTACGCCGTCGCGCCCGACCCGGGCGGCAGCCTGGTGGTGATCCCGGTGGCCAAGGACGGCAAGCTCAAGGACGTGGTGCAGCAGCTGCGGCACAAGCCCAGTGGCGTCAACCCCGAGCGCCAGGCCGGGGCCCACGTGCATTCGCTGGTGCTGTCACCGAATGGCCTGCACCTGTATGCCTGCGACCTGGGTGCCGACAAGGTATTCATCTATCGTTACGACGGCGCCAGTGTCGATCACCCGTTGAGCCCGGCGATCCCGGCGTCGGTGGACCTGCCGCCCGGAAGCGGGCCGCGTCATCTGCTGTTCGATGCCAAGGGCCAGCATGCCTACCTGACGCTGGAAATGAGCGGCGAAGTGGTGATGTTCGACGTCAAGGACGATGCTTTGCTGGAACGTCAGCGCCTGCCGCTGAGCGACCAGCAGGACGCCGCCGCCAAGGCCTCGGGTGGCCTGCACCTGTCGGCGGACGGGCGCTTCCTGTATGTCAGCAACCGCGGCACGGCTAACCAGATCGTGGTGTTCAGCGTGGGCAAGGCCGATGGCCAGCTGACCTTCCTGCAGCGCCGCTCGGTGGAAGGCGACCACCCGCGGGAGTTCGCCCTGGACCCGAGCGACAACTTCCTGCTGGTGGCCAACCAGAAGAGCAACCAGATCGTGGTCATGCGCCGCGACCCGCGCAGCGGCAAGCTGGGTGAGACGGTGCAGGCCTTCAGCCAGGATGCGCCTTCGGATCTCAAGTTCATCGAGTGAGGCTTGCTACAAGGACTATCGATACGGGTAATAATCCTTACCAGCGCAAAGAATTTCTGCGGGCGACCTCAGCGGCGTAAGTTTGACCCAAGGCCCAAGCGGCTGAACGTCAAACCACTCCAGTCGAGGTCAGCCATCATGAACTTCAATCTCTTCCCCGTGATTGCCGCATCCGCCATCTCCGCGTCTGTCGTGCTGCCGGCCCATGCCCATGCCGACAGCAGCAAGACCACGGCCACCCACAGCTACACCGAGCAGTACCTGCGTCAGAGCGCCCATTTCCATGCGGCCTTGAGTGGCAAGCACAGCCACTGACCCAACCCGCTTACAGGGTTCACTTGGCCATCACTGACTTGAACAGCTGCGACGCCAACCACCCCTCCAGCCAGCTCCGCACTCGCGGATAAGCCGCCTCGGCGAACCACAGCGGTTCGACCCCGGCAAACTGGCGCATCAGGGGCAGCAGCGCGGCATCGGCAAGGCTCGGGTGATCGGCCAGCAAGTACGGCCTGCCTTCGAGCAACTGTTCAAGCGCCGCCAACCAGGCTTCGGCCTGCTGGCGATAGTGCTCGCGTGAGTACTCCGGGTAGCGCTCGGCGTACTTGTACAGGTTCACCTGCGCCTTGAACGTGCTGTCGTTGCGGGCAATCAGCGCCTCGGCGTGCTGCGCGGCGGCCGGGTCGGCTTGCAGGCGCCAGTCCTGTGGGTCGTGCTGTTCGAGCGCCCAACGCATGATGTCCAGGCTCTCTTCCAGTACACCGGTACCGGTATCCAGCACCGGCACCGTGCCTTTGGGCGACAAGGCCAGCAGCTCTGCCGGCTTGTTCTTCATCGCCACCTGGACGATCTCCACCGCACAGCCGGCATAGCGCAGCGCCAGGCGCGCACGCATCGCCCACGGGCAACGGCGGAACGAGTAGAGGATCACCCGCACACCTCCACGTCGCTCAGGCCATTGCCCTGGCGGCGCACCTGGATCTGCACCGGAATGCGCTCGTGCATTTCCTGCACGTGGGAGATCACCGCGACCTTGCGGCCTTGTGCCTGCAGGCCGTCGAGGGCGTCCATGGCCAGTTGCAGCGACTCAGGGTCAAGGCTGCCGAAACCTTCATCAATGAACAGCGACTCGATGCGCAGGGTGCTTGAGGCCATCGATGCCAGGCCCAGGGCCAGTGCCAGCGAGACCAGGAAGGTTTCACCACCGGACAGCGAGTGCACCGAACGCAGTTCGTCGCCCATTTCGGTGTCCAGCACCAGCAGGCCCAGGGCACTGCCGCCGCGCTTGAGGCGGTAGCGGCGCGCCAGCTGGCGCAGCTGGGCGTTGGCGTGGTGCAGCAGCAGGTCGAGGTTGTAGCCCTGGGCGATCTTGCGGAACACGTCGCCCGAGGCAGAGCCGATCAGCGCGTTCAGACGCGCCCAGCGCTGCCATTGCTGGTGGGCCTGCTCGATTTCCCCGGCCAGGGCCTGGCTCGCCTGCTGGCGGCGCTGGTCGTCAGCCTGCTGTGCGCGCAGTTCGGCGCATTGCTGTTCATGGCCGGCCAGCCGCTCGCGCAGCGCGCCCAGCGCTTGCTCAAGGTCTTCGACCGAGGCCTCGACGCTCATCTGCGCGGCGTGTTGCTGCAGGCGCTGTTCGCGTTCCTGGAGCAGCACACGGCTCTGCTCGATGGCTTTCTCGGCACCTTGCAGGCACTGGCGCAGCTCGGCCAGCTGGGCGTCGTCGATGGCCAGCAGGCGATCCAGCCCGGCGTCGTCCAGCTCCGGATGCTCGGCGCGCCACTGGGCGATGTCACCCTGCAGCTGCTGGCACTCGCTTTCCAGCGCCTGCTGCTGCTGGATATTGGCCTTCAGTTCGCTGGCCAGTTGCACACCTTGGGTACGCAGATCCTGCAGGCGCTGGGCGGTGTCCGCGTCGACGGCGCGGGCCTGTTCCAGCTGGCTGTCCATGTGCAGTTGCCAGGCTTCAGCACTGGCCTGCTCGCCAAGCAGCTCGGCCAGGGCGGCCTGAGCCTGCTGCCGCTGCGTCTGGAGTGCCGCCAACTGCTGCTGCGCCTGCGCCAAAGCGTGCACGCGGGCTTGCTGCTGGTCGCGCAGCTTGTCCAGTTGCACTTGGCGTGTTTGCTGTTCTTGCAGCTCATCCTTGCGCTGCTCCAACTGTTGCAGGCGCTGGGCAATTTGCTGGTCAAGCGCCAGGAAGGCATTGGCCGGATCATCGCTCAAGGCATCGAGTACCTCGCCCGGGAGCACATCGGCCAGGTCCTTGAGGCTTTGTTCCAGCTGTTGTTCATCGCTGGCCAGGGCCTGGTGCTGCTGCTCGAGATGGCGCTGGGCCTGCTGCTGGGCTTGCTCTGCCGCCTGCAGCTGCTGGGTGAGGCGAGCGGCATCCTTCTGCAGGGCGAGCAGTGCACTCTGGCGCTTCTCGTCCTTGCCGATTTCTTCGTCCAGGCGCCGCAGCTGGCTGTCGAGCCAGGCGCTGCGGGCCTTGTCGTCCTGTGGGGCGAGGGCAGGCCAGAGGCTGTGCGCCTGCACCTGCGCCACCAGCGGCTGCAGCTGTTCGCCAAGCTGCTGCTGTTGCTGCTGATAGTCCTTGAGCTGGGCGTTGACCACGCCGAGCTGGGTGCGCAGTTCGACCAGCTTGCCGTTGAGGGTTTCGACCTGTTTCTGTGCGGCCTGTTCTTCAGCCTGGTCATGGCGACCGAGGCTCTGCAGCAAGGCTTCGGGTTGATGGAACGGGTGTTCGGCGCTGCCGCAGACCGGGCAGGGCTCGCCATCGCGCAACTGACCGCGCAGTTCTTCGACGCTGGTATTGCGTGCCAGACGCTGGCGTTCCAGCAACTGACGGGTAAGGCTGAGTGCCTGCTCGGCGGCTTCCAGCTCGGCCTTGGCCGCAGTCCCTTCGCCGATCAGTTGCTGGCGTTGCTGCATGGCCTGCTGCTGACGCTCGCGCAGGGCATCGAGCTGCTGGCGCAGTTCCAGTTCACGGCCATGCAGGCGCGACAGTTCCTCGACGGCGCGTTGCTGTTTGCGGTTGTCCTGCAGCATGTTGCCGAGCAGGTCGATCTGTTCGGCCAGGGCCTGGGGTTCGGCCTTGGCTTCGCGGAATAGCAGCTCGAAGTGGTCGCGCTGGGTCTGCAACTGAACATTGGCCTGGCTGGCCTGGGCCTGCAGGCCCGGCAGTTCCTCGCGGCCCTTGGCCAGGCGGCCACCGATCAGCATCACCTGCTTGAGTTGCGGCAGGTAGGCCTGCCAGGCATTGGCCAGGCCAGCCAGGTGCTGGCTGTCGGCCAGGGCCGTGTCGATCTGTGCCAGTTGCTGTTGGCTGCGTTGCTGGTTTTCTTCTGTTTGCTGCAGTTGCTGCTGGGCTTCGGCAACCTGCTGTGTGGCTTGCTCGCAGGCGCTGCGTTGCCCCGCCAGTTCCTGATCCAGACGCACCAGGTTGTCCTGGCCAGCGAAGGCCTGGCGCAGGCGCGGGGCATTTTCGCTGTGCAGGGTCTGGCTCTGCGCCAGGGCCTCACGAGACGCCAGCAGTGCCTGTTCCAGCGCTGCGGTACGCGTCTGCAGCTCGGTTTGCTGGCGCTGCTGCTCGGCGATCTGCGCCGCCAGCGGTGCCAGTTGCGCGCCGAGCATCCGCTGGCGGTGGAACTGGTGGCGCTGCGGCGCCAGGCGCTCCAGGCGTTGCAGGTCGAGGCGCTGCTCGGCCAGCTGCTGCCAGTGCTGTTCGGCGGCTTGCAGGGTGGCGCCGGCTTCGGCGTGCTGGGCCTGCAGCTGGCGTTGTTCATTGAGCCAGTTGCGTTGCTGCTCCAGCTCGCGCTCGCCGGCCTGGTCGGCCTTGAACTGCTGCAACGCCTGCTCCAGGCGCTGGTCGAGTTCGACGCGGGCTTCGGCGGCCATCGGCAGCAAGTGGCTGGCGCGCTCCTTCAGGGCATTGTGGATTTCGGCGGTTTCCCGAGCCTTGCTGAAGGCGCGCTGGCCGAGGCGGGTGTAGATGGCGGTGTTGGTGAGCTTTTCCAGCAGCTCGCTGCGCTCTTTGTCGTCGGCCTTGAGGAAGGCACCGAATTCACTTTGCGCCAGCATCACCGCGCGGGTGAACTGTTCGAAATTCAGGCCCAGGCGGGCTTCGATCAGTTGCTTGTATTCGTTCTTGCCACTGCCCAGCACCTGTTCGCTGTCCAGGTCGTACAGGCTCTGGCGGCTGAGCTGCAGCTTGCCATTGGCCTTGTCGCGGGCGCGGTTGGCTTCCCAGCGGGCGCGGTAACGGTGGCCGTCGATGCCGACGAAGTCGACTTCGGCAAAGCCGCTGCCGGTGCCACGGCGCAGCAGGTTGCGCGGGTCCGACGTGGGGATTTCGCCGTCGGCGTCCGGCACCTTGGCTTCGCGGCCGATGTCGTTCAGCCGCGGCACGGTGCCGAACAGGGCCAGGCACAGGGCATCGAGCAAGGTGCTCTTGCCGGCGCCGGTCGGCCCGGTGATGGCGAACAGGCCGGCGCTGGCCAGGGGCTCGGCAGTGAAGTCGATGTCGACCGGGCCGGCCAGGGATGCCAGGTTCTTCAGGCGGATAGCAAGAATCTTCATGGCTGTTCCTCTTCCAGCTGGACGTCCTGCAGCAGCAGGGCGAAATCGGCCAGGGCCTGCTCGTCGACGGGGTTGCCGTAGGCTTGCTCCCAGGCGCGGCTGAACAGGTCCTGTGGGGTCATTTGCGCCAGCTCGACGAATTGCAGGTCATCGTCTTCGCTGTTGTTGCGGCCGGCGTATTCGGCGCTGATACGGATCAACCGCACGGCCTTGCCTTCAAGCGCGGTTTCGATCTGCTGGCGCAGGTCGGGTTGCGGCTCATCCAGCACTACCCGCACCTCCAGCCAGGGCTGGCGATTGGGGTCTTCGAGCAGGTCGATTACCGGCAGCTCGGCCAGTTGCGCAAGCAGTTCGCCCAATGGCGCCGGGCCGACCCGTTGCAAGGCCACCGCACGCGGTACCGGGCGCGGCTCGACGCTGACCAGTTGGCTGCCTTCCAGCTCGACCTCCAGCACTTGGTGCGGGTAGTTGATTTCGGCGAACGACAGCGGAATCGGCGAGCCGCTGTAGCGGATGCGGCTTTCGCGGTTGACCTTCTGCGGCTTGTGCAGGTGGCCGAGCGCCACGTAGCTGATCGACGTGTCGAACAGCTTGGCCGGCAGGGCCTCGGCGTTGCCGATGATCAGGCTGCGCTCGGAGTCTTCGGACACCGCGCCACCGGCCATGTGTGCATGGCTGATGGCGATCAGTGCCTGGTCCTTCTTGCGCTTCTTCTGCGCCGCGCCAATCAGTTGCTGGTGCACCTGGGTGATGCCTTGCAGGTAGTCGTCGCCCAGCTGCGGGCCGGTCACTTCGGCCGGGCGCAGGAAGGGCAGGGCCAGGCACCAGGCGGCAACCTTGCCACGGCCGTTGGTCAGCGGGATCAGCAGGCGCTCGGCATCCAGCTGGCCCTCGTCGAGCCAGTGCACCCGGCCCAGCGCGTGGGTGCGCAGGCGGCGCATCAGCGCGGCGGGCAGCTCGATGCGCGAGCCGGAGTCGTGGTTGCCGGCGATCATCACGATGTCCAGCTTCGGCTGTTGCTCGTGGGCCTGGACGATGAAGTCGTAGAGCCGTTCCTGGGCTTTGACCGGCGGGTTGACCGTGTCGAAGATGTCACCGGCGATCAGCAGCGCGTCCGGCTGGCGCAGGCGCAGCTGGCCGAGCAGCCAGTCGAGGAAGCAGGCGTGTTCGAAGTCGCGTTCCTGGCCGTGCAGGCTTTGGCCCAGGTGCCAGTCGGAGGTGTGAAACAGACGCATGGATGACCTGTTGGTGTCGAGTCAGCAAGCCGGGGGCTTGGCGTGAATGATGGGCTTTGCGGAGGCGGGTATGGTAACCCAAGCCGGGGGACAAGGCATTTGCTCCCAGCGGGGCAAGCGATACATCCAGTCTCAATCGGCTTGTTTCGGGCACTTGCCTGAATTACGCTCTGAGCCGGCCAGGATAAGCTGGCCAGTGCACATGCATGGATGACAAGTTCAGGAGCTCCCCATGGAAGGTATCCCGCAAGCCCAACTCACCTCTGGCAACCTCAAGCCGAAATGGCAAGAGCGTTTCGCCTTCTTCGATCAGTACGGCAACCCGAGCAGCGCCGCCTACAAGGACGCCCTGAAAGCCGCGCCCATCGGAAAAAGGCTGCTGATCGGAATGAACTTCATCGCCTTCTTCTTCGGCCCGATCTACTTGTTCGTGCTAGGCCTCTGGAAAAAGAACCTGTCCCTGCTGGGCATCTCGGTAGTCGTCATTGTGGCGATTCAAATTTTGCAAGGTGCTACCGGCATCGCTATACCGCGGGCTCTGGATACCGGCATCAACGTGGCGATCAGCGTGATGTATGGCGTCCTGACCAACTATGCCTATTACCTGAAAAAGACCACGGGCAAGCAAGGCTGGAACCCATTCGAGGGCATGCGTGTCATTTGAAATCTTTGTAGTACGCAATAGTGTGCCCTGCGCCAAAGCGGTTGTGCGCAAATGCCAAAGGACGCATCGGCCCGAAACAGGATTGCGTCCGGACTTCCAGGGGGCTGGCGAGAGAGATTCAGCGCCTGTGAGATCGAGCGCCGCACGCGCGGCGCATCGCGGATAAATCTGCTCCATCTGTTTCGGGCCAATCAGTCCTGTGAGGTCACCGCTGTTCGCCTTGTTTGTAGGGCTTAAGATATGCGCCAAGGCGGCCAACCATGGCGTAACAGGTTCGGTATCTTGCAACAAATGAGCGGATTTATCCGCGATGCGCCGCGCGGGCGGCGCTCGATCTCAAGGGCGCTGAAAATTCCAAGGCATGCACCTCTGAGCCCCACCGCTCACTTCGGATAAAGCGGCGGCAAGCTCCCAGTCTCGCCCGCAGGCAACAACACCTGCTCCGCCGGCGGAATCGTGCCGATCGCCCGCCACAGATCCTCACCCTGCCAATACTGGCCACTCTCGCTATACAAAGCCCCGTTCAACCCATCCAGCGCATCCGACAACGGCACAAACCGCGCCGCCATCTCGGCCAGGGTCTCCGGCTGCTGCCGCGCCCAGGCATCGAGCGCCTGACGTGTAGCCTGCGGGTCGTTGGCCTGGCAGGCGCGCTTGAGATCGTCGAGCAAGGTACGCGGACTCGGCCCGTTCTGCGCAGCACGCAGCACCGCCGGCTGCGAGCGGGCGCGCCACCACAGGGCGAAACCCAGCACCGTGGTCAGGGCGAACAGCAGGGTGGCGAGCTGCCAGGGCCACAGCAGGTGGCTGGCACCGCTGCTGTCGCCAACCGGAGTGTCGGCGCTCAGCGCGGGGTTGTCCTGCACGTCCAGCATACGCGCCGGCAGGCTGCTCTGTTCCAGGTGGTCTTCGCGGGTATTCCACCAGGTAACTTCCACTGCTGGCAGGGCCAGCTTGCCGCTGTGGGTCGGCACCAGCGCTTCACGCTCTTCGCGGTTGGCGGTCATGCCGCGTTCGCTGATCTCGTTGCGCAGCACTGGCTGGTCCGGGTAGCGGCGCAGGCCGACGATCTCGGTGGCGGGCAGCTGTGGCAGCTGGGTGCTCGACAGGCCTTCGGCGCGTAGTGTGATGTTTCGGGTCAGCGAGTCGCCGATCTGTGGCTGCTGGCTGGCCGGGTCGGGGTTCCAGTGTTCTTCCAGGCTCAGGTCACGTGCCGGCAGCCACGGCACATTGGCCGGCCAGGCGGCGGGGATAGGGCGCACGGCCAGGCGCAGCGGTAGTGAACTGACCTGCACCTGGCGGCCAACCCGGGCAGCGCCGGCAGGTTGCTGAGCGTTGTCGGCGGCGGTGGCGGTGAAGGTCAGCGGTGGAATGTCCAGGTCGCCGCTCTGCTGCGGATACACCGCGTAGCGGGTTTCGATCACCCCGTGGCGCACGCCGTTGATTTCCTTCTCGTAGGTGCGCGACTCACCCAGCGGCTCGACCTTGGCGTTTTCCAGCTGCAGCGGGCTCAGGCTGCTGTCGTCGTACAGCGACACCGAATGGTAGATGCGCAGGGTCAGCACGGCCTGGGCCTGGACGTATACCTCGTGGCTGTCCAGGGTGGCTTCGACGAAGACTTGCGAGGCGACTTCCGGGCGGCTGGCGTCGGCCTGCAGCACTTGCAGGTCGATGGCCTGGCTGTGCGACTGGCCCAGTTGCAGCTCGGGGATACGCAGGCTGCCGCTGTGCCGGGGCAGCAGGGTGATGATCCAGCGGGTGCTGGCGCGGGTTTCGCCATCAAGGGTGTGCAGGCTGTTCAACTGGCGTGTGCCGCGCACTTCGAAGTCGCTGTCCAGGGCGCGCAGGTCGGGCTTGCCGAACTGGGTCACGTCCTGGCTTTCGAGTGTCAGCTCAAGGGTTTCGCCGGCTTCCAGGCGCGTGCGGTCGACGCTGGCCTGCAGCGTGGGTAGGGCCTGGGCCATGACGGCCCACAACAGGCAGAGAAGAAAGACGCCGAAGCGACTCATCGTGTTTTTTCCTGATGCAATTGCTGTTCATACCAGAATTTGCGGCGCAACAACTCCGCCGGGTTGTCGGGGATCTCTCGCAGCCATTGTTCCAGGGCCTGGCGCTGTTCGGCATCGAGGCTGGTCGATACCGGGCGCTGCGGCGGCTGGGTGATGCTGTCGTCATCGCCGCCCTGGTTGCCAGGCGCCGCCTGGCTGTTGTTGCTGCCTTCACCGGGTTGTTGCGCGCTGGCCTGTTCTTCACTGCCGGGCGTGCCTTGGGCAGGGCTGCTGGCCGAGCTGCTGTTGCCTTCGGTTTCGTTGCCTGGGGTGCCTTGGGTGTCGTTGTTGGCCGGTTGTTCTTCGGCCTGGGCTTCGCGTTGCTGCAGCAGTTGCTGCACCAGCGCCTGGTTGGCCAGTGCCGGCTGCAGGTCGGGCTGGCGCTCCAGGGCCTGTTCGTAGGCATCCAGGGCGGCTTCCAGTTCGCCGCTGCGGGCCAGGGCATTGCCTCGATTGTAGTGGGCTGCGGCGCTGTCGCCCTGGGCAAAGGCCTCGGCGGCGCCGGCATAGTCGCCGGCCTGGTACAGCGCCATGCCGCGCCATTGCGGGTCCTGAAAGTGCCGGGCGGCGTCTGCCGGGCGTTGCTTGCGCAGCAGCATCTGGCCCTGTTGATCGGGGCGCAGCCACAGGTCGTTGAGTTCGAATGCCTGGCTCGGCTGTGGCAGGGCCAGCAGCAGTGGCAGGCAGAACAGCCAACCGCGGCGCCCGGCACAGGCGGCCAGCAGCAACAGCGGCAGTAACAGCCAGTAACCCTGGTCGGCCCAGCTGTCCAGTTGCAGGGTCTGGCCGGCATCGCGCAGGTGGCGCGGGTTGTCGAACAGGCCCAGGCCGCGCAGGTCGAGGTCGTCGATGCGGGCATGGCGGTAGCGCCCGCCGGTGCCACTGATGAAGGCCTTGAGGCTGGCACTGTCGAGCCGCGGCAGGAGGATGCCACCCTGGTCATCCTTGAGGTATTCGCCATTGGCCTGGCGCACTGGCGCGCCGTCGCCGGTGCCGATACCGAGCATCAGCAGGCTCGGGCCCTGGCGGCCGAGGGCCTGGGAGATGCCCTGGCGCTCCGGCGCGCTCAGCGCCGAGCCGACCAGCAGCAGGCGACCCTGGCCGAGGCCGCTCTGGGCCAGCAGGGCCAGGCCTTTCTGCACGGCCAGGTCGGCGCGCTGGCCAGGTTGGGGCATGATCGACGGGTCGATGGCTTCCAGCAGGTTGCGCGTGGTACCCAGGTCATCCGACAGCGGCACCAGAGTGTGCGCACTGCCGGCGTAGACGATCAGCGCGGTCTGGCTGTCATTGCGGTGTTCGAGCAAGTCGAGGATCTTGCGCCGGGCCTGTTCCAGGCGGTTGGGCGCAACGTCTTCGGCAAGCATCTGTGGGGTCAGTTCGAGCAGGATTACCAGCGGGTCGGCCGGGCGCTGGCGGGTTTCTTCCAGGCGCTGCCAGCTCGGCCCGAGCAGGGCCAGCACCACCAGCAACCAGGCCAGGCCCAGGGCCACCCAGGGCAGTTTGCTGTTGCTGCCGCTGCCGCCGCCGAGCAGCACCGGGTGGAAGGCTGGTGGCAGGATCATCTGCCAGCGCCCGGCGCGCTTGCGCCGGTGCCACAGCTTGAACAGCAGCCAGCCGAGCAGGGGCACCACCAGCAGCCAGAGCGGGCGCAGCCATTGTGGCCAGAGATCGATCATCGCCGTTTCCTCAGGCGCAGGCGTTTCAGGCGCTGGCGCCATTCCGGATGGGGCTGCAGGAAACGCGGCTTGCGCAGCACCTTGTGCAGCAGGTTGTCGGGCCATTGCACCGCCACCACCAGCAACACGCTGAGCAGCAGGGCCAAGGCCAGCGGCCAGGCATACAGGGCTTTGGCCGTGCGCGCCTGGGTCGGCTGTTGAGCAACCGGTTCAAGCTGATCGAGGGTATCGCCGATGGCGTTCAGCTCGGCGCCGTCATGGGCGCGGAAGTAGGCGCCGTGGGTGATGTCGGCAATTTCCTTGAGCGACGCTTCATCAAGGTCCAGGCTCGGGTTCAGGCCGAGCAGGCCGGGTGTGCCGCTGGCCTCGGGGTTGGCGCCGATGCCGATGGTGTAGATGCGCACGCCTTCCTGGGCGGCCAGGCGGGCGGCGGTCAGCGGGTGAATCTGCCCGCCGTTGTTGGCGCCGTCGGTGACCAGCACCAATACCCGGCTTTGTGCCGGGCGCTGGCGCAGGCGCTTGACCGCCAGGCCGATGGCGTCACCGATGGCGGTGTTCTTGCCAGCGATGCCGATCTGCGCCTCGTCGAGAAAGGTGCGCACGGTGCGCCGGTCGAAGGTCAGCGGCGCTTGCAGGTAGGCCTGGCTGCCGAACAGGATCAGGCCGACACGGTCGCCTTGGCGGTCCTGCAGGAAGTCGCCGAGCAGTGCTTTTACCAGGTCCAGGCGGCTGATGTCTTCGTCTTTCCATTGCATGTCGGGGAAGTCCATCGAGCCCGAGACATCCACCGCCACCAGCAGGTCCCGGCCACTGGAGGCCACCGGCACCGGTTCGCCAAGCCACTGCGGGCGGGCGGCGGCCAGCAGCAGCAACAGCCAGATCACGACATACGGCGCCTGCTGGCGCAGGGTCGGCAGGTTCAGGCGTGCGCGGCGCCCGGCCAGGCCTTCGAGTTCATCGAGGAAGCCGACCTTGAGCACCGGCTCGCCGCTGTCGGCAGCGGGCAGCAGCAGGCGCGCCAGCCACGGCAGCGGCAGCAGTGTGAAGATCCACGGCCAGGCCAGTTCAAACATGTTTGCGAATCCAGGTTTCGACCGCCTGGCTGAGCCCGACGATGGCCTTGTCGTCAAGTTTGCACTCGGGCTTGTAGGCGCCTTCGACCAGCACCATCCAGCGGGTCAGGCCGGCGGCCGGGCAGCGGTTGTCGAGAAAGGCCAGCCACTGGCGGCCGTTCAAGGTATGGCTGTTGGCGCCGGGGTAGTGGTTGCGGCACAGGCGCTTGAGCAGGGCGTTGATCTGCTGCAGCCAGGCGCCGGCCGGGGCGCCGTCGTAGGGGCGCGGCAGGCGGGCGAGTTCGGCCAGGGCTTCCAGGCGCACCGGGTCGAGCGGCAGCTCGGCGCGCACCACCGGGCGCTTGCCCGGGCGCCAGCGGCGCAACCGCCACAGGCCCCAGGCCAGCAGCGGCAGCAGCGCGAGCAGCAGCCACCAGCCCGGTGCTGGCGGCCACAGGCCGATCGCCGGCGGTGCGATCAGCGGTTGTAGCTGGTCCAGCGGGTTCATTGGCCACTCCCGGGGCGCTGGGCGTTCAGGTATTCGCGCAGTTGTTCGATCATCTCGCTCTGGGTGCTCAGCGGCATAAGCACTACGCGCAGCTTCTGCGCCATCAGCTCCCAACGCTCGATGCGCGCTTCGGCCTGTTGACGGTAGGCCTGGCGCAGGTTGGCGTCCAGGGTGTCGAGCTCCAGCTGCGCACCGCGCTGGGCGAAACGCAGCAGGCCGGCGGCGGGCAGGGCGTGGTCGAGCGGGTCGGACACTGGCATCAGCAGCAGGTCGCAATGGCGCGAGAGCATCGCCAGGTGTTGCTCGGCCTGGGCGCTGAGCGAGCGTTCGTCGCAGATGACGATGGCCAGGCTGCCGGGGCGCAGCACTTCACGGGCGCGGCGCAGGGCCAGGCCAAGGTTGTCGGCCTGCGGCGCAGCTTCGGTGTGCAGGGCCTGGTTGACCTTGGCCAGGCGGTTGAGCAGCTGCAGCAGGCTCTGCTTGCTGCGCCGTGGCTTGATCTCATGGTGCTCGTTGTCGCCGAATACCAGCCCGCCGATACGGTCGTTGTGGCCCAGCGCGGCCCAACCGAACAGCGCGGCAGCCTCGGCTGCGAGCACCGACTTGAACATCAGCCCCGAGCCGAAGAACAGGCGCTGGCTTTGCTCGACGAGGATGAAGATCGGCCGTTCGCGTTCTTCGTGGAACAGCTTGGTGTGCGGCTCCTGGGTGCGCGCGGTAACGCGCCAGTCGATGTTGCGCACATCGTCACCGGCCTGGTACACGCGCACCTGGTCGAAGTCCACGCCGCGCCCGCGCAGCTTGGAATGGTGCAGGCCGACCAGCGGGCTGCGCTGGCCAGGGCGGGAAAACAGCTGGATCTCGCGCACGCGGTGGCGCATGTCGATCAATTCGGTGAGGCCGATGCGGATGCCGGGTTCGGCCTGCTGCGTGGTGGGCATGGGTCAGGCGACGGCCACGACGTCGAGAATGCGCTGGACCACGCGGTCCTGGTCGATCCCCGCGGCTTCGGCTTCGAACGACAGGATGATGCGGTGGCGCAGCACATCGAACAGCACCGCCTGGATGTCTTCCGGGCTGACGAAGTCGCGCCCGGCCAGCCAGGCATGGGCACGGGCGCAGCGGTCAAGGGCGATCGAGCCGCGCGGGCTGGCGCCATAGGCGATCCAGTCGGCCAGCTCGGCATCGAACTTGGCCGGAGTGCGGGTGGCCATCACCAGCTGCACCAGGTATTCCTCCACGGCGTCGGCCATGTACAGGCCAAGGATCTCCTTGCGCGCGGCAAAGATCGCCTGCTGGCTGACCCGGCGCTCGGGCTTCACTTCACCGCCCAGTGCTTCGCCACGGGCCTGGGCGAGGATGCGGCGCTCCACGGCGGCATCGGGGAAGCCAATCTTCACGTGCATCAGGAAGCGGTCGAGCTGGGCTTCGGGCAGCGGGTAGGTGCCTTCCTGCTCGATCGGGTTCTGCGTGGCCATCACCAGGAACAGCGGCGACAGGTCGTAGGTGCTGCGGCCCACGCTGACCTGGCGCTCGGCCATGGCTTCGAGCAGCGCCGACTGCACCTTGGCCGGGGCGCGGTTGATTTCGTCGGCCAGCACCAGGTTGTGGAAGATCGGCCCCTGCTGGAACACGAAGCTGCCGGTTTCCGGGCGATAGATCTCGGTGCCGGTGATGTCGGCCGGGAGCAGGTCGGGGGTGAACTGGATGCGGTGGAACTGCGCCTCGATGCCTTCGGCCAGTTCTTTGATGGCCTTGGTCTTGGCCAGGCCGGGCGCACCTTCGACCAGCATGTGGCCGTCGGCCAGCAACACGATCAACAGCCGCTCGACCAGCTTCTCCTGGCCTAGGATCTGGGAGGAAAGAAAGGTGCGTAGCGCGATCAGCGCTTCACGGTGTTCCATCGGCGGCGGTTCCTGGGATTGCGCCAGGTCGCGGGCGACCTGGCAGGGGCTGATACTTTAATCTATCCAGGGGGGCGCCGACCAATGAAGGCCGGGATTTTTATCGCTGCCACGGTCGCTGCAGGGCGCGCCCGCACGCTTTTCGGCTCAGTTCTTCGAGGTGGAGTGCCTGCGCCCCTGGTCGCACAGGGCAAACACCACCACCAGCACCCCGGCAATCGCCAGGATCAGCGCCACGCCATCGGTGGAATGGGTAGCCGACCCGGCCACCAGCGCCAAGCCGCCCAGCGGCGCCAGGCCACCGGCTACCGCGGTGCCGATCTCACGGCCGGTACCAAAGCCCGACGAGCGCGTCTGGGTCGGGAATTGGCGGCTTAAGAACGAACCCTGCGGGGCGAACATCATCGGCGCGAGGATGCCGGTGCCGATCGCGATGGCGATGTAGATCTGGGTGGGCTCACCGGTGCTCAACAGCTGCAGGAACGGGTAGGCGAACAAGGCCGACAGGACCCCGCCGAGCATCAGCACGGTCTTGCTGCTCCAGCGGTCGCACAGCCAGCCGAAGAACGGCACGGCGAAGATCGCCACCAGGCTGGCGATGGTCACCGACAGCGAGGTGACATGCGCTTGCACGCCCTTGAACTGGGTCAGGTAGGCCAGCGAGAAGGTCTTGAAGATGTAGCTCAGCGCGTTGTAGCCGATGGCCACGAAGAACACCACGGCCAGGCCTTTGAGGTCGTTCCTGAACAGCAGCTTCAGCGGCGACACCTGCGGCTTGCTGCTGTCGGCCTTGTCGAGTTCCTTGAAGTCCGGCGTCTCGGGGATGCTCTTGCGCACCCACAGGCCGACCGCCACCAGGGCGATGCTGGCAATGAACGGGATGCGCCAGCCGCCGGCGAGGAGGAAGTCGTTGCCGTTCATGGTCAGCATGTACACGGTCAGCGACGACAGCAGCAGCCCCAGGTTGAGCCCCAGCGCGGGCCAGGCGCCCTGGCTGCCGCGCTTGCCTTCGCTGGCATGCTCGTAGGAGGTCACCGCCGCGCCGGACAGCTCGGCCCCTGCGCCCAGGCCCTGGATGATGCGGATCACCACCAGCAGGATCGGTGCCCAGATGCCGATGGTGGCATAGCTTGGAATCAGCCCGATCAGCGCCGTGCACACGCCCATCATGCAGAAGGTGATCACCAGCACATGCTTGCGCCCGAAACGGTCGCCCAGGTAGCCGAACAGGATGCCGCCGAAGGGGCGGGCGATGAAGCCGATGGCGAAGGTGGAGAAGGCCAGTAGCGAGGCCACCGCCGGGTTGCTGGCATCGAAGAAGATCTTCGAGAACACGATCGCGGCCATGGTCGCGTAGAGGTAGAAGTCGTACCACTCCAGCATCGAGCCGAAGATGGTTGCCGCCGCCACCTTGCGCAGGCGCTTGCGTTGCTGTTGCGGGGTCTCGTGCGCGGCCGGGGCCGCCTCATGTACCGACATGGGGGGTTCCTTATTGTATTTGTAGTTGCGTCTTTTTGGGTTAAGGGTGAAGCAGATTTCAGCAGGCCTTGAGGATCTTCTCGGCGATCATCTGGCCGATCGGAATGGCCGAAGTGGCAGCCGGCGACGGGGCATTGCAGACATGCACCATGCGCGGGGTTTCGGCGAACAGGAAGTCATGCACCAGGGCCCCGTCGCGCATCACCGCCTGGGCGCGAATGCCCGCCTCGTAGGGCAGCAGGTCTGCCACTTGCAGCGATGGGCAGTACTTGCGGCACTGTTCCAGGTAACCGCGCTTGAACAGTGAGTTCTTCATCTCGGTGGTGCCGGAGCCGAGGTTGTTCCAAATGGTTTTCCAGAAGCCCGGGAAGCTGGCGTACTCGGCCACGTCGCGCCAGTTGGCCGAAAACTTGCGGTAGTTCTCACGGCCGAAGCCGAGCACGGCATTCGGGCCGACAGTGACGCTGCCGTCGATCATGCGTGTCAGGTGCACGCCGAGGAACGGCAGTTCCGGGTCGGGAATCGGGTAGATCAGGTGGTTGACGATCTGGTTCTTGCTGGCCGGCAGGCGGTAGTACTCGCCGCGGAAGGGGATGATCTGATGGTCGATCTTCACCCCGGCCAGGCGCGCCAGGCGGTCGGACTGCAGGCCGGCGCAGGCCACCAGCCGGCGCGCGCGCCAGGTGTGGCTGTCGGTGCCGATGGCGACATGGTCAGCGTGCTCCTGGATAGCGCGCACGCGGGTCGACAAGTGCACCTCGCCGCCGGCCTGGCGGATCACCTTGGCCATGGCGTTGCACACCTGGGTGTAGTCGACGATGCCGGTGGCATCGAGGAACAGCGCGCCCTTGCCGACGATGTTCGGCTCACGTTCAGCCAGCGCGGCGGCATCCAGGCGCTCGACCTTCAGGCCGTTCTGCTGCGAGCGCTCGTACAGCGCCTGCATGCGTTGCACTTCAAGGTCGTTGGAGGCCACCAGCAGCTTGCCGCAGACCTCGAAGGCGATGCCGTGCTCAGTGCAGAAGTCCTTGGTCGCCTGGGCGCCGCGCTTGCACAGGTCGGCCTTGAGGCTGCCCGGTGCGTAGTAGATGCCCGCATGGATCACGCCGCTGTTGTGGCCGGTCTGGTGGCGGCCGAGGCTGGCTTCCTTCTCCAGGATCAGCAGGGATGCGCCCGGGCGCTGTTCGAGCAGGGCCATCGCGGTGGCGAGGCCGACGATGCCGCCGCCGATGATGCAGTAGTCGTAGGTCATGCAAGAGTACCTTGGTGTTCTTGTCAGTGGGTCTGCTTATCAGGTTGTCAGACTAAGTAGTGCGCAAAAAAGGCCCGCGTCAGGGCGCGTTGGTTTCTCCGGGGTCAGTCGAGGGCGGGGAGGTCGATCTTCAGGCGCTTGGCCGAGGCGCGCAGGTGCGCTTCGGCGCAAGCTGCGGCCGCCTGGCGGTCGCCATCGGCGATGGCCTGGTACAGCGCCTGGTGCTCGCGGTTGGCATCGGCCGAACCGCCCACCGAGTGGGCGGCGGAGTTTTCCCAGGCGGTGCGCCGTGCGCTGGCCAGCTGGCCGCCGAGGAAGTCGTGGAAGGCCACGAAGTAATCGTTCTTGCTGGCTTCGGCAATCGCCCGGTGGAAGGCCACGTCGGCGGCCGAGGCGGTGGCGAAGTCGCTGCGCTTGTCGAGCATTTCCTGCAGGGCCTTGGCCATGTGCGCCAGGTCCTGCTCGTCGCGCCGGCGGGCGGCGATGGCGGCGGCCTGGGTTTCGATCCACAGGCGCATTTCGAACATCTGCGTAAGGTCCGGCTTGCGGCCATTGCTGCCGGGGAAGCGGAACACGGTGCCGGCTGGGGTTTGCGAGATGTAGGAACCGAGCCCGCGACGAGCGATCAGCACACCATCGGCCTTGAGCTGCGCTACCGCCTCGCGCACCACCGAGCGGCTGACGTTCAGCTGTTCGGCCAGTTGCTGTTCGGTGGGCAGGCGCGATTCGGCGGCCAAACGGCCGGAATCGATCTCGGCGCGGATGGCGCTGACAACCCGGTCTACCAGGGTATCGGGGCGCTGGAGCTCTAGCATGGAAGCGGTTGCCTAGTGATCAGGTTGTCAGACAATGCCTGTGGTAGGGCAGAGGTGTCAATGGATTATCTGCTTTGCAGGCCCGGCCTCTTCGCGGGTTCATCGGGGCGCCGAACCGCCGCGAAAGGGCCGGAACAGGAAGACTCAGAGCTCGCTGACGAAGGTGCCCGTGCCTTCGAGGATGTTCTTCAGCGTCAGCGCCACTTCCTCAAGGTCGGTCCCCGCCGAAGTCAGTACGATCTCCAGCGCCTCATCCCCTTTCAGCGCATCGCGATCCCCGGCCGCCACTTCGATCAGCAGGCGCTGTGCACTCAAGGTCACCTTCAGCCCATCCAGCGTCGACGGCTCGTCATCCAGGGTCAGGTCGACGGTGTCTTCATCCGGGTAGCGGGTCAGCAGAAACATCTGCCCCTTGTCGCTGTGGCAGCACAGGGTCGCCATGTTGTCTTCCTCGTCATCGCAAGGGGTGGCGAACAGCAGGGCGGTCTTGATTTGCATGGCAACGGCTCGGGCTTCTGGAAATGAGAGGGAATTCTGACAGCCTTGCACACATCCATAAACGTAAAGTTGCCAGCCCTTGACCGAAATTGTCGCAGCCTCGCAAGCGGCAATGACCGCTCAGTCGTTAAGCTTCCGCGAGCCCTGAACGTACCTGTCACGTTCTACGTCTGGTTTTTACCGTCCGGCTTGCCATGGGTTGGCTATCGTTGATCCGTACATGGCGGACGTGCGCGACGCTTCAACTATTACAAAGCCCAAGCGGAGTACCACAGATGGCCTTCTTCACCGCAGCCAGCAAAGCCGACTTCCAGCATCAACTGCAAGCGGCCCTGGCGCAGCACATCAGCGAACAGTCCCTGCCACAAGTGGCGCTGTTCGCCGAGCAGTTCTTCGGCATCATCTCTCTGGACGAACTCACCCAGCGCAGGCTTTCGGACCTGGCCGGCTGCACCCTGTCGGCATGGCGCATCATCGAGCGCTTCGACCCCGAATACCCGCAAGTGCGGGTGTACAACCCCGATTACGAACGCAATGGCTGGCAATCGACCCACACCGTGGTCGAAGTGCTGCACCACGACCTGCCGTTCCTGGTCGACTCGGTGCGCACCGAGCTGAACCGCCGCGGCTACAGCATCCACACCCTGCAGACCACGGTGCTCAGCGTGCGCCGGGGCGCCAAGGGCGAGCTGCTCGAACTGCTGCCCAAAGGCACCCAGGGCGAAGGCGTGCGCCATGAGTCGCTGATGTACCTGGAGATCGACCGCTGCGCCAATGCCGCCGAGCTGACCGTGCTGACCCGCGAGATCGAGCAGGTGCTGGCCGAAGTGCGCGTGGCGGTGGCGGATTTCGAGCCGATGAAAGCCAAGCTGCGCGAAGTCGTCGCCGAGGTGGAAAACACCGCCTACGGCCCGGCCCAGCATGAGAAGGGCGAGGTAAAGGCCTTCCTCGAATGGCTGCTGGACAACCACTTCACCTTCCTTGGCTATGAAGAATTCACCGTCCAGGCCGACAGCGACGGTGGCCAGATGGTCTATGACGAGCAGTCGTTCCTCGGCCTGCCGCGCCGCCTGCGGGTGGGGCTGACGGCGGAAGAACTGCGCATCGAAGAATACGCCGTGGCCTATCTCAACGAGCCACTGCTGCTGTCGTTCGCCAAGGCCGCACATCCCAGCCGCGTGCATCGCCCGGCCTATCCGGATTACGTGTCGATTCGCCAGCTGGACGCCGATGGCAAGGTTATCAAAGAGCGCCGCTTCATGGGCTTGTACACCTCGTCGGTGTACGGCGAGAGCGTGCATGCCATCCCTTACATCCGCGTGAAAGTCGCTGAAGTCGAACGCCGTTCCGGCTTCGACCCGAAAGCGCACCTGGGCAAGGAGCTGGCCCAGGTGCTCGAAGTGCTGCCGCGTGACGACCTGTTCCAGACGCCGATCGACGAGCTGTTCAATACCGTGATGTCGATCGTGCAGATTCAGGAGCGCAACAAGATCCGCGTGTTCCTGCGCAAGGACCCGTACGGGCGCTTCTGCTACTGCCTGGCCTACGTGCCGCGGGAGATCTACTCCACCGAAGTGCGGCAGAAGATCCAGCAGGTGCTGATGGAGCGCCTGAAGGCCAGCGACTGCGAGTTCTGGACCTTCTTCTCCGAATCGGTGCTGGCGCGCGTGCAGCTGATTCTGCGGGTCGACCCGAAGAACCGCATCGACATCGACCCGCAGCAACTGGAAAACGAAGTGATCCAGGCCTGCCGCTCGTGGCAAGACGACTACTCGGCGCTGGTCATCGAGAACTTCGGCGAAGCCCAGGGCACCAATATCCTCGCTGACTTCCCCAAAGGCTTCCCGGCGGGCTACCGCGAGCGCTTCCCGGCGCATTCGGCGGTGGTCGACCTGCAGCATGTGGTGGCGCTGTCCGAGAACAAGCCGCTGGCGATGAGTTTCTATCAGCCCCTGACCCGCCTGGGCGACCGCCTGCTGCATTGCAAGCTGTACCACGCCGACACCCCGCTGGCGCTGTCGGATGTGCTGCCAATCCTGGAAAACCTCGGCCTGCGCGTACTCGGCGAGTTCCCTTACCGCCTGCGCCACGCCAGCGGGCGCGAGTTCTGGATCCACGACTTCGCCTTCACCTACAGCGAAGGCCTGAACCTGGACATCCAGCAGCTCAACGACACCCTGCAGGATGCCTTCATCCACATCGTCAAGGGCGACGCCGAGAACGACGCCTTCAACCGCCTGGTGCTCACCGCCGGCCTGCCATGGCGTGACGTGGCGTTGCTGCGTGCCTATGCCCGGTACCTCAAGCAGATCCGCCTGGGCTTCGACCTTGGCTACATCGCCAGCACCCTGAACAACCACACCGACATCGCTCGCGAGCTGACCCGGTTGTTCAAGACCCGTTTCTACCTGGCGCGCAAGCTCACCAACGAAGACCTGGACGACAAGCAGCAGCGCCTGGAGCAGGCGATCCTCACCGCCCTGGACGATGTCCAGGTACTCAACGAGGACCGCATCCTGCGCCGCTACCTGGACCTGATCAAGGCCACCCTGCGCACCAACTTCTACCAGCCGGATGCCAACGGCCAGAACAAGTCGTACTTCAGCTTCAAGTTCAACCCCAAGCTGATTCCCGAGCTGCCCAAGCCTGTGCCGAAGTTCGAGATCTTCGTCTATTCGCCACGGGTCGAGGGCGTGCACCTGCGCTTCGGCAACGTCGCCCGCGGCGGCCTGCGCTGGTCGGACCGCGAGGAAGACTTCCGCACCGAAGTGCTGGGCCTGGTGAAAGCCCAGCAGGTGAAGAACTCGGTGATCGTGCCGGTCGGCGCCAAGGGCGGCTTCCTGCCGCGCCGGCTGCCGCTGGGCGGTACCCGCGACGAGGTCGCTGCCGAGGGTGTGGCGTGCTATCGCATCTTCATCTGCGGCCTGCTCGACATCACCGACAACCTCAAGGACGGCGGCGTGGTGCCGCCGGCCAACGTGGTGCGTCACGATGACGACGACCCGTACCTGGTGGTGGCGGCCGACAAGGGCACCGCGACCTTCTCCGACATCGCCAACGGCATCGCCATCGACTATGGCTTCTGGCTCGGCGATGCGTTCGCCTCGGGCGGCTCGGCCGGTTATGACCACAAGAAAATGGGCATTACCGCCCGTGGCGCCTGGGTCGGCGTGCAGCGCCACTTCCGCGAGCGCGGCATCAATGTGCAGCAGGACCCGATCACCGTGATCGGCGTCGGCGACATGGCCGGTGACGTGTTCGGCAACGGCCTGCTGATGTCCGACAAGCTGCAACTGGTGGCGGCGTTCAACCACTTGCACATCTTCATCGACCCGAACCCGGACCCGGCCACCAGCTTCGTCGAGCGCAAGCGCCTGTTCGACCTGCCGCGCTCGGCCTGGAGCGACTACGACAGCAGCATCATGTCCGAAGGCGGCGGGATCTTCCCGCGCAGCGCCAAGAGCATCACCATCAGCCCGCAGATGAAGGAACGCTTCGCCATCGAAGCCGACCGCCTGACCCCGACCGAACTGCTGCACGCGCTGCTCAAGGCGCCGGTCGACCTGCTGTGGAACGGCGGTATCGGCACCTACGTCAAGGCCAGCAGCGAAAGCCACGCCGATGTCGGCGACAAGGCCAACGATGCACTGCGGGTCAACGGCAACGAACTGCGCTGCAAGGTGGTGGGCGAGGGCGGCAACCTTGGCATGACCCAGCTCGGCCGTGTCGAATTCGGCCTGCATGGCGGCGCCACCAACACCGACTTCATCGACAACGCCGGTGGTGTGGACTGCTCCGACCACGAGGTCAATATCAAGATCCTGCTTAATGAAGTGGTGCAGGGTGGCGACATGACCGAGAAGCAGCGCAACCAGCTGCTCGGCAGCATGACCGACGAAGTGGCCGGCCTGGTGCTGGGCAACAACTACAAGCAGACCCAGGCGCTGTCGCTGGCTGCCCGCCGCGCCCGCGAGCGGATCGCCGAATACAAGCGCCTGATGGCTGACCTCGAAGGCCGTGGCAAGCTGGACCGGGCCATCGAGTTCCTGCCGTCCGAAGAACAGCTGGCCGAGCGCCTGGCTGCCGGCCAGGGCCTGACCCGCGCCGAGCTGTCGGTGCTGATCTCGTACAGCAAGATCGACCTCAAGGAACAGCTGCTCAAGTCGCTGGTGCCGGATGACGACTACCTGACCCGCGACATGGAAACCGCCTTCCCGCCGTCGCTGGTCAGCAAGTTCGCCGAAGCCATGCGCCGTCACCGCCTGAAGCGTGAAATCGTCAGCACGCAGATCGCCAACGACCTGGTCAACACCATGGGCATCACGTTCGTCCAGCGCCTGAAGGAGTCGACCGGCATGAGCCCGGCCAACGTCGCCGGCGCCTATGTGATCGTGCGCGACATCTTCCACCTGCCGCACTGGTTCCGCCAGATCGAGGCACTGGACTACCAGGTGCCGGCGGAAATCCAGCTGACCCTGATGGACGAACTGATGCGCCTGGGCCGCCGTGCCACCCGCTGGTTCCTGCGCAGCCGGCGCAACGAACAGGATGCCGGGCGCGACAGCGCGCACTTCGGGCCGAAGATCGCCCAGCTGGGGCTCAAGCTCGACGAGTTGCTGGAAGGCCCGACCCGCGAGCGTTGGATGGTGCGTTACCAGGGCTTCGTCGATGCCGGTGTGCCAGAGCTGCTGGCGCGGATGGTTGCCGGTACCACCCACCTGTACACCCTGCTGCCAATCATCGAGGCCTCGGACGTGACGGGGCATGACCCGGCGCAGGTGGCCAAGGCGTTCTTCGCCGTGGGCAGCGCGCTGGACCTGACCTGGTACCTGCAGGAAATCAGCAACCTGCCGGTGGAAAACAACTGGCAGGCCCTGGCCCGCGAGGCGTTCCGCGACGACATAGACCTGCAGCAGCGGGCGATCACCATCTCGGTCCTGCAGATGGCCGATGCGCCGGAAGACATGGACGCCCGGGTGGCGCTGTGGGCTGAGCAGCACCGGGTGATGGTCGAGCGCTGGCGCGCCATGCTCGACGACCTGCGCAATGCCACCGGCACTGACTATGCGATGTACGCGGTGGCCAACCGCGAGCTGGTCGACCTGGCGATGAGCGGGCAGGCGGCGGTGGTGCCGTCCTGAGCCTTTTAGTGAGGTAAAACAAAGCCCCGGCAGTGATGCCGGGGCTTTTTTGTATTCCTGTGCTGGCCTCTTCGCGGGTGCAGGCTTACTTGAACCGCCGCTCCACACCTTTCTCGACGAGGATCTTCGCCGAAATCTCTTCCACCGAGAAATGCGTGGAGTTGATGTTGGGAATGTTCTCCCGGCGGAACAGGTTCTCCACCTCGCGCACCTCGAATTCGCACTGGGCAAAGCTCGAATAGCGGCTGTTGGGCTTGCGCTCGTGGCGGATGGCGGTCAGGCGGTCGGGGTCGATGGTCAGGCCGAACAGCTTGCTGTGGTGCTTTTTCAGCACCGCCGGCAACTGCAGGCGCTCCATGTCGTCCTCGGTCAGTGGGTAGTTGGCGGCGCGAATACCGAACTGCATGGCCATGTACAGGCAGGTCGGGGTCTTGCCGCAGCGTGACACGCCGACCAGGATCAGGTCGGCCTTGTCGTAGTAGTGGGTGCGTGCGCCGTCATCGTTGTCCAGGGCGAAATTCACCGCCTCGATGCGTTCCATGTAGTTGGAATTGCCACCAATGGAGTGCGATTTGCCCACGGAATACGACGAATGGGCAGTCAGTTCCTGCTCGAGCGGGGATAAAAACGAAGAAAAGATGTCGATCATGAAGCCGTTCGACGTCGCCAGGATCTCACGGATGTCCTGATTGACGATGGTGTCGAAGATGATCGGCCGCATGCCGTCGCGCTCTGCGGCAGCGTTGATCTGCTGCACCATGGTCCGCGCTTTTTCCGGGCTGTCGATGTACGGGCGGGTGAATTTATTGAACGGAATGCTCTCGAATTGAGCGAGCAGGCTCTGGCCCAGAGTTTCGGCGGTGATGCCGGTGCCGTCGGAGATGAAGAACGCGGTTCGTTTCATTTGCGATCTGGGCCTTAAGCTGATGTCGTTTCTTGGATATGATAAGTTCGGTTTGCCGAATGCGGCTGTCGGCATTCTGCCATATTTTGCGAACCTATTTTCCAGGTACAGGCCACAAGCGTCCGGCCCAGTCAACGAAGGCAGGCGGGCGCCCTTGAGCTTTTCCAATACAGTTAGTGGAGAGATCACCTTGGTAGAGTACGTAGTTTCCCTCGATAAGCTCGGCGTCCACGATGTGGAGCATGTGGGGGGCAAGAACGCATCCCTCGGCGAGATGATCAGTAACCTCGCTGGTGCCGGCGTGTCGGTGCCGGGCGGCTTTGCCACTACGGCTCAGGCGTACCGTGACTTTCTCGAACAGAGTGGCCTGAACAACCAGATCCATGCGGCCCTCGACGCCCTCGACGTGGATGACGTCAATGCCCTGGCCAAGACCGGCGCGCAGATCCGTCAGTGGGTGATGGAGGCCGAATTCCCGGCCCGCCTGGATGCGGAAATCCGCACCGCCTTCGCCGAAATGTCCCAGGGCAACGACAACATGGCCGTGGCCGTGCGTTCCTCGGCCACCGCCGAAGACCTGCCGGACGCCTCGTTCGCCGGTCAGCAGGAAACCTTCCTCAACATCCGTGGCGTCGATAACGTGATCCGCGCGGCCAAGGAAGTGTTCGCTTCGCTGTTCAACGACCGCGCCATCGCCTACCGCGTGCACCAGGGCTTCGATCACAAGCTGGTGGCCCTGTCCGCCGGCGTGCAGCGCATGGTCCGTTCGGAGACCGGCACCGCCGGCGTCATGTTCACCCTCGACACCGAGTCGGGCTTCCGTGACGTGGTGTTCATCACCGGCGCCTACGGCCTGGGTGAAACCGTGGTGCAGGGTGCGGTCAACCCTGACGAATTCTACGTGCACAAACAAACCCTGGAGGCTGGCCGCCCGGCCATCCTGCGCCGCAACCTGGGTAGCAAGGCGATCAAGATGGTCTATGGCGACGAAGCCAAGGCCGGCCGTTCGGTCAAGACCATCGAGGTCGACCGCGCCGAACGTGCACGCTTCTGCCTGAGCGACGACGAAGTCAACGAGCTGGCCAAGCAGGCGATGATCATCGAGCAGCACTACCAGCGCCCGATGGACATCGAGTGGGCCAAGGACGGTGACGACGGCAAGCTGTACATCGTCCAGGCTCGCCCTGAGACCGTGAAGAGCCGCGCCAGCGCCAACGTCATGGAACGTTACCTGCTGAAAGAGAAGGGCACCGTGCTGGTCGAAGGCCGTGCCATCGGCCAGCGCATCGGCGCCGGCAAGGTCCGCGTGATCAACGATGTGTCCGAGATGGACAAGGTGCAGCCAGGCGACGTGCTGGTTTCCGACATGACCGACCCGGACTGGGAACCGGTGATGAAGCGCGCCAGCGCCATCGTCACCAACCGTGGCGGGCGGACCTGCCACGCGGCGATCATCGCCCGTGAGCTGGGCATCCCGGCCGTGGTCGGTTGCGGCAACGCTACCCAGGTGCTGAAAGACGGCCAGGGCGTGACCGTGTCCTGTGCTGAGGGCGATACCGGCTTCATCTTCGAGGGCGAGCTGGGCTTCGACGTCAAGCAGAACTCGGTCGATGCCATGCCCGATCTGCCGTTCAAGATCATGATGAACGTCGGCAACCCGGACCGCGCCTTCGACTTCGCCCAGCTGCCCAACGCCGGTGTCGGCCTGGCGCGTCTGGAATTCATCATCAACCGCATGATCGGTGTGCACCCCAAGGCGCTGCTGAACTATGCCGGCCTGCCTGCCGACCTGAAAGAAAGCGTCGACAAGCGCATCGCTGGCTACAACGACCCTGTCGGCTTCTATGTCGAGAAGCTGGTCGAGGGCATCAGCACCCTGGCGGCGGCCTTCTACCCGAAAAAGGTCATCGTGCGCCTGTCGGACTTCAAGTCCAACGAGTACGCCAACCTGATCGGTGGCAAGCTGTACGAGCCGGAAGAAGAAAACCCGATGCTGGGCTTCCGCGGCGCCTCGCGCTACATCAGCGAGTCGTTCCGTGACTGCTTCGAGCTCGAATGCCGTGCGCTGAAGCGCGTGCGCAACGAAATGGGCCTGACCAACGTCGAGATCATGGTGCCGTTCGTGCGCACCCTGGGCGAAGCCAGCCAGGTCGTCGACCTGCTCGCCGAAAACGGCCTGGCCCGTGGCGACAACGGCCTGCGCGTGATCATGATGTGCGAGCTGCCGTCCAACGCCATTCTGGCCGAAGAGTTCCTCGAGTACTTCGACGGCTTCTCGATCGGTTCCAACGACCTGACCCAGCTGACCCTGGGCCTGGACCGTGACTCGGGCATCATCGCCCACCTGTTCGACGAGCGTAACCCGGCGGTGAAGAAGCTGCTGGCCAACGCCATCCAGGCGTGCAACAAGGCTGGCAAGTACATCGGCATCTGCGGCCAGGGCCCTTCGGACCACCCGGACCTGGCCAAATGGCTGATGGAGCAGGGCATCGAGAGCGTGTCGCTGAACCCGGACTCGGTCCTGGAGACCTGGTTCTTCCTGGCCGAAGGCCAGGGCGCGGCCTGATGCGGTAAATTGCGGGGGTGCGTCTGGCGCGCCCCCGCCTGGTTTTTTCCAGGGCGAGTTCCAGTGATGGATCCCGCCCTTTTTTGTGCACCAAGCAACCTTATGCAAAGCAGCAGCAATCTTTTTCCCGTGGCCTTGCTCAGTGCCGAGCGCCGCGGCGACCTCAGCGAAGACGTGTACCGGATCAAGGCCGGCAACAGCCCTGACCCCAGCGTCGAGCTGGCTATTACCCGCCTGGGCCTGGCTGATCAAGGCCGGGCTGTGGGTGTGCCGGTGATTCTGCTGCATGGCAGTTTTTCCAACCGGCGCTTCTGGTATTCGCCCAAAGGTATCGGCCTTGGGGCCCATCTGGCGCGGGCCGGGTTCGACGTGTGGATCCCGGAGATGCGCGGCCATGGCCTGTCACCGCGTAACCGCAACTGGAAACACAACAGCGTGGCTGACTACGCCCGCGACGACCTGCCGCTGATCGCGGCATTCGTGCACGAGCAGTCTGGCCAGGCGCCGCACTGGGTCGGCCACTCCCTGGGTGGCACCACCTTGGTAGCAGCCTTGGGCGGCGGCTTTCTCAAGGCCGAGCAGGTGGCCAGCGTGGCGCTTTTCGGCACCCAGATCAGCCGGGTCTACTGGCCGCTCAAAGTGCCACCGCTGACCTGGGGGGCAAAATGGCTGCTCAAGCGCTGGGGGCAGATTTCCGGGCCGCGGTTCAAGCGTGGCCCGGAGGACGAGCCAATCGGCCTGGCCCTTGAGAGCATGCGCTGGCATGGCCTGTTCGGGCGTTTTGGTGACAAGCAGAACGACTGGTGGGCGGGGCTGGCCGAAGTGGATGTGCCGTTGCTGGCGGTGGCGGGTGCGGGGGACTTCCAGGACCCGGTGTGGGCCTGCCGCAAGCTGTTCGATCAGCTTGGCGGGCAGCGCAAGCAGTTCCTGCGCCTGGGTCGTGAAGAAGGCTTCGAGGCCTTTGGGCATGTCGACATGCTGGTGAGCAAGGCGGCGCAGGCGCAGGTCTGGCCGTTGGTGGAGCGCTGGTTGCGCGATCCGCTGCTGCCGGTGCATGAATCGACGGTGGTGCAGGAGCCTGTACCGGTCAGGTGAATGCAAATGACTGCCCGGTCCCGGATGACTGCAACAGCTTGTACGGTGTAGCCTTGGCCGATACCCGCTTTCGTTGTGACTGACAGGAGCTTCCCATGCAGCATTACGTAACGCCCGACCTGTGTGACGCCTACCCGGACCTGGTTCAGGTGCTGGAGCCGATGTTCAGCAACTTCGGTGGCCGCGATTCCTTCGGTGGCCAGATCGTCACCATCAAGTGCTTCGAAGACAACTCGCTGGTCAAGGAGCAGGTCGAGCTCGATGGCAAGGGCAAGGTCCTAGTGGTCGACGGCGGTGGCTCGCTGCGCCGTGCGCTGCTCGGTGACATGCTCGCCGAAAAGGCCGCCAAAAACGGTTGGGAAGGCCTGGTGATCTACGGCTGCGTGCGTGACGTCGACGTACTGATCCAGACCGACGTCGGTGTGCAGGCGCTGGCCAGCCACCCGATGAAAACCGACAAGCGCGGCATCGGCGACCTCAACGTGGCCGTGACCTTTGCCGGTGTCACCTTCCGCCCGGGCGAGTACCTGTATGCCGACAACAACGGCGTGATCATCTCGCCAAGCCCGCTGAAGATGCCGGAGTGACGCGCGGTACGCGCTGATGGAGCTTTGATGTTCGAGGAAGACAACGCGCAGTGGGGGCTGGTACATGCCCTGGTGCTCGATGGTAAAGGCGGCGCGCGTTCGATTGCCCGGACCGAGCTGGACGACCTGCAATTGCAGCCACAGGAAAGCCTGTGGCTGCACTGGGATCGCAGCCATCCGCAAACCCGCACCTGGCTACTGCAGGACAGTGGCCTGAGCGAGTTCGCCTGCGACCTGCTGCTGGAGGAAAACACCCGGCCACGGCTGTTGCCGCAGGCCGGTGAGCAGATGCTGCTGTTCCTGCGCGGGGTCAATCTGAACCCGGGCGCCGAGCCCGAGGATATGGTTTCGGTACGCATTCATGCCCAGGCGCAGCGGGTCATTTCGCTGCGTTTGCGGCCATTGCGTGCCAGCGATGAAGTCCTTCAGCAGCTGGAAGAGGGCAGGGGGCCGAAATCGGCGTCCGAGCTGCTGCTGTTGATGGGCGAGCTGCTGACCGAGAAGGTCCAGAGCCTGGTCAGCGACCTCTCGGAACTGGTCGACCTGGAAGAAGAAAAGGTTGAATCCGACGAACGGTACTCTCCGGAGCATGACAGCCTGCAGCAGATTCGCCGTCGCGCCGCGGGCTTGCGCCGGTTTTTGGCGCCACAGCGGGAGATCTATGCCCAGCTGTCGCGCAGCAAATGGAGCTGGTTCTGCGATGCCGACGCCGATTACTGGAACGAGCTGAACAACAGCCTGATCCGTTACCTCGAAGAACTTGAGCTGACCCGCGAGCGGGCGGCGCTGGTGCTGGAAAGCGAAGACCGCCGGCGCAGCGAGCGGATGAACCGGACCATGTACCGCTTCGGCATCATCACCTGCATCTTCCTGCCCATGAGCTTCATCACCGGGCTGCTCGGCATCAACGTCGGCGGCATTCCGGGGGCGAGCAACCCGTATGGCTTCCTGCTGGCCTGCATCGTCGTGCTGGGCCTGGCGGTGGGGCAGTGGTGGTTGTTCCGGCGGTTGCGCTGGGTATGAACATGCCGAGTCATCTCGAAACATTCGTTCCACTGCGATGTGTGACCCATCGCCCGGCCACCTCGTCTCTGAGTGACACTGCGCGAGGTGCCCATGCACGATCCGTTTGAAGAATCCCTGCGTGACCTGCTCAAGGCGTCGCCCTCCGGTGAGGAGCGAGACGATGCCGCGTGCCTGGGGCGCGTGCTGAAAACCGCCAACCGCCAGGTCGGTGCCGGTGATCTGTTCAGCCTGCTTGGCCGCTGGAGCCAGGCGCTGCTGATCGCCGTGAACAATGGCTCGGCGCACGTTGCACCGGTGCGTCGACACTCTACCCGCAACGCTGCCAATGGCAGCAAAGCAGATAAGGCCGATTGAATATGGAACTCGATCTCTGGACCCAGAGCCTGGTCACTGCCATGACCGCCCTATGGACCAAGGTAGCGAACTTCATCCCCAACCTGTTCGGCGCGCTGGTCGTGGTGCTGCTCGGTTTTGTGGTGGCCAAGCTACTCGATACGCTGCTTTCCAAGCTCCTGGCCAAGGTCGGCCTGGACCGCCTGATGGCCGGCACCGGGCTGACCAAGATGCTTGGCCGGGTTGGCATCCAGGTGCCGATCTCGACCTTGATCGGCAAGGTCGTCTACTGGTTCGTGTTGCTGATCTTCCTCGTCTCTGCCGCTGAATCGCTGGGCCTGGAGCGGGTTTCGGCCACCCTCGACATGCTTGCCCTGTACCTGCCCAAGGTGTTCGGCGCAGCCCTGGTGCTGCTGGCCGGGGTGCTGTTGGCGCAGGTGGCCAACGGCCTGGTGCGCGGTGCGGCCGAAGGGATCGGCCTGGAATATTCCGCAGGCCTGGGGCGCATCACCCAGGGCCTGGTGATCATCATCAGCATCTCGGTGGCCATCAGCCAGCTGGAGGTCAAGACCGACCTGCTCAACCACGTGATCGTCATTGGGCTGATTACCGTTGGTCTGGCCGTTGCGCTTGCCATGGGCCTGGGCAGCCGAGAAATCGCCGGGCAGATCCTGGCCGGCATCTACGTTCGCGAACTCTACCAGGTCGGCCAGCAGGTGCGGATTGGAGAGGTTGAAGGGATGATCGAAGAGATCGGCACGGTCAAGACGACGCTGTTGACCGATGATGGCGAACTGGTGTCGCTGTCCAATCGCGTGCTCCTTGAGCAGCGAGTCAATAGCCGCTAACCGCACAAAAGCTGTTAATGTATGCCGCCGCGAAAATCGCCCCATGGGGCTGAGCGGCGACATTGACCTGACTGTCGGCCAGATCCGTTTTGAATAAAGTTCATTCGCCGCCCATGCGTTACGACCCCCGCGAACTCACCGACGAGGAGTTGGTGGCGCGTTCGCATGAGGAGCTGTATCACGTAACCCGCGCCTATGAGGAACTCATGCGGCGCTACCAGCGGACCCTGTTCAACGTCTGTGCGCGTTATCTGGGGAACGACCGCGACGCTGATGATGTCTGTCAGGAAGTGATGCTGAAGGTGCTGTACGGTCTGAAGAACTTCGAGGGCAAGTCCAAGTTCAAGACCTGGCTCTACAGCATTACCTACAACGAATGCATTACCCAGTACCGCAAGGAGCGTCGTAAACGCCGGTTGATGGATGCCTTGAGCCTGGACCCTGTCGAAGAGGCGTCCGAAGAGAAGGCTCCGAAACCGGAAGAAAAGGGCGGGCTGGACAAGTGGCTGGTGCATGTGAACCCGATCGACCGGGAAATCCTGGTGCTGCGTTTTGTCGCAGAGCTGGAATTTCAGGAGATCGCCGATATCATGCACATGGGCTTGAGCGCAACGAAAATGCGCTACAAGCGCGCGCTAGACAAGCTTCGTGAGAAATTTGCAGGCCTGGATGAAACTTAGTCCCTTGTAAATATCTCTAACGGATCGGCGAGTTCTGCTAGACTTGCCGTCGAGTTGTCCCCCGGATGTTGGTGGGACTGCTTAACTATCACCAGATGGGGATTTAACGGATGAAATTGAAAAACACCTTGGGCTTGGCCATTGGCTCGCTCGTCGCAGCTACTTCGTTCGGCGTTATGGCTCAGGGCCAGGGCGCAGTCGAAGTCGAAGGCAACGTGACCAAGCAGTACTACGACAGCGAACGTAACTTCAAGAACGACGGCACCAACCCTGGTGTTCGTCTGGGTTACTTCCTGACTGACGACGTATCCCTGGACCTGGGCTACAACGAGACTCACAACGCTCGTGGCGAAGTCTTCAACAAAGACATCAAAGGTTCCAAGGCCAAGCTGGACGCTACCTACCACTTCGGTACCGTCGGCGACGCTCTGCGTCCGTACGTTTCCGCTGGTTTCGCTCACGAGAGCCTGGGCCAGGCCACTCGTAGCGGCCGTGATCACTCCACCTTCGCCAACGTTGGCGCTGGCGCCAAGTGGTACATCACTGACATGTTCTTCGCCCGTGCTGGCGTTGAAGCCATGTACAACATCGACAACGGCAACACCGAGTGGGGCCCAAGCGTTGGTGTTGGTCTGAACTTCGGTGGCAGCGGTGGCAAAGTTGCTGCTGCTCCGGCTCCAGTTGCTGAAGTCTGCTCCGACTCCGACAACGACGGCGTTTGCGACAACGTCGACAAGTGCCCGGACACCCCAGCCAACGTTACCGTTGACGCTGATGGCTGCCCGGCTGTTGCCGAAGTCGTTCGCGTTGAGCTGGACGTCAAGTTCGACTTCGACAAGTCGGTCGTCAAGCCAAACAGCTACGGCGACATCAAGAACCTGGCTGACTTCATGAAGCAGTACCCACAGACCACCACCGTGGTTGAAGGTCACACTGACTCCGTCGGCCCAGACGCCTACAACCAGAAGCTGTCCGAGCGTCGTGCCAATGCTGTCAAGCAGGTTCTGACCCAGCAGTACGGTGTTGAATCCAGCCGCGTTCAGTCGGTTGGCTACGGTGAAACCCGTCCGGTTGCCGACAACGCCACCGAAGAAGGCCGTGCTGTCAACCGTCGCGTTGAAGCTCAGGTAGAAGCCCAGTCCAAGTAATTGGCTTGAAGCTTCAATGAAAAACCCGGCCTCGGCCGGGTTTTTCTTTGCCTGTCATTTGTGCAGGCTGCGCATCACACGGCCTCAGCCAGCCATTCCTGCATCACCTGTTCCCCAACCACCTCGCCGATTACCAGAATTGCCGGGCTGCACAGCCCGAATGCCTGGGCGTCTTCGAGCATTCCCGATACATCGCTGCGGCACTCCCGTTGCTGCGGCAATGACGCATTCTCGATCATTGCCACCGGCATCCCTGGCGCCATGCCGCCCTCCAGCAGCCCCCGGCGGATCTGCTCCAGCCGCGCCACGCCCATGTACACCACCAGGGTCGTGCCGCCTTGCGCCAGTGCTGCCCAGTTCAGTTCGCTGTCATCCTGGGTGTGGGCCGTCACCAGCGTGACCCCGCGGCTGACCCCACGGGAGGTCAGCGAGATCCCGCATTGGGTCGCACCGGCCAAGCCTGCGGTAATGCCGTTGACCAGCTCCACCTCGATGCCATGCCCTTGCAGCCACGCGGCCTCCTCGCCACCACGGCCAAAGATGCATGGGTCTCCGCCCTTGAGGCGCACCACGCAACGCCCCTGCCGTGCATGGCGTAGCATCAGGCGCTGGATGAAGGCCTGGGGGGTGGAGCGACAGCCGCCGCGCTTGCCCACGGCAATCACCCTGGCTTGTGGGCAATGCACCAGCACCTGCGGATTCACCAGGTCGTCGATCATCACCACCTCGGCCATTTGTAGTGCACGCACGGCCTTGAGGGTGAGCAGTTCAGGGTCGCCGGGGCCTGCGCCGACCAGCCAGACTTTTGCATTCATCAGTGTTTCCTCATCGGCAAGGCGCGTTCAGCCCTTGAGCAGGGCGAACAGCAGAATCAGGTTGAGCAACAGGGACAGCAGCGCCAGGGTGCGCCACACCTTCAACGGTTCACGCTCCAGCAGCGGGCGTGGGCGGCTGGGCAGCTCCTGGCGGTCACCGCGTTCGAGCAACAGCAACCATTGCTCGGCGGTTTCGAAGCGTTGTGCCGGGTCCGCCGCCACGGCTTGCAGCAGGTTGTGCTGCAGCCATTCGGGCAGGTCGGGGCGGTAGCGGGAGGGGTTTACGGCCTGACCAAAGCGCGGGCGCTGGAAGGCCTCGATCTCCCCGTAAGGATAGTGCCCGGTCAGCAAGCGATAGAGCGTGACACCGACGGCGTACAAGTCCTGGCGCGGGCTCGGTGGCTGGCCTTCGAAGGCCTCGGGGGCGATGTACGAGGGCGTGCCGGGCAATTCGTGCAACGGGTCCTGGGACAGGCCTGGGCAATACGCCAGGCCGAAGTCCAGCAGGCGCACCTGGCCATCATCACCCAGGTGCAGGTTTTCCGGTTTGATGTCGCGGTGCAGCAGGTTGCGCCGATGCAGCACGCCGGCGGCCTGGAGCAGCTGGCGGGCGATTTCCAGCCACTGTGCCAGCGCTAACGGGCCATGGTCGTCGAGCTGCGTGGCGAGGGTCTTGCCGCTGTGCTCGCGCATTACGTAATACAGGTGCTGGCGCTGGCTGGCGGCATGCAGCTCGGGGAAATGGCGGCCAGCGACCCGGCGCAGGAACCACTCTTCCAGCAGCAGGCCCTGGGCGGCCCCCGGTTCCTGTTCGCGCTCGCCGGGCAGGGTTTTCAGCAGCCAGGGTTGGCCTTGGGCATCGCGTACGCGGTAGAGCAGTGACTGGCGGCTGTGTGCCAGGCGCGTCTCGACCTGCCAGCCATCGAGCGCCTGGCCCTCGCGCAGCGGGCCAGGCAAGGGCCACTGCTGCAGTTGCGCGAGGGTGTCGCCGAGGTTGGCCGTGCCCAGTTGCTCGACCCGCACCAACAAGGCGCTGGCGTTGTCCTGGCTGCCGTTGTGGTGGGCGCTGGCAACCAGGGTGTCGGCGGCCGACTGCAGGTCGGGCTGCTCGCGCAGCACAGCCTGGATGTGCTGGTCGCCAAGGCTGGCCCAGACGCCGTCGCTGAGCAGCAGGTAGCACTCGCCGGCCTGCAGTTCACCGTCCAGGTAGTCGACCAGCAGGTGCTGGTCCAGGCCCAGTGCGCGCTTGAGCACGTGCTGCATGCCGGGCTGGTCCCAGACGTGGTCTTCGCTCAGGCATTGCAGGTGACCGGCGTGCCAGCGATAGGCCCGGCAATCGCCCACGTGGGCCAGAGTAAAGCGGCGCCCGCGCAGCACCAGGGCGCTCAGGGTGGTCAGCAGCGGCTGGCTGCCTTGGGCGCGCAACCAGCGGTTCTGTGCCAGTAGCAGGCGGTCCAGGGCCTGGGCCACGCCCCAGGTGGCGGGCGTGGCGTAATAGTCCATGGCCAGCGCCTGCAGGCTGGCGCGGGCTGCCAGGCCACCGTCGGCACACTGGCTGACGCCATCGGCGAGGGCGAACAGGTAGCCCTTGCTGGCGGCCAGCTCCGGCGCCGGGGTGACCAGGCGCAGGGCGTCCTGGTTCTCCGTGCGTGGCCCGGTGGCGCTGGCCTGGGCGAAGCTGAGCTGCAGGCTCATCGTCATGCCTCAGACCCGTGCAGCGGTAACCGCTGCCGAGCCCCAAGTGGTGCGCCAGCGTTGCTTGACCCCGTGCAGGCCGAACCAGGCGAGCAGGCCGAGGCTGGCGAACAGCCACAGGCCCAGCTGATAGTCGCCGGTGTGCTGCTTGATGGCACCGAGCCCTGCCGCCAGCAGGAAGCCGCCGATGCCACCGGCCATGCCGATCAGCCCGGTCATCACACCGATCTCCTGGCGGAAGCGTTGGGGTACCAGTTGGAACACCGCGCCATTGCCGGCACCGAGGCCGAGCATGGCACTGACGAACAGTGCCAGGGCGGCTGCGGCGCTCGGCAGGTTGAAGCCGACTGCCGCGATGCAGATGGCGGCCACGCTGTACATGCCGAGCAGGGTGCGGATGCCGCCGAAACGATCGGCCAGGGCGCCACCCAGCGGGCGCATCAGGCTGCCGGCGAACACGCAGGCGGCGGTGTAGTAGCCAGCGGTGATCGGGCTCAGGGCGTACTGGTCGCTGAAGTAGCCAGGCAGGGCGCTGGCCAGGCCGATGAAGCCGCCGAAGGTGACGCTGTAGAAGAACATGAACCACCAGCTGTCACGATCGCCCAGGGCCTTGAGGTAGTCGGCTGCCGCCTTGGGCTTGGGCCGCTGCGGGGCATTGCGGGCAAGCAGGGCGAACAGCGCCAGGGCCAGCAACAGTGGGAGCACGGCAAAGCCGAATACGTTGTTCCAGCCAAACCCGGCGGCGAGCACCGGGGCGAGCAGGGCGGCGAACACCGTACCGGAGTTGCCTGCGCCGGCGATGCCCATGGCCTTGCCCTGGTGTTGTGGCGGATACCACTGCGAGGCGAGCGGCAGCGACACGGCGAACGAGGCGCCGGCCACGCCGAGGAACACACCCAGCAGCAGGGCTTGCTCATAAGTGTGCACGCCCAGGTACCAGGCGCAGGCCAAGGCGAGGATGACGATCACCTGGCCGATCAGACCAGCGGTCTTCGGCGACAGACGATCGACCAGTACACCCATGATGAAGCGCAGCACTGCTCCGGCAAGGATTGGCGTGGCCACCATCAGCCCGCGCTGCTGGGCGCTCAGTTGCAGGTCGGCGGCGATCTGCACTGCCAGCGGGCCAAGCAGGTACCAGACCATGAAGCTCAGGTCGAAATACAGGAACGCGGCGAACAGCGTGGGCACATGCCCGGATTTCCAGAAGCTGGTACTCATCGAACACCTCACTCGGCAATGCAACGGAAACGAAAAAGACGCCGCTACCCGGTCCACTGGCGTGGAGGGGAGAGCGACGTCTTTGTCGGGAGTTTTATGAGGCAACCGCCGTTGGCTACCGGTGGATTATCTTCAGCAAGAGCTGGGCCAACTTTTTGGATCTGGCAGCCCAGTCGATACTGCCGGGCTAGCCGAGCATTTCATGCATGGCGATGATCTGCTCGGCCACCTGGATCAACTTCTGCTGCCGGCTCATGGCCTGCCGGCGCATCAGGGTGTAGGCCTGTTCCTCGTTGCAGTCCTTCATCTTCATCAGCAGCCCCTTGGCCTGCTCGATGCGCTTGCGCTCGGCCAGTTGCTGGTCGCGGGCCAGCAGCTGGGCCTTGAGCGCCTGGTCGCTCTCGAAGCGCGCCATGGCTACATCGAGAATGGGCTGCAGCCGCGCCGCATGGATGCCTTCGACGATGTAGGCGCTGACCCCGGCCTGGATCGCCTGGCGCATCACCGCCGGGTCGTGCTCGTCGGTGAACAGCACGATTGGCCGTGGCTGGTCGCGGCTGACCAGCACCACCTGTTCCATCACGTCACGGTCGGGTGAGTCGGTATCGATCAGCACCACGTCCGGACGCACTGTTTCGACGCAGGCCGGCAAGTCGATGGTCAGGTCTGGGGCCTCGATCACTTCGAACCCGGCTTCGCGCAGTGCGGCCTTGAGACGGCCAAGTTTCTTCTGGGTGTCGTCGATCAGCAGTATGCGCAGCATGGCGAAGGCCCTCACAGACCGATCCGGGCATCGGGCGTATCGCCCAAGGCGTGCAGGCGGAAGCTGCGGGCGTAGGCATACGGATCACTGCCGTCCCAGCGTATGCCGTCGATCAGCAGGCTGCTGCGCATGGCTGACTCGGGGCAGGGCACGCCGAGTGCGCTGGCGGCCTCGCGGTACAGCTGCAACTGCTGCACCTGGCGAGCCACACCGAGGTAGTCGGGGTCGTCGCGCAGCAGGCCCCAGCGGCGGAATTGGGTCATGAACCACATGCCATCCGACAGGTAAGGCAGGTTGGCGCGGCCTTGGTCGTACAGGCGCAGAGCGTGCCGGTCATGCCAGGCATTGCCGAGGCCGTCCTGATAGTCGCCCAGCAGGCGCGGCTCGACGTTTTCCAGCGGTGTGTCGAGGTAGGCACTACCGCTGAGCAGTTGCGCGGTGCTGCGCAGGTTCTCCGGGCTCTGCTCGATGAACCGGCTGGCAGCGAGTACCGCCTTGACCAGTGCGCGTGCGCTATTGGGGTAGTGCTCGACGAAGGCGCGGGTGCTGGCCAGTACTTTCTCCGGGTGGTCGGGCCAGATCGACTGGCTGGTGGCCAGGGTGAAGCCCTGGCCCTGGCTGACGGCGGCAGCCGCCCAAGGCTCGCCCACGCAGAAACCGTCGATGCGCCCGGCCTGGATATGTGCCGCCATCTGGGCCGGCGGCACCACCACGCTGGTGACGTCATGCAACGGGTGGATGCCCTGGCTGGCCAGCCAGTAATACAGCCACATGGCGTGGGTGCCGGTGGGAAAGGTTTGGGCGAAGGTCAGCCGTGCGCCATGCTGGTGCGCCCGTTGCGCCAGTGCCTCAGGGCTGGTCACACCCTGGTGCTGCAAAGCCGGCGACAGGTTGATGGCCTGGGCATTCTGGTTCAGCCCCATCAGCACCGCCATGTCGCTGGCCGGAACACCGCCGATGCCCAGGTGCACGGCGTAGACCAGGCCGTATAGGCAATGGGCAGCATCCAGCTCGCCGCTGGCCAGCTTGTCGCGCAGGCCGGCCCAGGAGCCCTGGCGTTTGAGGTTGAGGGTCAGGCCGTGCTGCTGGGCGAAGCCCTGAGTGGCGGCGACTACCACCGAGGCGCAATCGGTCAGGGCCATGTAGCCGATGTTGAGGCTGGGTTTTTCCGGTGCATCGCTGCCGTTTACCCAGGCTAGAGGTGCTGTATTCACGAAGGTCCTCGCCCGTACTGAATAGGCTGTAGGCAAGGGAAGTTGCAACCCATGTGCCAAGCCCCTGTCATGCCGGGCGCGCGCTGGCTATAATCGCTGCCTCACTCACCCCGAGCCTTGCCCGCCCATGTATACCCTGGCCCGCCAGCTGCTGTTCAAGCTTTCCCCGGAAACCTCCCATGACCTGTCCCTGGACCTGATCGGCGCCGGTGGCCGGCTTGGGCTCAACGGTGTGCTGTGCAAGCAGCCGGCCGCGCTGCCGGTGACCGTGATGGGCTTGAACTTCGCCAACCCGGTGGGGCTGGCGGCGGGCCTGGACAAGAACGGCGCGGCCATCGACGGCTTCGCCCAGCTGGGCTTCGGCTTCGTCGAGATCGGCACGGTGACCCCGCGTCCGCAGCCGGGCAACCCCAAGCCACGGTTGTTCCGCCTGCCGCAGGCGACGGCGATCATCAACCGCATGGGCTTCAACAACCTGGGCGTCGATCACCTGCTCGAGCGCGTGCGTGCTTCGCGCTACGACGGCGTGTTGGGCATCAATATCGGCAAGAACTTCGATACCCCGGTCGAGCGTGCGGTCGACGATTACCTGATCTGCCTGAACAAGGTCTATAGCGAGGCCAGCTACATCACCGTCAACGTCAGCTCGCCGAACACCCCGGGCCTGCGCAGCCTGCAGTTCGGCGACTCGCTCAAGCAACTGCTCGATGCCCTGGCCGAACGCCGTGAGCAACTGGCCACCGAGCATGGCAAGCGGGTGCCGCTGGCGATCAAGATCGCCCCAGACATGAGCGACGAGGAAACCGCGCTGGTGGCAGCGGCCCTGATGCAATCGGGAATGGATGCGGTGATTGCCACCAACACCACCCTGGGCCGCGAGGGCGTCGAAGGGCTGGAGCATGGTGGCGAGGCCGGTGGCCTGTCGGGTGCGCCGGTGCTGGAGAAGAGCACGCACATTGTGAAGGTGCTGGCGGGCGAGCTGGGAGGCAAGTTGCCGATCATCGCCGCCGGAGGCATTACCGAAGGCCGCCATGCGGCAGAGAAGATCGCCGCTGGGGCGAGCCTGGTGCAGATCTACTCGGGCTTCATTTATAAAGGCCCGGCGCTGATTCGTGAAGCGGTGGATGCGATCGCGGCAATGCCCAAGGCCTGAAGGCGGCCATAAAAAAGGGCCCCGTCAAGGGGCCCCTGGGCCGAAGCCCGCCGCCCGGATAGGGCGCGCATGGTAACTCGAATTCAGTGTCCTCGTTCAGCCAACGGCGTGATTTTCGTTGAGTCTATGGATGCCAGCGGTGCCAGTCATTCCGTCCCAGTTATCACCGCGACCTTCGCGCCAGCCGTTGATCCAGGCTTGGCGAACTGAAGGAAGTGTAAAGGGGCAAAGTTCGCGGGATTTGCCGGTGACCCCGTATTGGTAGCCACGTGAATATGCTCTTTCCAACGGATCACGCTTAAGTCTTCTCATAGGGTGTTGCCCTCACTTGTTGACTGTAATGTCCCGTCGGCCTCTCCGAGGCCGGGCAGAGTCTTTCTGCCGGTTTTGCGCTCGCTGCCGGCGTGGCGAGCTGAAGGTGCCGCCTCGTTGCGAAGCGGCCTGAGACCAGTTCTAACGAATGCAGGTCACCCTGTGAATGATCGATTTGTCATAAGCACGTAACCTTTCCAAGGGTGAAGGGATAAGTAAATAAATGCGACTCAACCTTGTTTGGCGTTGAGCCCGCTATGATCAGGGTTTGCCGAACCTTGACGTCATTTCGCCAGCGTTGCGACGAGATGACAGAAATATCTGGTAATGCGACGAAGGGTCACACGGGCCCTGAAGTCGACGGAAATTATTGGTACTGCCTGATGATCTAAGCTGTTTTTGCCACCTGGTGAGCGGCAGATTGATCAGGCGGCCCGGCCCCCGGCTGCGATGACGCAGTCGGGAAGGCCACTCGGACGCTTGCTGGAAGGGCGTTCGGGCAAACATCGGCAAGGCGATGCGTCGCCTCGTCACTTACATAGCCCAAGGCGCTGGAAAACTCATGTCGGACCGTTTCGAACTCTATCTCACCTGCCCCAAAGGCCTGGAAGGCCTGCTTGCCGAAGAGGCCCGAGGCCTCGGCCTGGATGAAGTGCGTGAGCACACCTCGGCCATTCGCGGCGCCGCCGACATGGAAACCGCCTACCGCCTGTGCCTCTGGTCACGCCTGGCCAACCGCGT
Source organism: Pseudomonas sp. TWI628 (assembly GCF_039673865.1). Lineage (NCBI taxonomy): Bacteria > Pseudomonadati > Pseudomonadota > Gammaproteobacteria > Pseudomonadales > Pseudomonadaceae > Pseudomonas > Pseudomonas sp. TWI628. Next base: position 23,439 of record NZ_JBDJMM010000010.1, on the reverse strand, counting down.
GTTGCTGGTGCTCAAGCGCTTTTCGATGAAGAACGCCGACGACCTCTACGATGGCGTGAACGCTGTCGATTGGGCTGACCACCTGGCCGCCGATGGCACCCTGGCCGTGGAATTCAGCGGCCATGGCTCGGGCATCGACAACACCCATTTCGGTGCGCTCAAGGTCAAGGACGCAATCGTCGACAAGCTGCGCAACCGTGAGGGCCTGCGCCCTTCGGTAGAAAAGGTCGACCCGGATGTACGCGTGCACCTGCGCCTGGACCGTGGCGAGGCGATCCTCTCGCTCGACCTGTCAGGCCACAGCCTGCACCAGCGTGGCTACCGCCTGCAGCAAGGCGCCGCGCCGCTGAAGGAAAACCTGGCGGCTGCGGTGCTGATCCGCGCCGGTTGGCCGCGCATTGCCGCCGAAGGCGGCGCCCTGGCCGACCCGATGTGCGGTGTGGGTACCTTCCTGGTGGAGGCGGCGATGATTGCCGCCGACATCGCGCCCAACCTCAAGCGTGAGCGCTGGGGCTTCAGTGCCTGGCTCGGCCATGTGCCGGCCACCTGGCGCAAGGTCCACGAAGAGGGCCTGGCCCGCGCGCAAGCGGGCCTTGCCAAGCCGCCACTGTGGATTCGCGGTTATGAGGCCGACCCACGGCTGATCCAGCCGGGGCGCAACAACGTCGAGCGTGCTGGCCTGGGCGACTGGGTGAAGATCTACCAGGGCGAAGTCAGCACCTTCGAGCCACGCCCGGACCAGAACCAGAAAGGCCTGGTCATCAGCAACCCGCCATACGGTGAGCGCCTGGGTGACGAGGCCAGCCTGTTGTACCTCTACCAGAACTTTGGCGAGCGCCTGCGCCAGGCCTGCATGGGCTGGGAAGCGGCGGTGTTCACTGGCGCACCGGAGTTGGGCAAGCGCATGGGCATCCGCAGCCACAAGCAATATGCCTTCTGGAACGGCGCCTTGCCGTGCAAGCTGCTGCTGTTCAAGGTCCAGCCTGACCAGTTCGTCACCGGCGAGCGCCGCGAGGCCCAGGCCGACAATGGCGAGACGCGTCGCCCAGCGGCGGTTGCCAGCGAGCCGGCACGCCTGTCGGAAGGCGCGCAGATGTTCGCCAACCGCCTGCAGAAGAACCTCAAGCAGCTTGGCAAGTGGGCCCGCCGCGAGCAGGTCGACTGCTACCGCCTGTACGATGCCGACATGCCTGAGTATGCCCTGGCAGTCGACCTCTACCAGGACTGGGTGCACGTGCAGGAATACGCCGCCCCGCGCTCCATCGACCCGGACAAGGCCCAGGCACGCCTGCTCGATGCCCTGGCGGCAATCCCCCAGGCACTGAACATCGACCCGCAGCGCGTGGTGCTCAAGCGCCGCGAGCGCCAGAGCGGCACCCGCCAGTACGAGCGCCAGGCCACCGAAGGTCGCTTCCAGGAAGTGAACGAAGGCGGCGTCAAGCTGCTGGTCAACCTTACCGACTACCTCGATACCGGGCTGTTCCTCGACCACCGCCCGATGCGCATGCGCATCCAGCGCGAGGCCAACGGCAAACGCTTCCTCAACCTGTTCTGCTACACCGCCACGGCCACCGTGCACGCGGCCAAGGGCGGTGCCCGCAGCACCACCAGCGTCGACCTGTCGAAAACCTACCTGGACTGGGCACGGCGCAACCTGTCGTTGAACGGCTTCTCCGAGCGTAACCGCCTGGAGCAGGGCGACGTCATGGCCTGGCTGGAGGCCAACCGCGACAGTTACGACCTGATCTTCATCGACCCGCCGACCTTCTCCAACTCCAAACGCATGGAAGGGGTGTTCGACGTCCAGCGCGACCATGTGCAACTGCTCGACCTGGCCATGGCCCGCCTGGCGCCCGGTGGCGTGCTGTATTTCTCCAACAACTTCCGCAAGTTCCAGCTCGATGAACATGTGAGCACGCGCTATGCGGTGGAGGAGATCAGCGCCCAGACCCTGGACCCGGACTTCGCCCGCAACAACCGCATCCACCGCGCCTGGCGCCTGCAGTTGCGTTAATTCGACGAGGCGCATTGCGCGCCTAATGGCCAATAGCTATAACTCAGCACAGGGCCAGAAGATTCGCAGGACGCTGACGTGATGAGATCGATCTATGTCGAAGTGGGGCGTGCGTGCGAAGGTGCTGGGCCTGTGCAGCGAGGCGATGGCTGCCTGGGCGGTGGCGCTGGTCGCGTTGGTGGCCGGCGTCCTGCTGTCGGCGGGCCTGGCGCTGGCCGCGCAGGCGTTCTACAAGCAGCAGTTGCGTCAGCGCTTCGAGCTGCTGGCCAGCGAGCGCCATAGCCGCATCGCCGAGCGCTTCGACGACCAGGAGCAACGCCTGGATGGTTTGCGGCGCTTCTTCACCTACTCCAGCGAAATCACCCCGAGCGAGTTCAATGGCTATGCCCGGCCCTTGCTGCAGCGGACCCAGGCCTATTCCTGGGCGCCGCGGGTCGAGGCCGCGCAGCGGCGCGAGTTCGAGCGCCAGGCCAGTGCCTGGCTGGGGCAGGATTACCAGATCCGCGAGGAGGACGGCGCCGGTAACTGGCACCCTTCGCCACAGCGCGCCTATTACTACCCCGTGCTCTATACCCAGGCCGGCGATATGCAGGGGCAACCCTACGGGCTCGACCTGCGCAGCCAGCCGGCCCGCGAGCAGACCTTGGCCCGGGCACTGCAGCCAGGCAGCATGGCGGTTTCCGAACCGCTGGACATGCTCAACGTCGCCCCCGACTTCAGCCGCGGGCTGCTCATGGTCGCACCGGTGTTCTCCGATGCACGGCCGAATGACCCGCCAGCGGGTTATGTCATGGCCTTGCTGAACATGCGCCAGTTGGTCACTGAAGGCCTGCCTGTCGTTGCGGATGACAACCTGGTGGTGCGCATCATCGACCCGAGCGGGCGCGATGGCCATGAAGTGCTGTTTGATTCGCAGAACCCGGTGGCGGCACTGGCCTTGGTCAGCACCCAGTTGCTGCGCCTTGCCGACCACCACTTCCAGCTCGACATTCGCCCTAGCCAGGCATTCCTGCAGGCCAACCCGTCCACCGCCGCCTTGGCTGTGGGGTTGCTCGGCGGCTTGCTGAGCCTGTTGCTGAGCACGTTGCTGTACAACCTGTTCAGCCAGCGCCAGCGAGCCTTGACCCTGGTCGAGCAGCGCACGGCGCAACTGCGGGTCAGCGAGCAATCGTTGCGTGAGACCCACAACCAGTTGCGCAGCGTACTGGATGCCGCGACCCAGGTGGCGATCATCGCGACCAGCCTCAAGGGCGAGGTCAGCACCTTCAACGCCGGTGCCGAACGCATGCTCGGCTATTCGGCCTGTGAAGCCATCGGGCACCTGCAGCTGGAAGATCTGGTGATGCCTGAAGAGCTCAGCCAGCGCGCCCATGCCTTGAGCCTGCGCTATGGGCGGCATATCGCTGGAGGCCAGGCGATGTTCGCCGAGACCATTCAGGAAAGTGGCGGCGAGCCGGGCGAGTGGACCCTGGTGCGCAAGGATGGCAGCCATTTGCTGGCCAACATGCTGGTCACTGCCGTGCTCGATGAGCAGGGTCTCTGGGTCGGCTACCTGGCGATCTGCATCGATGTGACCGAGCGGCGCCGGGTGCACGAGGCCCTGGCCCTGCGTGATCGCTTGCTGGAGAAGCTCAGCGCGGAAGTGCCGGGCGGGATCTATCAATACCGTCTGGACGCCGATGGCCACTCGTGCTTCCCCTATGCCAGCCAGGGGCTGTTCGACATCTACGAGGTCGACCTGCAGTTGCTGCGCGAGGATGCCTCGGTGGTATTCGAGCGCATTCATCCTGATGACCTGGAGCGGGTGCGCCGTTCGGTGCGTTATTCCGCCGAACACCTTTCACCGTGGCGCGAAGAGTACCGGGTGCGCCTGCCGCGTGCCGGGTTGCGTTGGGTGCGCGGCGAGGCAACGCCGGAGGTCGGCGAAAACGGCTGCACGCTGTGGCATGGCTATCTGACCGATATCTCCGACCTCAAAGGGGTGGAGGAAGAGTTGCGAGCGCTGTCGGTGACCGATGCGCTGACCGGCATTCATAACCGCCGCTATTTTCAGGAACGACTGAAGGTCGAACTGGATCGCGCCCAGCGTGATGAGCTGGACCTGGCCGTGATCATGCTCGACATCGACCATTTCAAACGGATCAACGATCAATACGGCCATGCCGTGGGTGATCATGTGCTGCGCTGTTTGTGCCAACGGATTGGCCAGCGCTTGCGCCGCACCGATGTGTTCTGCCGGTTGGGTGGGGAGGAGTTCATGGTGCTGTGCCCGGGCAGCAATGCCGAGCAGGCGCGGATGCTGGCCATGGAATTGTGGCAAGGGGTGCGCAGCGTGCCGGTCGATGGGGTGGGCAAAGTGACTGCGAGCTTTGGCGTGGCCGGGTGGCGGTTGGGGGAGGGGGCGGATGCCTTGTTGTTGCGGGCCGATGCCGGGGTGTATGCGGCCAAGCAGGCAGGCCGGGACCGGGTTGAGGCAGAACTGACCTGAAGCCTGTACCGGTCGCTGCGCGGGAAGCCCGCGAAGAGACCGGTACAGGTTATCGAAGCATCAAGGCGCTGCAGCAGTCGCGCTGTTGTTCAGCTTCGGCTGGCGATACAGGTCCAGCAGCACCTGATCGAGCACCTGCGAGGCGCCCCATGGCTTGGGATCGTTGAGGATCGCCGCTACCGCCCAGGTATTGCCATTGCTGTCGCGGCTGAAGCCGGCAATCGCCCGCACGGTGTTCAGGGTGCCGGTCTTGATGTGCCCTTCGCCGGTCATGGCGGTGCGCTTCAGGCGTTTGCGCATGGTGCCGTCCATACCTACCAGTGGCATCGAGCTCATGAACTCGGCGGCATACGGGCTGTTCCACGCCGCCTGCAGCAGCGCTGCCATCTCGCGGGTGCTGACCCGCTCGGCGCGTGACAGCCCCGAGCCGTTTTCCATTACCAGGTGCGGCGCGGTGATGCCCTTCTTCGCCAGCCACTGGCGCACCACGCGTTGGGCGGCACGGGCGTCGTCACCATCGGCGTCGGTACGGAACTGTGCACCCAGGCTCAGGAACAGCTGCTGGGCCATGGTGTTGTTGCTGTACTTATTGATGTCGCGGATGACTTCCACCAGGTCGGGCGAGAAGGCCCGGGCCAGCAGGCGAGCGCTTTTCGGTACGTTCTCGATGCGGTCACGGCCCTGGATGCTGCCACCCAGCTCGTTCCAGATGGCCCGTACGGCGCCGGCAGCGTAGGTCGGGTGGTCGAGCAACGACAGGTAGGTCTGCGAGTTGCAGCCATCGCCCAGCTGGCCGGTGACGGTCACGCTGGCGCCGTCAGCTTGCTGCACCGGGTTGTAGCGCACGTCGCCGCTGCACTGCTTGGAGGCCACGGCCTTGACCTGGTTGTCGATGTGGATGCTGGCGATCGGTGGCTCGACCGCGACGGTGACCTTGCCGCCGTCGTTGCGGGTAACGAAGCGCAGGGCCTTGAGGTTGATCATCAGCGAGTCGGGCTTGACCAGGAACGGCTTGTTGACGTCGCCGCCATCATCGTCGAACTGCGGCAGGTTGGGCTGCACGAAGTGGCTGCGGTCCAGCACCAGGTCGCCGGTAACGGTGCGTACGCCATTGGCGCGCAGGTCACGCATCAATAGCCAGAGCTTTTCCATGTTCAGCTTGGGGTCGCCGCCGCCCTTGAGGTACAGGTTGCCATTGAGCACACCATTGCTCAGGGTGCCATCGGTGTAGAACTCGGTTTTCCACTGGAAGGTCGGGCCGAGCAGTTCGAGGGCGGCGTAGGTGGTGACCAGCTTCATGGTCGAGGCCGGGTTGACCGATACATCGGCGTTGAACACGGTGGCCGAGCCTGGGCCGTTAAGCGGCAGCATGACCAGCGACAGTGCACTGTCCTGCAGCTTGTTGGCCTTGAGCGCCTGCTGGACTTTCGGCGGCAGGGAGGTATTGACGGCAGCTGCGTGGCTGGGCAAAGCAAGCGGCAGCAGCAGGCCGGCGAGAACGAGGGGGCGGAGCTTTTTGATCATATGGATTAAATACCCTACGGACGAGGGAAAAAGACAATGGGGCTGTAAGAGATGATCACCCCAGGGTGAAATATAGAGCGCATTATGCCCCAAGCGCAGCGTTCATGCGCCACGTTCGACGGAAAAGCGCCTTTATAGCGCGGAAACTGGTAAAGTGCCGCGCGTTAATACTCAAGAGGATTGTTTCATGGCTACCAACCGTTCCCGTCGTCTGCGCAAGAAGCTGTGCGTTGATGAATTCCAGGAGCTGGGTTTCGAACTGAACCTGGGTTTCAAGGAAGACCTGTCCGACGAAGCCATCGATGCCTTCCTCGACGCGTTCCTGGCAGAAGCCATGGATGCCAACGGCCTGGACTACGTCGGCGGTGATGACTTCGGTCTGGTCTGCCTGGCCAACCGTGGTTCGGTCAGCGAAGAGCAGCGTGCCACTGTTGAAGCCTGGCTCAAGGGCCGCAGCGAACTGACCACCATCGAAGTCAGCCCGCTGCTGGACGCATGGTATCCGGAAAAGCCGATCAACCCGGCTTCCTGATCTGTGCTTGAGCGGCGCCCTGCGCGGGCGTCGCTCAGTCAAGCCTGGGTCAATTCGCTGGCCAGCGCTTTCTCCACTCGGCGCATATGCCGAGCCAGTACCTGCCGCTGCAGTTTGATGCAGGCTGCAGGCGACGTTGCTACCTCCAGGGCCTCGCAGGCCTTCATCATGCCCTTCGCTTCCAGCAGCCGTGCCGCGCTGAGGATCTTGTGCGCCTGCTCGCGAATCTCGGCGGCCTGATGCTGGGGATCAAGGCTCATGAGCAATGCCAGGTCTTCCTGCAGGCTTGTGTGCACGGCGGTGAGAAAACGGGTGCGGCTGCTGGCATTGTTGCCGACGATGCCGGCCAGGCCCGCCAGGCTGAACGGTGGGGCATTGGCTTGCCGTCGCCGGGGTGCGATCTTGGCCAGGCATTGGCTGAGGGTGCGCAGGCTGATGGGCTTGAGCAGGCAATCGTCCATGCCGGCGCTGAGGCACTTTTGCCTGACTTCAGGTTGCGCGTTCGCTGTGTAGCCCAGGATGACGCACCGCGGGCGCCCGCGCTTGCGTTCCTCGCTGCGTACGGCAGTGGCTAGCTGGTAGCCGTTCATGTGCGGCATGTTGCAATCGAGCACCAGAACGTCGAACGGCGCTTGCCGCCATTTTTCCAGGCCTTCGCGGCCATTGCTGGCGCTGGCATGGTTGAGCCCCAGGTAGCCCAGTTGCTGAGCCATCAACATCAGGTTGGCAGGGTGATCGTCGATGACCAGCACCTTCAGGTCGGGGGCAGGGGCCTCGAGTTCTTCGACTTCCGGTACCGGGGACGCCGGGGCATCGACGCGCTCCAGCGGCATCATCAGGCGAACCTGTGTGCCCAACCCCGGCAGGCTCTTGATGCTCAGGTTTCCACCCATCATCTCGCTCAGGCTGCGGCAGATGGCCAAGCCCAACCCGGTGCCTGCACGTGCACCCTCGCTGTGCAGGTTGGCCTGGACGAACGGGTTGAACAGCCGCTGCAGGTCATCTTCATGAATGCCCATGCCACTGTCACGCACCTCGAGCTCCAGCGTAGGGGGGATGCCAGGGCCTTCCTCGCGCAAGCCGAGCGTGACGTGGACCTGCCCTTGCTCGGTGAACTTGATGGCATTGCTGACAAGGTTGGACAAGATCTGTTTGAAGCGCAGTGGATCGAGCATTCCATGGCCGCGGGCACTGGGGCTGATACTGATGTCCAGGGCCAGGCCCTTCTGCCGGGCCTGGCCATCGAACACGCGGCCAACCGCCTCGACCAGTGCTGCGGGATCGACCGCTTCCGGGCTGAGGGACAGGTGGCCTGACTCGATACGCACGATATCCAGAATATCGCCGATCAGGCCAAGCAGGTCCCTGGCCGAGTGATGGGCGACCTCCAGTGAGGTGGGGTCCACCTGCCCCTGCAGGGCACGCCTCAACGCCAGTTCGAGCATGCCGATGACCGCGTTCATCGGTGTGCGGATCTCGTGGCTGATGGTGGCGAGGAAGGTGCTCTTGGCGCGGTTGGCGTCGTCGGCCAGGCGCTTGGCATCGCGCAATTCCTGAACCAGCTTGCGGCGCTCGCTGATGTCGATCCAGCCGCCGATGATCCCTTGCACTTCACCCAGCGAATCACGATAGGGCAGGATCCAGTGGTAGAGGGTGATTTCCCGACCCCTGACGCGCAAAGGGCGGTCGATGATCAGCGGCATGCCGGCAGCCATCACCTGTTGGTAGTCGGCCTGGATCTGGCGCGTGTGCTCGGCGTCGGCGAACAGGCTCTCGTCCAGGCGCTTGCCAATCACGTCTTCAAGGCGGGACTGGACGGCTTCCAGGTAGCTGGCGTTGCAGCTTTGCAAGTGGCCTTCCCGGTCGCGCACGTACATCGGGTGCGGCGTGCCGTTGAGCAGCGCTTCCATGAACTTCAGCTGATCGCTCAGCGCGCGCTCGGCGCTTTGGCGCTGTTTGATCTGCCCCCGCAGGCGGGCGTTCCAGATCAGGGCCAGCAACAGTAACACGCCGGTGCCCAGCAGCACCTGCAGGATCAGGCGGCGCAAGGCTCGCCAGCTGGCATCTTCATGCAGATCGTAGCCGCGCCAACGGTTGTTGATGACCCCCAGCTCTTCCGGCGAAATACTCAGCAGGGCCTTGTCGAGGATCGAGGCAAGTGGCATGTCCTGTTCGCGGGTGGCCATGGCGAAGATCGCGGGCTCGCTGCCTACCGTGTTGCGAATGATCAGGTCGGTATTGCCGGCCAAGGCGTGGTTGGCATCGATCAAGGGGGTGATCATCGCGTCAACGGCGCCACTGTTGAGCAGCGCGACGGAAAAATAGGGGCTTTCGGTCTCGATCCAGCCAACCTGCGGGTAGCGGGTTGCCAGCAAGTCGTCCAGATTGCTGTAACGGGAGATGGCAACGCGGTGCCCGTTCAGTTGCATCAGTGAACCGTACTGTTCATCTGCGGCGCGGGTAACCAGCACATGTGGGCTTTCGAGGTAGGGGCGGCTCAGGTGCAGGTGTTTGTTGGTGGTACCGTCGCTGGCAAGTGCGGCGATCATGTTCACGTGGCCGTTTTCCAGCCGGGCGAGCATGTCGGCGATGCCATTGGCCCGCTGTACCTCAAAGCGCAGGCCGGTACGCAGGCGTATCAGGTCAAGCAGGTCGGCGGTTATCCCGCGAAAATGGCCATTGCCGTCGAAGTAGGACAGGGGAGCCGCCGTTTCGTCGACGGCGACCTGCATCATCGGATGGCTGGCCAGCCACTGCTCCTCCTCGGGTGTCAGCCGCAGCTGACGATCACTCAGCAGCAGGTCACTGCCAGCACTCCAGCGCTTGAGGATGCTGGTGCGCACGGCGCCCGACTGGCGGTCGAGGGTTGCATTGACCAGCTCCTTGAGCTGCACGTCCTCGGCGCGCATGGCAAAACTGAAGCCGAAGTGCTCGTGCTGGCCGAAACTGGCCATGCGCAGGCGTGGCAGGTGCCCGCGATTGAGCTGGTAGTGGGTCGAAATGGTGTCGCCGATGAACACGTCGGCCTGGCCAAAGGCCACGGCGTTGAGGGCCTGGGTGGAGGAGCCGAAAACCAGTACTTCGGCGTTGGGGTAGGCGGCATGGACTTCCTCCTGGGGCAGGTAGTGGTAGAGCATGCCCAGGCGCATGCCATTCAGGCCGCCATTGAGGGCGCGCGGTTCATCCTCCCGCGTGACCAGCACAGGCTGGTCAACGGCATAAGGGTGTGAAAGCGTCAGCCCTTCGGTTGCCGCTTCGTATCCATTGGCGCTGCCGAGCAGGTCGATGTCGCCACGCTTGAGCGCCTGCAGCGCCGCCTGCCTGTGGGGGTAGCGCATGACCTGAATCGGCAGGTTCAGTGCCCTGCCGATCAGGTTGGCATATTCGGCGGTGAGGCCTTGGTAGATCTGCCCGCCACTGGTGATGTCGAAGGGCGGGTAGTCGGGCGCCGAGGTGCCCAGGACCAGGGCATGACGGCCCTGCACCCACTGCCGTTGCTGTTCCGTCAGTTGCGGGTGCAGCGGCATCGTCGCAGAGCGAGCCAGCAGGGTGTAGGGCACCACTTCATGGGATGAGGCCTGCGCCAGGTCGCAGGCCAATGCCAGGACTAGCGCCAGGCAGGCGATCAATTGCACCATCGAAAACCTCAGACCAGGGCGTTGCGTTTGGCCATTTCAATCAGGTCGACCAACGTATCGACCTGTAGTTTCTGCATGAGCCGCTTCTTGTAGGTACTGACGGTCTTGTTGCTGAGGAACATGCCTTTGGCGATCTGCTGGTTACTGCGGCCTTGGGCGAAAAGTTGCAGAACCATAAGTTCGCGATCGTTAACGAGTCGGAAAAGTCGCAAATCGGAGTCCGCTGTTTCGTGATTGCTATGGATCGCCTGACTGGGGAAGTAATTGTATCCGGCGAGTACGGCCTTGATTGCGCTGAGCAGTTCGCTCAGGTCTTCCTCCTTGCAGACATAACCTGCTGCGCCCGAGTGCATGCAGCGCACGGCGAACAGCGCCGGAGACTGTGCAGTGAGGATCAGGACTTTCAGCGGCAGGGCCATGGCCTGGAAGCGCGAAAGGACCTCAAGGCCATCGAGCTTGGGGATGCTGATGTCCAGAATGACCAGCTCAGGCTGGGTTTCACGAATCAACTGCATGGCTTCCACGCCGTTGTCCGACTCGCCCACGACCTTGTAGTTCTGGTTTTCAAGCAACATGCGGACAGCCAGGCGGATGACAGGATGGTCATCGACAATAAATACAGTATTCATGTTCAGGTTTCCTGCGGCGGATGACGGAGGCAGGAGGCACCTTACCCCAGTTACAAGTCGGCAGGGATACGTAGCAGGGAGATTCGCTATATATGGGAAACGGCTTACAGCTTAGTACAAATTTGGCTACGAAGTGTAAGAGCATGCTTCGTTGTCAAAGCTGTTTTGGTAACTTTTTATCAGCTTGTTTAGTTGGCGTTTAATGAGCAGGTGTTGTTTGTAGGAAGTTTCCTAAGGTCAAGCGTCGCTCGGTATTGCACCGGGCGACGCTGCCGTGTCTTCAGGTCGGGCTTGAGCGCCCGGTCATTTCCCGGGCCATCTCGCTGGCATAGCTGTCGGTCATGCCGGCGATGAAATCGATCATCCGCAGGAACGCCTTGTGCAGCGAGTCTTGCGGGGTGGGTGCATTGTTGCCGATCAGATCGAGCACGCGGCGGCTCTTGAACGAAGGGGTACCTCCGCCGTGCTGTTCCAGGGCGGCAGCGCAGAACGTGTTGAGGAGGATTTCCAGCGTGGTATAGGCGCCTATCTCATGCAGCGTCTTGCGCTTGTCCTGGAAAATCTTGTTGCGTGCCATGTCCTTGGCCTGCAGTACGCAGCGCTTGGCCGGGCCGTGCATGTGCTCGACCAGGTCACCGCTCAGGCGCCCGCTCAGCAGTGCTTGCTGCTGCTCGACGAAGGCGCGCGCAGCGGCATTGGTCAGATGCTCGATAGCCTTGCCACGCAGGATTGCCAGTTTGCGTCGCCGGGAATCGGCAGGGCCAAGCTGGCGATAGGTTTCCGGCAAATCGTCACCGACCAGGTCGAGCAACAGCGCCTCGACTTCTGCGTAGTCCAGCAGCTCCATTTCCAGGCCGTCTTCCAGGTCGATCAGGGCGTAGCAGATGTCATCTGCCGCCTCCATCAGGTAGACCAGCGGGTGGCGCGCCCAGCGTTGTTCTTCGAGCAGCGGCAGGCCGAGCTTGCGGGCGATCTGTTCGAGCAGCGGCAACTCGCTCTGGTAGCAGCCGAACTTGTGCTTCTTGTACCCGAGGGCATCGGCATGTCGGGCCGTCCAAGGGTACTTGAGGTAGGTGCCAAGAGTGGCGTAGGTGAGCCGGGTGCCGCCATCGAACTGGTGGTATTCGAGTTGGGTGAGCACGCGAAAGCCTTGGGCGTTGCCTTCGAAATTGAGGAAGTCGGCGCGCTCGTCGTCGCTCATGTCGTCCAGCCAGCCGCGCCCGGCGGCCTGCTGGAACCAGTGGCGAATGGCATCTTCACCGGAGTGGCCGAACGGCGGGTTGCCAATGTCGTGGGCCAGGCAGGCCGACTGCACGATCATGCCCAGGTCGCTGGGCTCGCACCACTCGGGCAGGCTGGCGCGCAGTGTTTCGCCCACGCGCATGCCCAGCGAGCGGCCAACGCAGCTGACTTCCAGTGAATGGGTCAGGCGCGTATGGATATGGTCGTTGCTGGAAACGGGATGGACCTGGGTCTTGCGCCCGAGGCGGCGAAAAGCCCCTGAGAAGATGATCCGGTCATGGTCTTTGTGGAAAGGGCTGCGGCCCAGTTCTTCGGCGCTGTAGAGGGCTTTGCCGAGGCGTTCGCGGGTGAGCAGGGTGTGCCAGTCCAAGGCGCGGTCTCCTTCGATCGAAGGGTATAGCTTCCGGTGTCGTGAGCAGGCGTGCAAGGGGCAGATCGAGACCGGCCCTGTGGGATCAGGGCCGGTGAGCGTTCAAGGGCGACGATTGCCCTGCAGGTAGAGGCGCACCAGGGGTAACAGGCTGGTTCCCAGGCGGACCAGGCGGTGCAGGTTGCCGCTGCGTACTCCCTTGCCGGTCAGAAAGCCCAACGCCACGACGGCGCCGATGCCCCACAACGGCGCGTGTTTGATACCCAGCCCGTCATGCAGCGAGCTGCCCATGCCGCGCAGGCGCTGCAAGGGTTGCAGCAGCTGCCCGGACTCATGGCGAATCTCCTGGCGGTGCATTTCCATGCGCAGGCGCAGCAACGCTTTGCGCAGTTCCCGTGGGTTACGGGTATTCGGTAGCTCAGGCAGGCTCATGGCAACAGGCGCTCCCGGTCCTTGGCCAGTTCATCGAGGGTCGCACCAAAGGGTGAGGACTCATCGAACACGGCTGCTTTCAGGCGCAGGCCGCAATACAGCGCCGCCGCTCCATAGAAGACGCACAGGCCAATGATGCCAGCCAGGCGATAGCTGTCCCACAGCAGCACCAGCAACAAGCCGGACAAGGCCGTCAGCAGCAGCAGCGCGAACACCAGTGCCAGGCCGGCGAACAGCAGCAGGCTCAGGGTGCGGGCTTTCTGTTCCTGCAGCTCGATGCCGAACAGTTCGATGTGGCTGTGCAGCAGCCCCAGCAGCGCCGCGCCCAGGCGTTTGCCCGAGGCGCTGGTGCCAATGCTGTCATTCTCCATGGGGACTCCTCAGCGCCGATTGGCCAGCAGGCCGATCAACAGGCCGACGCCTGCGGCAATACCAATGGCCTGCCAGGGTTTTTCCTGGACGTACTGTTCGGCGCTGCCAAGGGCTGCCTGGCCGCGCTCACGCACCGAGTCCTGAGTCAGTTGCAAGGTTTCACGGGCTTGGGTCAGGCGATCGTGGATCTGCTCGCGCAGCTCGTCGGCCTGGTCGCCCGCCAGGTTGGCGGTATCGGCCAGCAATCGCTCGGTATCACGAACCAAGGCCTGGAAGTCAGCCATCAATATCTCTTGTGCAGTCTTTGCCGATTTGCTGGCCATGGGGCTCTCCCTATGCAGGTGTGCAGGTGTGTAGGTTATTCGAGTGACCGGGAGTGTGGAAGGTTCACTGGCAGTGCTGGTATGGGCCTTGCTACTGAGATTTGCCACAACGCGGGGCGTAACCCGGGGCGGTGCGCCGAACCAGGGCGTCGACCCTGGCGGATACCGATAAACCTTAACCCAATCCACGACAAACCCAAGAAAAAACCACGCAGGCCGCGCCCGGTTCGGCAAAACAGGGCAAAAGCTGGCACCGATTCGGTGCAGGGATGCAGGTTCTTGAACTGTCCTGGTGCTTTTTTTCAGCAGGTCTGCCTCTTTCATGGAAAACATGCACAGCGCGATGGACTCTCTTGTCCACGGCTCCAACACCCTGTTCATCCTCATGGGCGCCATTCTGGTGCTCGCCATGCACGCCGGCTTCGCTTTTCTCGAAGTGGGCACCGTGCGCCACAAGAACCAGGTCAACGCGCTGTCGAAGATCCTCAGCGATTTCGCCATCTCCGCGCTGGTGTATTTCTTCATCGGCTACTGGATCGCCTATGGCGTGAATTTCCTGCAGCCTGCATCGCAACTGGCTGCCGAGCACGGCTATGCGCTGGTCAAATGCTTCTTCCTGCTGACCTTCGCTGCCGCGATTCCCGCGATCATCTCGGGGGGGATCGCCGAACGTGCGCGCTTCGCACCGCAGCTGTGCGCCACGGCGCTGATCGTGGCGTTCATCTACCCATTCTTCGAAGGTGTGGTGTGGAATGGCAATTTCGGCGTGCAGGCTTGGCTGCAGGCCCGCTTCGGTGCGCCGTTCCATGACTTTGCCGGCTCGGTGGTGGTGCATGCCATGGGCGGCTGGCTGGCGCTGGCGGCGGTGCTGTTGCTGGGCGCGCGGCGGGGGCGCTATCGCGACGGCCGCCTGGTGGCCTTTGCCCCGTCGAGCATTCCGTTCCTGGCGCTGGGCTCGTGGATCCTGATCATCGGCTGGTTCGGCTTCAACGTGATGAGCGCCCAGACGTTGCAGGGTGTCAGCGGCCTGGTGGCGATCAACTCGCTGATGGCCATGGTCGGCGGTACCCTGGCCGCCTTGCTGGCCGGGCGCAACGACCCGGGCTTCCTGCACAACGGGCCGTTGGCCGGGCTGGTGGCAATCTGTGCCGGCTCTGACCTCATGCACCCCATTGGTGCGCTGGTCACCGGGCTGGTGGCCGGGGTGCTGTTCGTCTGGAGTTTCACGGCCGCGCAGAACCGCTGGAAGATCGATGATGTGCTCGGTGTCTGGCCACTGCACGGTTTGTGCGGCCTGTGGGGGGGAATCGCTTGTGGTGTGTTTGGCCAGGCAGCGCTGGGGGGGATGGGCGGGGTCAGCCTGATAAGCCAACTGCTGGGCAGCCTGGCGGGCGTGCTGGTCGCACTGGTCGGAGGCTTTGCCGTGTACGGACTGATTCGCCAGGTAAATGGCTTGCGTTTGAGCCATGAACAGGAGTTCCAGGGCGCGGACCTGTCGCTGCACCGCATCGGTGCCACCAGTCAGGATTGAGCAGGGTCAGGTGCAGAGGGGGCAGGACAGACTTAGAATGAGTTTCTTCCTACAGCCAAATCGGGACTTGCCCTCCATGCTGCCTGAATGCCAACTCTTCAGCACCGTCGGGTGCCACTTGTGCGAAGTGGCCGAAGCCGTGCTGATGCCCTTCGTTGAACACGGCTTGCTGATCGAGTTGGTCGACATCGCCGATGACCAGGCGTTGTTCGAGCGGTACGGTCTGATCATTCCGGTGTTGCGGCGCAGCGATACGTCGGCAGAGCTGCATTGGCCATTCGATGCCCAGCAGGTAGTGGCCTTCCTCGCCCAGTGACGGGCAGAGGGAAGGCCTGCCCTCGTGCATCGCCGGCGGGCCAGAAATGATGATGTCGCACCGTTGAATGGTCATCGGTACTTTTGCATTGTCATCGAGAGCCCCGTCATGCTGATCACGCCACATTTCTCCCTGGAAGAACTGACTACTTCGCAAATTGCCGCGAGAGATGGGTTGGACAACACCCCTACGCCTGCAGTCCTGAGTAATTTGCGCCTGCTTTGCCAAGTGCTGGAGCAGGTCCGGGTGTTGTTGGGTTGCCCCATCATCGTCAGCAGCGGATACCGCAGCGCGGCAGTCAATGCGCGCGTCGGCGGGGCGCGAGGCAGCCAGCACGTGCAAGGCCTGGCAGCGGATTTCACGGTGATCGGCGTCGACAACCGGGAAGTGGTCAGGCAGATAAGCAAGAGTGACGTGGCGTTCGACCAGTTGATCCTCGAGTTCGACAGCTGGGTTCACCTGTCGGTGTCAGCCGCCGCGCCGCGCCGCGAGGTGCTGACCATTCGCAAGGGTACGGGCTACCTGCCAGGCTTGCAGTGACGTCCTGGCCGATTGACGCAGCGGTGTCACTCTTCGTATGCTGTATATAAATACAGTATCGAGGTGGAACCATGCTCAACGTCGAGCAACTCAAGTACAGCATCAACCGCATGCCGGTCGAGCGGGTGTGCGATGCCGTGCTGGAATTGCGCTTCGAAGGTCTGGTCACCGATGACCGCACGCCATTCGGCAAGGTGCATTTCAATACCTGTTTTGCAGAAATCGAGGCCTTGTTCCAGCGTGCCGGTTACCATCGGGGGCTGGATGTGGTGGGTTACCAGGGCCTGGTCTACGCACTCTATGACCCCGGGCGTTGGGAACCTGTGCAGGTCCTGCGCTGGTTGAAGGCGCATAGCGAGGGGATGGTCGAGGCTGGTTGAGGCACCGGGCTTGGGGGATAATGCTTGGCTTTGATTGCTCGAGCCCTGCCATGACTACGCCTTTCGACCCCGCCCACCAGCAAGCCAGTACGGTTTGCCTGCCGCCCGGCAACTGGGCCACGGTGCTCGATTGCCTGTGCGACCATTTCAAGGCCATCGAGCGCGCGCAGTGGCTCGACCGCTTCGCGCGCGGTCGGGTGCTGGATGCCGAGGGCAGGGCGATTGCCGCCGACTTGCCATACCGTCGCGGCATGCGCCTTCACTATTTTCGCGAGGTGCCCAACGAGCGGCCGATCCCGGTGCAGGAGACCATCCTGCATGTGGACGAGCACCTGGTGGTGGCTGACAAACCGCACTTTCTGCCGGTGACACCCACGGGTGAATACGTCGAGCAAACCCTGTTGCGCCGCCTGATCCGGCGCCTGGACAACCCGCATCTGGTGCCGTTGCACCGCATCGACCGGCACACGGCCGGGTTGGTGCTGTTCTCTGCCAATCCACAGACGCGCAGCGCGTATCAGCGGTTGTTCCCGGAGCGGCGGATCGACAAGCGCTATCAAGCCATTGCTGCCGCGTTGCCGCAGCAGGCATTCCCCTTGGTGCACAAAAGTCGCCTGGTGCATGGCGAGCCGTTCTTCCGCATGCACGAAGTGGCGGGGGAGGCCAACAGCGAGACCTTTGCCGAAGTGCTGGAGAAGCATGGCGAGTTGTGGCGTTACGGGCTGTCGCCGGTAACGGGCAAGACGCATCAGTTGCGGGTACACATGGCGGCGTTGGGGGCGGGGATCTGCAATGACCCGTTCTATCCCGAATTGCTCAAGGAAGAAGACGACTATCAGCGGCCGTTGAAACTGCTGGCGCAGAGCTTGCGCTTTGCCGACCCGCTGACCGGCGAGGAGCGTTACTTCGAGAGCCGGCTGGCCCTGGACTGGTAAGGTGAACTGCGCCCCTGACGTTGGACAAAAAGTCCAGCCTCAGGGGCGCAGTTCAGTGACCGCCTAGGTCAGAACTAGCGGTTGAACCGTTCCACCAGCGAATACTGCCCGCCGGCAGTGGTGGTCAGCTCCTCGCTGAGCAACGCCGAATGCTGCGCCTGCTCGGCTGTCTGGTCGGCCAGTTCGGCGATGGTGCTGATGTTGCGGCTGATCTCGTCGGCCACTGCAGTCTGCTCTTCGGTGGCGGCGGCAATCTGGGTCGCCATGTCCGTGATATTGGCCACGGCTTCGCTGATCCCGACCAGTGCCTGGTCGGCCTGCATGACGCGGTCAACGCCTTCCTGGGCCTGGCGGTGGCCGGTTTCCATGGTCAGTACGGCGTTGTTGGCCGTTTGTTGCAGCTTGGCGATCAGGCCGTGGATCTGCCCGGTCGATTCGGCGGTGCGCTGGGCCAGCTGGCGCACTTCGTCGGCGACCACGGCGAAACCACGGCCCATCTCGCCGGCACGGGCCGCTTCGATGGCGGCGTTGAGTGCCAGCAGGTTGGTCTGGTCGGCAATGCCCTTGATCACATCGACCACGCCACCGATCTCGTCACTGTCTTTGGCCAGCTGGGTCACGGTCTGGCCGGTTTCGCCCACGGCGGTCGACAGGCGCTCGATGGCGTCGCGGGTTTCCCCGGCGATCTGCCGGCCCTGGCTGGTCAGGCGGTTGGCTTCCTGAGTGGCGTCTGCGGTGCGCTGCACGTGGTTGGCCACTTCCTGCGTGGTGGCGGCCATCTGGTTGACGGCGGCGGCGACCTGCTCGGTCTCCACGCGCTGGCGCTCCAGGCCCGAGGAGCTCTTGTGCGCCAGGACATCGGACTGGCGCGCCTGCTCGCTGAGGTGCTCGGCGCTGTCCTGCAGGCGGGTCAGGCAGGTCTTCATGCGCGCGTCCTGGCTGAGCATGGCCATCTCCAGGCGTGCCTGTACCCCACGGCTGTCGGTGTACATCTGCGCGATCAGCGGGTCGGAGGTGGTCTGTTCGGCCAGGCGCAGCAAGCGTTTCAGGCCACGCTGCTGCCAGCTCAGGCCGAGCAGGCCGAGCGGTACCGACAGGCCGGCGGCCAGGGCGAAGCCCCACGAGTGGCCGAGCCAGTTGCCAATCAGGAAACCGACCTGGCTGATCAGGATGAACGGCAGCCAGTCCTGCAGCACCGGTAGCCAGCGATCACGCCGCGGGATGGCAGTCTTGCCATCGTTGATGCGCTGGTACAGGGCCTCGGCACGGCGGATCTGCTCGGCGCTAGGCTTGACCCGCACCGACTCGAAGCCAACGACCTGGTTGTTCTCGAAAATCGGGGTGACGTAGGCGTTTACCCAGTAGTGATCGCCGGATTTGCAACGGTTCTTGACGATGCCCATCCACGGCAAGCCCTGCTTGAGGGTTTGCCACATGTGGGCAAACACCGCAGTCGGCACATCGGGGTGGCGCACCAGGTTGTGGGGGGCGCCAATCAGCTCCTCGCGGGTGAAACCGCTGATCTCGATGAATGCATCGTTGCAGTAGGTGATCACACCCTTGGCATTGGTGGTGGAGATCAACCGTTGTTGGGCAGGGAAGGTCCGTTCCCTCTGGGTAATCGGCTGGTTGTTACGCATGGGTTGAATAATCCGCAAGGCTTTCGACTGATATCGGCAAGCCACTGGTTTTATTGAATGGATATTTAATTTAGTTGATCTGTGGCAATTGGCCGCTATTGCGGGTGCGCTATGGGAAACTGGATATTCGCAGCAGATTGTCCATATTTGTGACCATATTGTGGCAAATCGGGGGCATGATGACTGACCGGCCATTAAAGTGCTACTGCCGGGTGCCTGATGTTTTTCTGTGGTGGAGCGAAGATCGAGCGCCCCCCGCGCGGCGCACGATCTTCGCCGACGCTACAACTGCCAAGCCAATCAGCTGCGAATCATCTGCCGCAGCACATAGTGCAAGATCCCGCCTGACTTGAAGTACTCCACCTCATTGAGCGTATCGATCCGGCACAGCACCTCGATCTGCTGCTGTTGCCCATCCTCGCGAGTGATACGCAGCGGCAGGCTCATGCCCGGTCTGATCTGCGCGCCAGCGAGCCCCAGCAGGTCGATCTGTTCCTTGCCGGTCAGCGCCAATTGCTTGCGATCCTGCCCGGCCTTGAACTGCAACGGCAGCACGCCCATGCCCACCAGGTTGGAGCGGTGGATGCGTTCGAAACTCTCCGCCAGCACCGCCTTGACCCCCAGCAGGTTGGTGCCCTTGGCCGCCCAGTCGCGGCTGGAGCCGGTGCCGTACTCCTGGCCGGCGATCACCACCAGCGGCGTGCCTTCGGCCTGATAGCGCATGGCGGCGTCATAGATCGACAGCTTCTCGCCACTGGGCACATGCACGGTGTTGCCACCTTCCTCGCCAGCCAGCATCTCGTTGCGGATGCGGATATTGGCGAAGGTGCCGCGCATCATCACTTCGTGGTTGCCACGCCGCGAGCCGTAAGAGTTGAAGTCCCGGGGTTCCACGCCCTTGCTGCGCAGGTAGCGCCCGGCGGGGCTGTCGGCCTTGATGTTGCCGGCCGGGGAGATGTGGTCGGTGGTCACCGAGTCGCCGAGCAGGGCGAGGATGCGCGCACCCTGGATGTCCCTGATCTCGGGCAGCGGCCCGCCGATGCCATCGAAGAACGGTGGGTGCTGGATGTAGGTGGAGTCGTCCTGCCACACATAAGTGGCCGCTTGTGGCACCTCGATAGCCTGCCATTGCGCATCGCCGGCGAACACTTCGGCGTATTCCTTGTGGAACATCGTGGTGTCGACCTTGGCCACGGCGTCGGCAATTTCCTGCTGGCTTGGCCAGATATCGCGCAGGTAGACGGGCTGGCCGTCCTTGCCCGTCCCCAGTGCATCCTGGGTCAGGTCGACGCGCACGCTGCCGGCCAGCGCGTAGGCCACTACCAGCGGCGGTGAGGCCAGCCAGTTGGTCTTGACCAGCGGATGCACGCGGCCTTCGAAGTTGCGGTTGCCCGACAGCACCGAAGCGACCGTGAGGTCGGCGCTGCCGATGGCTTTTTCGATGGCATCGTCCAGTGGCCCGGAGTTGCCGATGCAAGTGGTGCAGCCATAACCGACCAGGTCGAAGCCAAGCTGGTCGAGGTAAGGGGTAAGCCCTGCGGCCTTGTAATAATCGGTCACTACCTTGGAGCCGGGGGCCAGTGAACTCTTGACCCAGGGTTTGCGTTGCAGGCCTTTTTCCAGGGCCTTTTTCGCCACCAGGCCGGCCGCCATCATCACGCTGGGATTGGAAGTGTTGGTGCATGAGGTAATCGCGGCGATCACCACGGCGCCGTCGCGCAAGGTGTAGGTCTGTCCTTCATGGCTGTAGTCGATTTCGCCGGCCTGATCGGCGTTGCCGACCGCCACTCCGCCGCCACCTTCGCTCTCCAGGCGGCCGACCTCCTTGGCCAACGGCTTGGGTTGCAGCTCGATGAAGTGGTCGAAGGCCTGGCCAACCTGGCCCAGGGCAACCCGGTCCTGTGGCCGCTTGGGCCCGGCCAGGCTGGCCTCGACGTCATGCATGTCCAGGGCTAGCGTGTCGCTGAACAGCGGTTCCTGCCCAGGCAGGCGCCACAGGCCTTGCGCCTTGCAATACTGTTCGACCAGCTGCACCGTCTCGCTTGGGCGACCCGACAGGCGCAGGTAGTCGAGGGTGACCTCGTCGACCGGGAAGAAGCCGCAGGTGGCGCCGTACTCAGGTGCCATGTTGGCGATGGTGGCACGGTCGGCCAACGGCAGGTCGGCCAGGCCATCGCCGTAGAATTCGACGAATTTGCCCACGACGCCTTTCTTGCGCAGCATCTGCGTCACGGTCAGTACCAGGTCGGTGGCGGTGATGCCTTCGCGCAGCTTGCCAGTGAGCTTGAAGCCAATCACTTCGGGGATCAGCATCGACACCGGCTGGCCGAGCATGGCTGCTTCCGCCTCGATGCCGCCCACGCCCCAGCCGAGTACGCCAAGGCCGTTGATCATGGTGGTGTGCGAGTCGGTGCCGACCAGGGTGTCGGGGAAGGCATAGGTGCGACCATCGTCGTCGCGGGTCCAGACTGTGCGCCCGAGGTATTCCAGGTTGACCTGGTGGCAGATGCCGGTGCCTGGCGGTACCACGCGGAAGTTGTCGAACGCGCTCTGGCCCCAGCGCAGGAAGGCATAGCGCTCGCCGTTGCGTTGCATTTCGATGTCGACATTCTGGCTGAAGGCTTGTGGCGTGGCGTAGCGGTCGACCATCACCGAGTGGTCGATCACCAGGTCCACTGGCGACAGTGGGTTGATTCGCTGAGGGTCGCCACCGGCCTTGGCCATGGCCGCGCGCATGGCGGCGAGGTCGACGACAGCTGGCACGCCAGTGAAGTCCTGCATCAGCACCCGCGCCGGGCGGTACTGGATTTCGCGGTCAGAGCGGCGTTCCTGCAGCCAGCCGGCGAGGGCGCGCAGGTCATCGGTGGCGACGGTCTTGCCGTCTTCCCAGCGCAGCAGGTTTTCCAGCAGTACCTTGAGCGACATGGGCAGGCGCTGCAGGTCGCCCAGCTGCCGAGCGGCTTCGGCGAGGCTGTAATAGTGATAGGTGCGGTCAGCCACCTGGAGGGTCTGGAGGGTGTTCAGGCTATCGAGCGAGGGCATTGCCAACTCCTTGTGCGGCGGGGCCCGGCACTGCGGGTTATGGCCGGTGCCAGCGCGCTGTTTCGGCCCGTACGGCACGGGCCTGGCTGAAGGGTCAGGGTAGCTCTGTTTGCTGCCCCTGACTCTTTTCTGGACCGGCGGGGCATGTCGCAGGTTCCGATCTTCCTTTATCATCGCCGCCCTGCCGGCGCCCGTAGTGCGCCAGCCGTAGTGGAGTGAGAGATGAATACCCTGTTCATGCATTGCCGGCCCGGTTTCGAGGGTGAGGTCTGCGCCGAGATCAGCGAATATGCCGCCGTGTTGGGCGTGGCCGGCTATGCCAAGGGCAAGCCGCAGAGCGCTTGTGCCGAGTTTGTCTGTGCCGAGGCCGAAGGTGCCGAACGCCTGATGGCCCAACTGCGCTTCGCGCAACTGATCTTCCCGCGCCAGTGGGCGCGAGGCACTTATATCGAGCTGCCAGAGAGCGACCGTATCAGCGTGCTGCTGGAGCATCTGGCTGGGCAGCCGGTATTTGGCAGCCTTTGGCTGGAAGTGCTGGACAGCAACGACGGCAAGGAGCTGTCGACGTTCTGCCGCAAGTTCGAAGTGCCTCTGCGCAAGGCCCTGGAAAAGGCTGGTCGCCTGGTCGACAACCCCAGCTTGCCGCGGCTGCTGCTGACTTTCATCAGCGGTCGTCGGGTGTTCGTTGGCATGGCTGAGGCGAACAACAGCGCCTTGTGGCCGATGGGCATCCCGCGCCTGAAGTTCCCGCGTGAGGCGCCCAGCCGTTCGACGCTCAAGCTGGAAGAGGCCTGGCACCAGTTCATCCCGCGTGAGCAGTGGGAGCAGCGCCTTGGCGACGACATGAAGGGTGTCGACCTGGGCGCTTCGCCAGGCGGCTGGACTTACCAGTTGGTGCGCCGTGGCATGCTGGTCACCGCCATCGACAATGGGCCGATGGCCGAAAGCCTGATGGAGACTGGGCTGGTAGAGCACCTGATGGCGGACGGTTTTACGTGGCAGCCCAAGCAGCCGGTGGACTGGATGGTCTGCGACATCGTCGAGAAACCGGCGCGGACCACCTCGCTGATCGAGACGTGGCTGGGGGAGGGGTTGTGCCGAGAGGCGGTGGTCAACCTGAAGTTGCCAATGAAGCAGCGCTATGCCGAGGTGCGTCGTTTGCTTGACCGCATGGAGGCGACGTTCAAGGCGCGCAAGATCAAGGTATCGATTGCCTGCAAGCAGCTGTATCACGACCGTGAGGAAGTGACTTGCCACCTGCGCAGGCTGGACCTTAAGCCACGCTGATCCGCGATCCGCGATCCGCGATCCGCTTGCCTCTTGCTCTTGCTCTTGCTCTTGCTCTTGCTCTTGCTCTTGCTCTTGCTCTTGCTCTTGCTCTTGCTCTTGCTTTTGCTTCTAAGCGCGCGGTAGTTCAGGCGACGCAGATTGCGACTTCAGGAGGCCGAACGCAGGTCTTGCGGAGGGAGGTGACGGGCATGGATGCCCGTC